>NZ_LKBW01000090.1 GCF_002699855.1 Pseudomonas amygdali | reverse complement strand
TTCGGCATCGGCGAAGGTCATTTGATTCATCATCGAAAAGCTCGGCGATTGGTGCCCGGAGATTTTGCCAAATCAGGAAGTCTTTTTCAGGATTTCCCTGTGTCTTTTGATTTTGAACACCGGTCAAGGCTGTAAAAAAGTGCGCTCGTCGAAGCATTTGCATACGAGCGCACGCGTGTTTGGGCGTTGGGCCCTGCACTGCGATCACGCACACCGGATGGGATTTTGTTGCGATTGCAATCATATTCTTCGTTCCATTAAGGTGCAAGGACGCTTGTCCGACAGCAAGGAGTAGTGATGAACAGCGCAAATGGCCACCAGTTGGCGCCGCAAACCCGGGTTGCAGCGCTGGCTTGCATGGAAAAGATTCAAGCGGCTGCGGGGCTTGCGCTGCGCGGGTGCTGTTCACCCCTGTTTGCGATGGCCGACATCGTCGAGCGTCTGACCCGAGACCCGTCTACCTCGCGGCGTATATCCGTGGTGCGAGCCAGCAAGCACATGGCCTGCGAACAGGAGGGCGTGCTCGCCAGCGCCTGGCCTTTGCGATTTGCTGCACAGGCCGGCAAGGTCGAATTGCCTCTGATCTACATGATCAGCAGCGAAACCTCGGCCGAACTGAGCGCGCTGGCATCGGAGTCATCCCAACGTGGAATTTTCTGCAACGACATCGAGACGTTGCCATCTCGCTGGCCCAAGGGCGCTCATCCGTGGCTGCCGTTGTGGCTCCTTTCAAACAGCAAGTGTCAGCCTTACGACCCTGCGGATGCTGCGGAGGCGCGGGCGATCACGCTGCACGCCTTGCACAGTCTGTATGTTGAAGGCCGGGCCGGTTTTTATTACATGGCGTTGCATGACGAATCCAATGATCAGGTCAGCGCGTTGAGCGAGACGCAGGCTGCGGCGGCTGTGCAAGGTATGTATCGGGTTGGCGATGTCGTTTCCGGCAACGACGGCCGTCGCGTGCGCCTGTTGGGTGCGGGCCTGGCCCTGCGGTCAGTACGTCAGGCGGCCAGCCTGCTCAAGGAGCACTGGAATGTCGATTGCGAAGTCTGGAGCTGCCCCAGCTATACCCGACTGGCGCGCGATGCCGGCTCGGGCCGACGCTGGAATCGTTTCCATCCCTTGAAGACCCCTCGGTCCTGGCACTTGCGTGATTGCCTCGGCGAAGGGCACGACGCCGTGGTGGCGGTCACCGGTTATCCGCAGGCCGTGGCCGAGCAACTGCGTGAACATGTCCCCGGACGGTTTGTTGCCTTGGGAGCCGATTCCGCTGCGCCGCAAGGTAAGCCTGCAATCAGCCCCGAGTGGATTGTCGTTCAGGCCCTGACCGCGCTTGCGGAGGGCGGGCAACTGAGCTACGAGCCGCTGAAACTCGCCCTGCAACGCTATCGGCTGGTCTGATGTCAGCTTTTACTGCCACTTTGTCGGGCTGCCAGTGCGGCACGCTCCAGCGCATCAGCAAACACGCGGCGCTGCGGGGCGTCGAATTGCGCCAGAAACAGCTCGTCGACCGCCGTTTCGTAGATCTGCCACATCTGTTTGCGCAGTGTCCGGCCCTTGTCGGTGATCGCTGCCACCGCGCCCCGGCCGTCGCTGTCGGATCTGTGGCGTTCCACCAGCCCTTCGCTTTCAAGGCGGTCGATGAGGCGGGTCAGGTTGTAGCGTTCGATGGCCATGACATCGGCCAGCTCATGCATGCGGCGCATGCCCTGAGGCCCGCTTTCCACACCCCAGAGCGCGTCATACCAAGCGTATGGGGGCAGTTCGGCCGCCGCCAGACGTCGTTCGATCTCGCGAATAAGACAGCGGTGCGCCCTGACGAATCTGAACCACGTATCCGGTTCGGCTGACGACATGAATCACCTTTGTCTGAAATTCTTGAGGGTTGCAATAGTAACCGAGCACGGGATAAATTCCGGCATGTGATTGCAATTGCAATCAGATTTTTCAAGGCAGACGCCTGTCCGGCGTCCACTGCCGCATCACAGTAGGAGACGACGATGGCACAGCAACCCCGGTTTCTTGACGAGGATCCGCAAGAAACCCGCGAATGGCTCGAATCGATTGAGTCGGTACTCAACAGTGAAGGGCGCCCGCGTGCGCACTACCTGATCGATCAGTTGCTGGACTTCGATGTCGCTCAACACGGCGATTTCTATGGTCGGGTCACGACGCCCTACGTCAACACCATTCCCAGCGACCGTCAGCAGCCTTATCCGGGTGACCTCCAGGTTGAAAAGCGTATCAACGCGTTCATCCGCTGGAACGCCCTGGCGATGGTACTGCGTGCCGGCAAGCATTCCGGTGTGGGCGGCCATATTGCCTCCTATGCTTCTGCCGCCGTGCTCTATGACGTGGGGTTCGATCACTTCTTCCGTGGCCGTACCGAGCAGTTCGCTGGCGATCTGGTCTACATCCAGGGCCATTCTTCGCCGGGCATTTACGGCAGGGCGTACCTGGAAGGTCGCCTGAGCGAAGAGCAACTGGACAACTTCCGTCGCGAAACGGATCGCGATGGCATTTCGTCCTATCCGCACCCGCGCCTGATGCCGGACTTCTGGCAGTTCCCTACTGTTTCAATGGGGCTTGGGCCAATCACGGCGGCGTATCAGGCGCGTTTCATGCGTTACCTGGAAAATCGCGGGCTCAAGGAGCATCAGGGGCGCAAGGTCTGGGCTTTTCTCGGCGATGGCGAAATGGACCAGCCCGAGTCTCAGGCGGCCATTGCGCTGGCCGGGCGCGAAAAGCTCGACAACATCATCTTCGTGGTCAACTGCAACCTGCAGCGTCTCGACGGCCCGGTGCGTGGTAACAGCAAGGTCATTCAGGAATTCGAAAGCCTGTATCGCGCCGCTGGCTGGAACGTAATCAAGGTCATCTGGGGCAGTGGCTGGGATGCGCTGCTGGAGAAGGACAAGAGCGGGCTGCTGCGTCAGCGCATGATGGAATGCGTGGACGGCGAGTACCAGAACTACAAATCCCAGAACGGCGCTTACGTGCGTGAGCATTTCTTCGGCAAGTACCCTGAGTTGCTGGAGCTGGTCAGCGACATGAGCGACGACGATATCTGGAAGCTCTCGCGGGGCGGGCACGATCCGGAAAAAGTCTACAACGCCTACGCTGCCGCAATGCGTCACAAGGGCGGGCCGACCGTGATTCTGGCCAAGACGGTCAAAGGTTTCGGCATGGGCGAGGCGGGCGAGGGGCAGAACATCAACCACCAGTTGAAGAAGCTCGGGGCAGAGGCGATCAAGGCCTTCCGCGACCGTTTCTCTCTGGACATCACCGATGATCAACTGGGCGACATGCCTTATCTGAAACCCGCCGAGGGCAGCACCGAAGCACTGTACCTCAAGGCCCGCCGTGCTCAGCTGGGCGGGTACATTCCGGCGCGTTTCAGTGACGCGGCCACCTTGCAGGTTCCACCGCTTTCGGTGCTGGATACCCAGCTGAAAAGCACCGGTGATCGCGGTATATCGACGACCATGGCCTTTGTGCGCATCCTCTCGACGCTGCTCAAGGACCCGAACATTGGCAAGTTGATCGTGCCGATTGTGCCGGACGAGTCGCGAACTTTTGGTATGGAGAACCTGTTCCGCCAGATCGGCATCCATTCCCATGTCGGTCAGTTGTACACGCCACAGGATGCAGGGCAACTGAGCTACTACAAGGAAAGCACCGACGGGCAGATCATGCAGGAAGGGCTGAATGAGTCCGGCGCCATTTCCTCGTGGATTGCCGCCAGTACGTCCTACGCCAACCATGGCGTGATGACCGTGCCGTTCTATATCTTCTATTCGATGTTCGGTTTCCAGCGTGTGGGCGATCTGGCCTGGGCGGCGGGTGATGCCCGGGCCAGGGGCTTTCTGCTGGGGGCCACCTCAGGCCGGACCACGCTGATGGGCGAAGGCCTGCAGCATGATGACGGGCACAGCCACGTGATGTCGTCGACGATACCGTGCTGTGTGTCTTACGACCCGACGTTTGCCTTTGAACTGGCGGTGATCATTCAAGATGGCATGCGCCGCATGTTTGCCGAAAATGAGGACATCTATTACTACATCACTTTGCTCAACGAGAACTACCCGCACCCTGATCTGCCCGAGGGCGCCGAAGCCGGCATTATCAAAGGGATGTACCCATTGCAGGCCAGTGCGTCGGTCAACTCCGGCAAACACGTGCAATTGATGGGCTGCGGGTCGATCCTTCTGGAAGTCATCGCGGCCGCCAGATTGCTGGAGGACGACTTTGGTGTTAGCAGTGAAATCTGGAGTGTTACCAGCCTCACCGAGCTGCGCCGTGAAGGCCAGGACGTCGAGCGCTGGAACCTGCTGCACCCTGAGCAGGAGCCGCGCCTGAACTACGTTGAAAGCTGTCTCGCCGACAGGGAAGGGCCGGTCGTCGTGGCAACGGATTATATGAAGATCTTCGCTGACCAGATCCGTCCATTCGTACCCCTGCGTCGTTTCGTGGCGCTGGGTACGGATGGTTTTGGTCAGTCCGATACCCGTGAATCGCTGCGTCATTTCTTCGAGGTGGACCGTTACTTCGTGGCTGTGGCTGCGCTCAAGGCGCTGGCCGATGACGGCAAGGTCGAGCGTAAGGTCGTGGCCCAGGCCATCGAACGCTACAAGATCGACCCAGGCAAGCAGAACCCGGTGCTGGTCTGAGTCGCGCTCGTCTCTGTCACGAGACAGTAGTTGCGAAACCGTGCACTTCAAGCGGGGTGCACGGTTTCCTGATTACCTGCGTGAGAGTATCTGCTCACTTTAGCCTGTCACGCCGTCAGACGATCTTCCCGGAAATCACGCAACGCCTGGTCAATCTCTTCGCGGGTGTTCATCACGAACGGCCCGTACTGCACGATCGGCTCGCGTAAGGGCTTGCCTGCAATCAACAAGACGCGCGCACCCTTGGTGCTGCTGATCTGCAAATCCCCTGTGTCAGACAGGTGCGCAAGATGGCGCTTGCTCACTGACTGTGCGCTGCCTTCTATTTCGATACTGCCTTCGTACACGTACAGCAATGCAAGATGCCCTTCGGGCATGCGCGGGCTGATACGACTGCCGGCAGGCATGTCGAAGTCAAAGTACAAGGGCTCGGTATCCGGGCGCTGTACCGCACCGGCCTGTCGAACCTGGCCATCGTCGAAATGCCCGGCCAATACCACCACCTGCACACCGGCTGCAGTGGTCAGGCGAGGAACGTTTTCCGGCTGGATGTCCTGATAGCTGGCGTCGTTCAGCTTGTTCTTGCCCGGCAGGTTCAGCCATAGCTGAAAACCTCGCATGGTGCCTTCTTCCTGTTCAGGCATTTCGCTGTGAATGATCCCGCGTGCGGCGGTCATCCACTGTACGCCGCCGCCCTGCAGCAGGCCCACATTGCCCATATGGTCTTCGTGACGCATACGGCCTTCAAGCATGTAGGTCACCGTTTCGAAGCCACGGTGCGGATGAGGTGGAAAGCCCGCGATATAGTCATCAGGCACGTCCGACCCGAACTCGTCCAGCATCAGGAATGGATCGAATTGTTCCACGCCCCGTCCGCCGAAAACGCGTGTCAGTTTGACTCCCGCGCCGTCAGAGGCAGGTTGGCCTGCCTGAATCGACAGGACTTTACGAAATTGAGTCATGGAAAGAGAGCACTCCTTATCAGGTGGCCTTTTCAGGCGCAAGGGAGTGTCATGGTATGCCTGTCTATTCGATTAACTGATTCGAATCCCGGAACGGAATGATCGTATTTATCGATGTGTTGCCTGTTGATACACATTGGCGTGAGTAACAGGCAACCTGCCCGGAACAGACTCCGGGCCAGGCGTTACAACGAGAGGTGATCAGTGTTTGCTGCCCTGTGTCGACATGGCCAGCAGCTGCTTTTCCTGGTTCCAGTCAAATGGTTCGTCGTTCTGCTCGGCTTCGTAACGGCGCTCTTCCAGCGCCTGATACAGCTCGATTTCATCATCCGGCATGAAATGCAGGCAGTCACCGGCAAAAAACCACAGCAGGTCGCGAGGCACCAGGTGGGCGATTTGCGGGTAGCGCTGGATGATCTGACACAGGATGTCCTGGCCCAGGTACTGGCTTTCTATCGGGTCCTGCGGCAGTTGCTCGACCAGTTCGTCGAAGCGCTCCATGAACAGCGCGTGGCTTTCTTCCGGAACCTGCTCGGCCTCGCCCAGCGCGACCAGAATGCTGCGCAGGTGTGCCAGCAGGCCAAGTTGGTGATCGAGAGTGGCGTCGGCCATCGGGTAATCCTCAAATGCAAAAACAGGCGCGAGAGTATAAAGCTCTACGCGCCTGCTGTGTGGTGTGACCTTGAACGTCAGCGAATCTTGCCCGCTGCCAGGGTCAGTTCTTCCTTGTCGAAATCATCCACATCGATCACCTTGCGACGGGCGGCTTCGGCTGTACGCAGTGTCTGTGCCTCTTCTGCCTGCAATACACCGATGCGCAACGCAGCGTCGATGGCATGCTCGCCTGCGGCCGGTTTGATCTGACCACTCTTGAGCGCCGTTTGCAGCTTCTTGTGCAGCGGATATGCAGTAGTCAGCAAGTTGATGGCATGTTGCAGCGCGCCGACCGGATCTTCTGCCGATTGCGGGCGATAGCAGCCTGCGAGCAACTCTTCCAGTGTCGGATCGCCCTTGGCGCGGCCCAGTACCTGTGCAACTTCGGCGTCCAGCTTGTCCGAAGGGCCCTTGTGGCGACGACCGAACGGGAACACCACTGCACGGAACAGCCCACCCAGCACACGGTTAGGGAAGTTGCCGAGGATTTCGTCCATGGCACGTTCCGAGTGGCCCAGACTTTCTTCCATGGCCCAGCGAAACAGCGGGCTCATGTGATCTGGCGAGCCAAGATCGTGGTAGCGCTTGAGTGCCGCCGAAGCCAGATACATATGACTGAGCACGTCACCGAGACGCGCCGACAGGCGTTCGCGGCGTTTCAACTCGCCGCCCAGCAGCATCATGCTCAAGTCCGCCAACATCGCGAAAGCTGCTGCCTGACGGTTCAACGCGCGGAAGTAGCCTTGGCTCAGGCTGTTGCCCGGTGCTCTTTCAAAATGGCCAAAGCCCAGATTAAGAATCAGGGTGCTGGCGGCGTTGCTCACCGCAAAACCGATGTGCTTGAGCAGGAGCGCGTCAAACTCGAGCAGCGCCTGCTGCTTGTCTTCGCGACCGGCCAAGGCCATTTCCTTGAGCACGAATGGATGGCAGCGAATGGCACCCTGGCCGAAGATCATCAGGTTACGTGAAAGGATATTCGCCCCTTCAACGGTGATGAAGATCGGCGCACCTTGCCAGTTGCGGCCCAGGTAGTTGTTCGGGCCCATGATGATGCCCTTGCCGCCATGCACATCCATGGCGTGACCGATACATTCGCGGCCACGCTCGGTCAGGTGGTATTTGAGGATCGCGGAGAGCACCGAGGGTTTTTCTCCCAGATCGACCGCATTGGCGGTCAGCATGCGCGCGCTGTCCATCAGCCAGGCGTTGCCGCCGATGCGCGCCAGCGCTTCCTGAATACCTTCGAACGCCGACAGCGGCACATTGAATTGCTCGCGCACCTTGGCGTACTGGCCGGTCACCAGGCTGGTGTACTTGGCAGCGCCGGTGCCGACCGCGGGCAGCGAAATCGAACGTCCTACCGACAGGCAGTTCATCAGCATCATCCAGCCTTTGCCGAGCATTGGCTGGCCGCCGATCAGGTAGCTCAGCGGAACAAAGACGTCCTTGCCTGAATTCGGGCCGTTCATGAACGCTGCGCCCAGCGGCAAGTGGCGACGGCCGATTTCAACGCCGGGCGTGTCGGTCGGAATCAGCGCCAGGCTGATGCCCAGATCTTCCTCTTCGCCGAGCAAGTGCTCAGGGTCGTAAGCCTTGAAAGCCAGGCCGAGCAGGGTGGCGACCGGGCCAAGGGTAATGTAGCGCTTTTCCCAGGTCAGGCGCAGGCCGATGACTTCCTCGCCTTGCCACTGACCTTTGCAGATAACCCCGGTGTCGGGCATCGCGCCCGCATCGGAACCTGCCAATGGACCCGTCAGCGCGAAGCAGGGGATATCTTCGCCACGTGCCAGACGTGGCAGGTAATGGTTGCGCTGTTCGTCAGTGCCATAATGCAGCAGCAATTCAGCAGGGCCGAGGGAGTTGGGCACCATCACGGTGGAGGCCAGGTCGCCGCTGCGGGTGGCCAGTTTCATGGCCACCTGAGAGTGGGCGTAGGCCGAGAAGCCCTTGCCACCGAATTCTTTCGGAATGATCAGGGCAAAGAACCCGTGCTCTTTCATGTGCGCCCAGGCTTCAGGCGGCAGGTCCATGGCCTGACCGATTTCCCAGTCGCTGACCATCGCGCAGAGTTCTTCGGTCGGCCCGTCGATAAAGGCCTGTTCTTCTTCGGTGAGCTGGACTTTTGGATAGGCCAGCAGCTTGTCCCAGTCCGGGCGACCGCTGAACATCTCGCCATCCCACCAGACCGTACCGGCGTCAATCGCATCGCGCTCGGTTTCCGACATGGGCGGCAGCACTTTCTGAAACCAGCTGAACATGGGCGCAGTGAAGTGCTTGCGGCGCAGGTCGGGCAGCACAACAGGTACGAACACTGCCAGCCACAGCACCCAGAAAACAGTCAGCAGCCATCCTGGCGCGTGGCTGAAAATGCCCATGGCCAGCAGGTAGACGGCTACCACGCCAAGCGCCGGGAGCGGGGCGGTACGCCGATGGGCCAGCCAGGCAATGCCGACGACCAGCACTACAATCCACAACAACAGCATAGGTATTCCTCCGTGATGACCGCCGCCGTGGCAGCGATCAAGAACTGGTCGCCGGGCAGTGGTGAGGCGACATCGATAGTGACCCCTGGTTGACGAGGAAGTTGCCGTCGCTTCTGGGTAGACTGTGAGCCTTTATTTATCAGCGACTGCGAGGGGAACGCAATGCTCAAGATATGGGGACGGAAGAATTCCAGCAATGTGCGCAAGGCACTCTGGATTGCCGAAGAAGTGGGCGTGCCCTACGAGACGCAGGACGCCGGTGGGGCATTCGGGCTGGTCAATGAAGCAGCTTACCGCGCGAAAAACCCCAATGGCCAGATTCCCATGATTGAAGACGGCGACTTCGTGCTTTGGGAGTCGAACGCGATCGTACGCTATCTGGCCGCCCGCCATGCCCCGGACTCGGACTTATACCCCGCTGACCTTCAGGCCCGCGCCAACGCAGACAAGTGGATGGACTGGACCTCCTCGACCATCGCGGCCCCGTTCAGCCCGGTATTCTGGGGCGTGGTACGCACCCCGCCCGAGAAACAGGACTGGCCGGCCATCGAGCAAGGCATCAAGACCCTGCACAGTCTGTTGCTGGTCGCCGATGAGGCCCTGTCTCGCCAGCCTTACCTGTCCGGCGAAGCTTTTGGCATGGGCGACATTCCCCTGGGGTGCTTCGCTTACGGCTGGTTCGAAATGCCGATTGAACGTCCGCCGCTGCCCCACCTCCAAGCCTGGTATGCACGCCTCAAGACGCGTCCGGCGTATCGCAAGGCCGTCATGAGTCCGCTGACCTGAGCATGCAGTCTGAGCATTTAAAACAGTTGATCGGGCTCATGTTCGGCTCTTGATATTTACTATTAACAGATGTGTCTGTACTTGAATGACCCAGCCGAGCACCATTGCACGCCTGGGTCGTCATGACAGGCGTGTGTTCCCGGTCAGCTTCATTCCTTTTTCCTGATGAGTACTCTTTCCGATGTGTCTTCCGCTCTGTCCATTCGGCAGCTAACCAAAACCTACGGCAACGGTTTCCAGGCCTTGAGTGGCATTGATCTGGACGTGGCCGAGGGTGATTTCTTCGCTTTGCTTGGCCCTAATGGCGCAGGCAAGTCCACCACCATCGGTATCATCTCGACGCTGGTCAACAAGACCAGCGGAACGGTGAACATCTTCGGTCACGATCTGGATCGCGAGCCCGCTGCGCTCAAGCGTTCCATTGGCGTGGTGCCGCAGGAGTTCAACTTCAACCAGTTCGAGAAGACCTTCGACATCGTCGTCACCCAGGCGGGTTACTACGGCATCCCGGCAAAGATCGCCAAGGAGCGCGCCGAGCAGTACCTGGCTCAACTGGGCCTGTGGGACAAGCGCGACGTGCCTTCGCGGTCGCTGTCAGGCGGTATGAAACGGCGCTTGATGATCGCCCGTGCGCTGATTCATGAGCCGCGTCTGCTGATCCTCGATGAGCCCACTGCTGGTGTGGACATCGAGTTGCGCCGTTCGATGTGGACGTTCCTGACCGAACTGAATCAAAAAGGCATCACCATCATCCTCACCACGCACTACCTGGAAGAGGCCGAGCAGCTGTGCCGCAACATCGGCATTATCGACCACGGGGTGATCGTGCAGAACACCGGCATGAAGCAATTGCTCAGCACCCTGACTGTCGAAACCTTCGTGCTGGATCTGAAGGCGTCCTGGCAGACCGCGCCGCAGCTGCCCGGTTTCCCTTGCCGTTTGCTCGACAGCCACACCCTGGAAGTTCAGGTCGACAAGAGTGTCGGCATCACCGCGCTGTTTAGCCAGCTCGCTTTCCAGAACATCGAAGTCTTGAGCCTGCGCAATAAATCCAATCGCCTTGAGGAGTTGTTTGTGTCCCTGGTGGAAAAAAACCTTGCGAAGGTGGCGCTATGACTGTGCAGAGCGGCGAGTTGCGCCCCAACCTGATTGCCCTGAAAACCATCGTCTACCGTGAAGTACACCGCTTCATGCGGATCTGGCCGCAGACCCTGCTGCCGCCAGCCATCACCATGGTTCTGTACTTCGTCATCTTCGGTAACCTGATCGGTCGCCAGATCGGCGACATGGGCGGCTTTACCTACATGCAGTACATCGTGCCGGGGCTGATTATGATGTCGGTGATCACCAACTCCTACGGCAACGTGGTCTCGAGCTTCTTCGGTGCCAAGTTTCAGCACTCCATCGAAGAACTGATGGTCTCGCCGGTCTCGCCGCACACCATTCTGATTGGCTACACCCTGGGCGGCGTGTTGCGCGGGCTGATGGTGGGTTTCATTGTCACCATGCTGTCGATGTTTTTCACCGACCTGCAAGTGCATCACCTGGGCGTAACCATCCTTGTGGTGGTGTTGACCGCCACCATCTTCTCGCTGCTGGGCTTCATCAACGCAGTGTTCGCGCGCAACTTCGACGATATCTCGATCATCCCGACTTTCGTCCTGACCCTGCTGACCTATCTGGGTGGCGTGTTCTACTCGATCAACCTGTTGCCGCCGTTCTGGCAGACCGTATCGCTGGCCAACCCGGTCCTGCACATGGTCAATGCCTTCCGCTACGGCATTCTGGGCGTCTCCGACATAAAGATCAGCATCGCCCTGGCGTTCATGATCGTGGCAACGTTTGTGCTGTACTTCGGCTGCGCACGGTTGCTGGTGAGCGGGCGCGGTATGCGTCAGTAACACATGCTTTGCGACCCGCCAGCCTGGCGGGTCGGCTGTCTGCCGAGACCGGCTGTTCAGGTTTTGCAACACACCATCACTTCCGACATTTCCATATTGCGCTGATCCTTGAAGCTTTCCGCTTCAAGGAATCACCATGCGCACAGGGATGATCGCGCTCGCGTCGGGGCTTGTGGCCTTACGCTTTCTGCCTGCTTTGCCGCCGACCTGGCTGTTGCTGCTGATACCGATACTGGCGTTGATGCTGCTACCGTTTCGCACCTATCCACTGGCGCTGTTCCTGCTCGGTTTTACCTGGGCGTGTGTTTCTGCGCAGTGGGCGTTGAATGACCGTCTGGTTCATCGTCTGGACGGTCAGACGCTGTGGCTGCAAGGCAAGGTAGTCGGTTTGCCCAGTGTCGCCGAGGGCGTGGTGCGTTTCGAACTGGAAGGGGCAAGGTCGCGCAGGGCGATATTGCCTGCACGCATCCGGGTGGCGTGGTACGGCGGTCCGCAGGTCAACAGCGGTGAGCGCTGGCGCATGGCGGTCAAACTCAAGCGGCCAGCCGGGCTGGTCAATCCTGATGCTTTTGATTACGAAGCCTGGCTGTTGGCGCAGCGCATCGGTGCCACCGGTACGGTGGTGGATGGTCAACTGCTGACACCTGCGCGCGGGGCGTGGCGCGACCTTATTCGTCAGCGCTTGCTGGCGGTCGATGCGCAGGGCAGAGAGGGCGGCTTGGCGGCGCTGGTGCTGGGCGATGGCTCCGGGTTGTCGAGCACCGATTGGCAGGTGCTGCAGGACACCGGCACGGTGCATCTGCTGGTGATTTCCGGCCAGCATATCGGTTTGCTGGCCGGGGTGATTTACGCGCTGGTCGCAGGCCTTGCACGCTGGGGGCTGTGGCCACGGGCTTTACCCTGGCTGCCTTGGGCCTGTGCGCTGGCGTTCATCGCTGCGCTGGGTTACGGGCTGCTGGCCGGTTTCGAGGTGCCGGTACGGCGTGCCTGTGTGATGGTCGCGATGGTACTGCTGTGGCGTTTGCGCTTTCGGCACCTGGGCGTTGTCTGGCCGTTGTTACTGTCATTCAACGCGGTGCTGATTTTCGAGCCGCTGGTGACACTGCAGCCGGGGTTCTGGCTGTCTTTCGCGGCGGTTGGCATTCTGGTGCTGATTTTCAGTGGACGTCTCGGTGCCTGGAATTGGTGGCAAAGCTGGACGCGTGCGCAGTGGCTGATCGCAATTGGCTTGCTGCCTATTCTGCTGGCGCTGAACCTGCCGATCAGCCTCAGCGGGCCGTTTGCCAATTTGCTGGCTGTGCCCTGGGTCAGCTTGATCGTCCTGCCGCCTGCGTTGCTTGGAACACTGCTGCTGCCGGTCTCTGGTGTGGGCGAAGGCTTGCTCTGGCTGGCCGGAGGGGCGCTGGAGTGGCTGTTTATGTTTCTCGGCTGGGTTGCCGCAGTCTTGCCCGCCTGGTTGCCCAGTGCAATGCCAGGCTGGGCGTGGCTGCTTAGTCTGCTCGGGGCCTTCCTTTTATTACTGCCCAAAGGCGTGCCGATGCGTCTGCTGGGTTGGCCATTGCTGTTGCTGTGCGTTTTTCCACCGCTCGACTCAGTGCCTGCAGGCCAGGTAGAAGTATTGCAGCTGGACGTGGGGCAGGGCCTGGCCATTCTCCTGCGCACTCGAAATCACACGCTCTTGTACGACGCAGGTCCACGTTTCGGCGAGTTCGATATCGGTCAGCGTGTGGTCGTGCCCGCCATGCGCAAGGCCGGTGTGCGTCATCTGGACCTGATGTTGATCAGTCACGCCGACTCCGATCATGCCGGGGGCGCAGCGGCGGTTCATCAGGCATTTCCGGTTGACCGTGTACTGGGCGGTGAGCTGGCCAGGCTCGCGCCGCAACTCGACGCGCGGTTGTGTGAGAGCGATGCGCGCTGGGAGTGGGATGGGGTGATGTTCTCCACCTGGCGCTGGGAGCAGGGCCCTGATGGCAATCCGGCATCCTGCATGTTGAGTGTCGACGCAGGGGGCGAGCGTCTGCTGCTGACGGGTGATATAGACGTCGACGCGGAACGTGCGGCAATCGCCAGCGGTTTCGACCTTCGTGCCCATTGGTTGCAGTCCCCGCATCACGGCAGCCGGACCTCGTCATCCAAAGTATTTCTTCAGGCCGTCGGAGCGGTTGGCGTGCTGATCTCCCGTGGCCGTAACAACGCCTTCGGCCACCCGCATCCGTTGGTCATGGCGCGTTATCGATGGCTGGGTATGGCCAGTTATGACAGCGCTGAGCTGGGCGCTGTCAGTCTGCGGCTGGGGACGTTCGGCACGCCGCAGGCAGAGCGCGCGCAACGGCGTTTCTGGCGTGACTGAGTGAATGGATATCGATCTCGGCGTTCGGCACTTGACGACCCTATGATAGAGTGGCGCCAATTTTTCGAGGGAGTGATCACTGTGTGGGAACTTGTCAAATCTGGCGGCTGGATGATGCTGCCGATTATTTTGAGCTCCATCGCCGCTGCCGGCATTATCATCGAGCGTCTGTGGACGCTGCGTGCCAGCCGTATCACGCCGCCGCATCTGCTCGGACAGGTCTGGCAGTGGATTCAGGAAAAGAAGCTCGACGGCGAAAAGCTCAAGCAACTGCGCGCCGACTCGCCTCTGGGTGAAATTCTCGCCGCAGGTCTGGCCAATTCCAGGCACGGTCGCGAGATCATGAAGGAATGCATCGAAGAAGCCGCCGCCCGGGTTATCCATGAACTGGAGCGCTACCTGAGCGCGCTGGGTTCGATTGCCGCCATGGCACCGCTGCTTGGCTTGCTGGGTACGGTGCTGGGCATGATCGATATTTTCGGCTCGTTCAACAGTTCGGGGGCCACGGCCAATGCCGGTGTACTCGCCGGTGGTATCTCCAAGGCGCTGATCTGTACCGCGTCGGGCCTTATCGTGGCTATTCCGGCAATCTTCTTTCATCGCTTTCTGCAAAGTCGCGTCGATGAACTGGTGGTCGGCATGGAGCAGCAGGCCATTCGTCTGGTTGAAGTGGTGCAGGGCGACCGCGATGTCGATCTGATCGACGCCAAAATCGATCTCAAGTCGCTGGCCAGAGTGGGCGGGGGCAAGAAGAAGTGAAATTTCGCCGTCGCAGACCCCGGGAAAACATCGACATCAATCTGGTCTCTCTGATTGATGTGGTGTTCATCCTGCTGCTGTTTTTCATCGTGACGACCACGTTCACCCGTGAAACCCAGTTGCGGGTGGATCTGCCACAGGCGGTCACCGGTACGCCGGAGGTGGACGCCAGCGCTAAGCATCTGGACATCGCCATCAACGCCGACGGGATCTTCTCGCTGAACAACCAACTGTTGCCCAAGAACGATCTGGCAACCCTGATCGAAGCGCTGCAACGCGAGTCGGCGGGCGATACCAGCCTGCCGTTGTCGATCAGTGCCGACGGCAAGACCCCTCACCAATCGGTGATTACGGCCATGGATGCGGCGGGTAAACTGGGTTTCAGCCATTTGCGCATGACCACTGTCGAGGCCACACCGGCTAACTGATGGCATTTACCGACCGTTTGCTCGATGCCTGGTACAAGGGCCACCCTGCGCTGGCGCTTTTGCGTCCGCTCGAAGGCCTTTATCGGCGCGTCGTAGAGGGCAAGCGCGCGCGTTTTCTGGCGGGTGAGGGCACTATCTACCGCGCTCCGGTGCCGGTTATTGTGGTGGGTAATATCACCATCGGCGGCACTGGCAAGACGCCACTGATTCTATGGATGATCGAGCACTGCCGTCGTCGTGGCCTGCGCGTTGGTGTGGTCAGTCGCGGTTACGGTGCCAAACCTCCCAGCCTGCCCTGGCGCGTCAAGGCCGACCAGAGTGCCAGCGAGGCGGGCGATGAGCCTTTGCTCATCGTTAAACGCAGTGGCGTGCCGCTGATAATCGATCCGGATCGCAGTCGCGCCGTGCAGGCCCTGCTCGCTGCCGAGCCTCTGGATCTGATTCTTTCCGACGATGGCCTGCAACATTATCGTCTGGCTCGCGATCTGGAGCTGGTGCTGATCGATGCCGCCCGCGGGCTGGGCAACCGTCGTTGTCTGCCTGCCGGGCCATTGCGCGAGCCGGTTGAGCGCCTAGGCAGTGTCGACGCTTTGCTTTACAACGGCGCGATGGCTGATCGTGACGATGGCTACGCATTTATGCTCAAACCGTCAGCCCTTATCAATCTGCGCAGTGGCGAACGCCAGCCGGTGGATTATTTCCCGGCCGGGCAGGCGCTGCATGCGGTCGCCGGAATCGGCAATCCTCAACGTTTCTTCAATACCCTCGAAGGATTACACTGGCGGCCGGTGGCTCACGCGTTCGCCGACCATGCGGTCTACAGTGCCCAGGCGCTGACATTCACACCGGCATTGCCCTTGGTCATGACCGAGAAGGATGCGGTGAAATGTCGTGCCTTTGCAGCCGATGACTGGTGGTATCTGGCAGTGGATGCAGTACCGTCCGATGCTTTTGTCGACTGGTTCGATGAGCAACTGCTACGTCTCTCTCCATGATTGCTTCAGGATCTCCTATGGACACCAAACTACTCGATATCCTCGCTTGCCCTATCTGCAAGGGACCATTGAAGCTCAGCGCCGACAAGACCGAGCTGATCAGCAAAGGGGCAGGCCTTGCCTACCCGGTACGCGACGGCATCCCGGTGATGCTCGAAAGCGAAGCACGCACCTTGAGCACCGATGAGCGGCTGGAAAAATGACAGCAGCGTTCACCGTTGTCATTCCTGCGCGTTACGGCTCCAGCCGTTTTCCCGGCAAGCCACTGAAAACCATTGCTGGCAAGCCCATGGTTCAGCTTGTCTGGGAGCAGGCGTGCAAAAGCAGCGCCGAGCGTGTGGTGATTGCCACCGACGATGCGCGCATCGTCGAGGCTTGTCAGGCTTTTGGTGCAGAAGTGCTGCTGACCCGCGAGGATCACAATTCCGGCACCGATCGTCTGGCCGAGGTGGCTGCGCAACTGGGGCTGGCTGCTGATGCGATTGTGGTCAATGTGCAAGGCGACGAGCCAATGATCCCGCCTGCGGTGATCGATCAGGTGGCGTCCAACCTGGCGGCTCACCCCGAAGCCGGCATGTCTACGCTGGCCGAGCCTATCGACGATGTGGCCGCGTTGTTCAATCCGAACATCGTCAAGGTCGCAACAGACATCAACGGCCTGGCGCTGACGTTCAGCCGTGCCCCATTGCCTTGGGCGCGTGACGCGCTGACCGCAAACAGGGACGAGTTGCCCGCTGGCGTGCCTTATCGTCGTCATATCGGTATTTACGCCTATCGTGCGGGCTTTCTTCATGACTTCGTTAGCTGGGGTCCGTGCTGGCTGGAAAACACCGAAAGCCTGGAGCAACTGCGTGCGTTGTGGAATGGCGTGCGAATTCACGTTGCCGACGCGCTTGAAGCGCCACCCGGTGGCGTCGATACGCCTGAAGACCTGGAGCGCGTAAGGCGCTTGCTGGAGGGTTGATGCGCTTCGTCCAGTGGTTCGGGAAGGCGAGAGTATGACCTTGCAGGTGCAGTCCGCGATTTCCCTCAAACCTTTCAACACCTTTGGCGTGGATGTTCAGGCCCGCTTGTTTGCCGAAGCGCATAGCGATGACGATGTTCGCGAGGCGCTGGCGTATTCGGTCGAGCACGATGTACCGCTGCTGGTTATTGGCGGTGGCAGTAACCTGCTGCTCAGCGGTGACGTGCAGTCATTGGTGCTGCGCATGGCCAGTCGCGGCATTCGCATCGTGCATGAGGACTGTCTCGAGTCGATTGTCGAGGCAGAGGCTGGCGAGCCCTGGCATCCGTTCGTGCAGTCCTGTCTGGAACTGGGGCTGGCGGGGCTGGAAAACCTCAGTCTGATTCCAGGCACCGTTGGGGCGGCACCCATGCAGAACATCGGTGCTTATGGCGTCGAGATCAAGGATATATTCCATAGCCTGACTGCGCTGGATCGTGAAAGGGGTGAATTGCGCGAGTTTTCCCTGGAGGACTGTGCGTTCGGCTACCGCGACAGCGTGTTCAAGCATCAGGTCGCGCGCTGGTTGATCCTGCGGGTGCGCTTCAAGCTCAGCCGCGTAGCCAATCTGCACCTTGAATATGGTCCGGTTCGTCAGCGTCTCGACGAGTTGGGTATCGATAAACCGACGCCTTTCGATGTCAGCCGGGCAATCTGCGCCATTCGCAGTGAAAAGCTGCCTGACCCAGCGGTACTGGGCAATGCCGGCAGTTTCTTCAAAAACCCGATTATCCCTGCCCAACTGTACGCGACGATCAAACAGCAGCACCCTGGTGTCGTAGGCTACCCGCAGGACGATGGCCGGGTGAAGCTGGCAGCGGGGTGGTTGATCGAGCAGGCTGGCTGGAAGGGTTATCGTGACGGCGACGCTGGCGTGCATAAGCTCCAGTCGCTGGTACTGGTCAATTACGGGCAGGCCAGTGGCTTGCAGCTATTGAACCTTGCGCGCCGCATCCAAAGCGACATCGTCGAGCGTTTTGGTGTAGAGCTGGAAATGGAGCCGAACCTCTACTGATAGCCTGGGGATGGTCTCTTGTGGGAGCGAGCTTGCTCGCGAAGGGATTAGATCAAGCGCTGTGTATTGAAGATGAACGCAGTGCAGTCCTCAATCAGCGGACATGAAAAAGCCCCGCCTGTTTGCACAGGCGGGGCTTTTTCATGGGCCGGAGTTAGACGAGTGGTTTAGGCTCGTTTTCTTTCTCGGCCTCATGTTGCGGTTTGACTGCTGGTTGCTCAGTCGCCGCTTCTTCAGTCTTTTCCTCGATAGCCTGAGAAGGCTGGACCGATTCTGCTTCAGCGGCAACAGGTGCTGCTTCGGCGATGACTGGAGTGCTGGCCGCAGCGGCTTCCTGCTGACGGCGCGCTTCTTCTTCACGCTTGCGACGACGAACTTCACGAGGATCGTTCGGTGCACGGCCGGTGCTGCTGACCGGTGCGACCTGTGTTTCCACGATCACAGGTTGTTGCTCTGCAGGTGCAGGCGCTGCTTCTTCGACGGCCTTGGGCGCGACGTAAGGAGCAGGCTCCTCCTTCACGACGACAGGCTCGGCAGCAGGAGTAGCAGGCGTTGGCAGTTCGGACGATTCAGTGGCTGGCACTTCTTCATGGGCCGCTGCTTCGACCGGCGCTTGTGGCGCTGGCTCTGGCGTTGGTGTGAACGGCACGACGCGCTCTGCATGCGGCGCTTCGAACAGCTCGGTCTGCGCGGCAATGGCAGGTGCTTCGACCGCAGCAGGTTGAACCTCTACTTCCGGAGCCGGTTTGGCGACTGGCGCATTATCCGCAACCGGCGCTTCAACGGCAGGCACTTCAACGACCGGTTCTGCTGCTACCGGAGTTTCTGGAGTGGATGCTTCAATTGCCGGTGCGTCAGCTT
The DNA here is from genome assembly GCF_002699855.1 of Pseudomonas amygdali. Classification (GTDB taxonomy): domain Bacteria; phylum Pseudomonadota; class Gammaproteobacteria; order Pseudomonadales; family Pseudomonadaceae; genus Aquipseudomonas; species Aquipseudomonas amygdali. Next base: position 41,599 of record NZ_LKBW01000090.1, on the reverse strand, counting down.
CCGGTGCCTTGGCAGCAGTTGCTTCGGCAACAGGCGCTTGCTGCGCGGGCTCTACGGCTGGAGCGTCTACAGCAGTGCTGTTGGCCCGCTCGGCCTGCTGGTGTGCATCGGCTTCTGCTGTGGCGCTGATCACGCCGCCAGCCGCAGCTGCTGCGTTGAATCCCAGACCAGCCGACAGATCGGTGGCGCTGCTGCCTTGTTCAGCATTTTCTGCCGAGCCGTTTTCTTCGGAACCGTTTTCTTCAGAGCCTTCGATCACGTTGCCATTGGCATCACGTTGACGCTCGCGACGGTTGCTGCGACGACGCTGGCCACGGGAGCGGCGGCGAGGGCGGTCGCCTTCGCTACCGTCGTTGCCTTCCTGGTTCTCGTCATTGATCTGCTCTTCGTTGAGCAGCACTTCCTCTTCGCTCACGGCAGCCGCGGCCTGTTCGGGGCGTGGTTGACGTTCTTCGCGAGGCGCGCGCGGCTGGCGTTCTTCGCGTGGTGCGCGTTCAGGACGCTCTTCACGAGCAAGGTTTACGGCAGGGGCTGCATCCAGAGGCTCGCGCAGTTCGCGGACCGGACGATCTTCGCGTGCTTCACGTGGCTTGCGCTCGCGGGAAGTACGGGCTGGACGCTCTTCACGTGGTGCTGAATCCTCGCGGGCTTCACGCGGTTCGAGAACGGTACGCTCTTCACGAGGTGCGCGTTCTTCACGAGGTGCACGCTCCTCACGTGGGGCGCGCTCTTCGCGCGGCGCGCGTTCGGCACGTTCTTCACGGGGCGCGCGTTCTTCGTCACGACGGTTGTTGCGGCCACGGCTCTGTTGGCGACCGTTGCGGCGTTCCTCGTTACGGGCCGGACGCTGTTCGGCAGCAGGTTTTTCAACCACTACCGGAGCGGCAGGCTCTTCCTTGGTCGCAAACAGGCTGACCAGGGACTTCACCAGGCCCTTGAACAGGCTCGGCTCGTGAGCGACCGGTGCAGGCGTTGGGGCAGGCGCAACGGCTTCTACCGGAACCGGCGCATTGGCACGAGCAGGTGCAGTCTTGACGGCTGCTTCCTGGCGAACAAGAGTGCGGGTTGCGGCAGCCAGCGGGGCGATTTCTTCCACTTCGGCTGCAGCCGCGGCGATTTCGTAGCTGGTCTGGCTGTTGTGTGCTTCCGGGCTGTCATCACGCAGACGCTGAACTTCGAAGTGCGGGGTTTCCAGCTGGTCGTTCGGCAGGATGATGATGCGCGCACGGGTGCGCAGTTCGATCTTGGTGATCGAGTTGCGTTTCTCGTTGAGCAGGAACGCAGCGACCGGGATCGGCACCTGAGCGCGCACTTCTGCAGTGCGGTCTTTCAGGGCTTCTTCTTCGATCAGGCGCAGAATGGCCAGAGAAAGCGATTCGACGTCACGGATGATGCCGGTGCCATTGCAGCGAGGGCAGACGATGCCGCTGCTTTCGCCCAACGATGGGCGCAGACGCTGGCGGGACATTTCCAGCAGGCCGAAGCGTGAAATGCGACCGATCTGAACGCGGGCGCGGTCGGCTTCCAGGCTTTCGCGGACTTTTTCTTCCACGGCGCGCTGGTTCTTGGCCGGTGTCATGTCGATGAAGTCGATGACGATCAGGCCGCCGATGTCGCGCAGACGCAATTGACGGGCGATTTCCTCAGCCGCTTCAAGGTTGGTCTGCAGGGCGGTTTCTTCGATGTCGCTGCCTTTGGTGGCGCGCGCCGAGTTGATGTCGATGGACACCAGGGCTTCGGTCGGATCGATGACGATGGAGCCGCCGGAAGGCAGTTCGACCACGCGCTGGAAGGCGGTTTCGATCTGGCTTTCGATCTGGAAGCGGTTGAACAGTGGAACGCTGTCTTCGTACAGTTTGATCTTGCTGGCGTACTGCGGCATCACCTGACGGATGAAGGTCAGGGCTTCTTCCTGGGCTTCGACGCTGTCGATCAGGACTTCGCCGATATCCTGACGCAGGTAGTCACGGATGGCGCGGATGATGACATTGCTTTCCTGATAGATCAGGAAAGGGGCCGAACGGTCCAGGGATGCTTCCTTGATGGCGGTCCACAGTTGCAGCAGGTAATCGAGGTCCCACTGCATTTCCTCGCTGCTGCGGCCCAGGCCGGCAGTACGAACGATCAGACCCATGTCGGCTGGAGCGATCAGGCCGTTGAGGGCTTCACGCAGTTCGTTGCGCTCTTCGCCTTCGATACGGCGCGAGATGCCACCGGCGCGAGGGTTGTTCGGCATCAGGACCAGATAACGGCCTGCAAGGCTGATGAAGGTGGTCAGGGCTGCGCCCTTGTTGCCACGCTCTTCTTTCTCGACCTGAACGATGACTTCCTGGCCTTCGCTCAGGACGTCCTTGATGTTGACGCGGCCTTCAGGGGCTTTCTTGAAGTACTCGCGGGAGATTTCCTTGAGGGGCAGAAAGCCGTGGCGCTCAGAGCCGAAATCGACAAAGGCAGCCTCAAGGCTGGGTTCGATGCGAGTGATTCGGCCTTTATAGATGTTGGCCTTCTTCTGCTCGCGTGCACCTGACTCGATGTCCAGGTCGTAGAGGCGCTGGCCGTCTACCAGTGCAACACGCAACTCTTCGGGTTGAGTTGCGTTAATCAGCATTCTTTTCATGTAGTACCGTCGGTTTCCGGGCTGCCGGAAACGGCGTTCGGCACACACGACTTCTCACGGTCGGTGTCAGGGCACGTCAGGAGTGGTTGGACACTCCAGTGTCTAGCGAGGTCCTCGCCCAGAGGGGGCGGAGGGTCGCGACGACGTTTCCTGCTTGCTGTGGTGGCATAAGACACCCTTTTCAGCAAAAGCTTTGTCAGGAGGAGGAATCGACCATCGGTAGCGGACGAGATGAAGCGTCTAGAACAAGCCTTGTGCTACACAGTCCGATGGTTGTGCGTCTCCACCCTACACGTATCCCTGATAATTCGGGTGCTGCCGCGCGCAGAATCCGCAGCGGGTTGGCATTTACCGCGATCTTCGATAGGGAAGGTCGCGCATCATGGCTTGAGGCGTTGTTCCCGAAGCATTCGCTCGTAGCGTCTGAAAGCGACTGCACTTTGTGAACTGGCCATGAACTGTCCGCACCGGCAGCGAGCTGTCTGCTCTGCTGTCAGGCGTGTTTCCGGCCTCATGTCACCTGCGCTCGTTACGTTTTCAGCGTGCTCCGTTGTCACCGAACACTGCGTAGGACGGCCTCCCGTCCTTGTGAATTGCGTTGGTCAGGGCCGGTTGTCAACCGTTGGTCCGCTGTCCGGCCGCTTTTGGCGGCGTTCGCGACTATAGCAGCAATCATTAAGTGCTTCAAATCCATAAAAAATTGTTATCATTTGCGGCATGACGAATATTGCCCCTCCAACCCCCGGCGTCCAGCTGGTTGAGGTTGCCCCGGAACTTGCCGGTCAACGCATCGATAATTTTCTGATCACTTATCTCAAGGGTGTGCCCAAAACCTTGATTTACCGCATTTTGCGCAAAGGCGAAGTGCGTGTGAACAAGGGGCGGATCAAGCCGGAGTATAAGTTGCAGGCAGGCGATATCGTGCGCATTCCTCCAGTACGCGTGCCTGAGCGCGACGAGCCGGTGCCGGTTGCGCAGGCTCTGCTGCAGCGCCTCGAGGCTGCGATTGTCTACGAAGACAAGGCGCTGATCGTGCTCAACAAGCCTGCGGGTATCGCTGTGCATGGCGGCAGCGGCCTGAGTTTCGGGGTAATCGAAGCATTTCGTCAGTTGAGTCCGGATGCCAAGGAGCTCGAACTGGTGCACCGTCTCGATCGCGACACGTCCGGTCTGCTGATGATTGCCAAGAAACGCAGCATGCTGCGTCATCTGCACGAAGCCCTGCGCGGCGACGGCGTCGACAAGCGCTACATGGCGCTCGTCCGCGGTAACTGGGCAACGGCTCAGAAACAGGTGCGTGCGCCGCTGATGAAAAGCAATCTGCGCTCCGGCGAGCGCATGGTCGAAGTGAATGAAGAGGGCAAGGAGGCTCTGACGATCTTCAAGGTACTGCGTCGTTTCGGTGACTTTGCCACCATGGTCGAAGCCAAGCCGGTGACCGGGCGCACGCACCAGATCCGCGTGCACACGCTGCATGCGGGGCACGCCATTGCAGGCGATACCAAATACGGTGACGAGAATTTCAGTCGCGAGATTCGTGATCTGGGCGGCAAGCGTCTGTTCCTGCACGCCTATATGCTGACGGTACCGATGCCCGATGGCAGCAAACTGAATGTGCAGGCGCCTGTGGACGAAATGTGGGCCAAGACAGTGGAGCGTTTGAGTGCGCCGTAATTACGACCTGTTGATTTTCGATTGGGACGGCACGCTGGCCGACTCTGTGGGGCGAATTGTTCTGGCCATGCGTACCGCGGCTATCGAGACTGATCTGGAGGTTCGTGATGATCCGGCGATCAAGGGCATTATCGGTCTGGGTCTGCCCGAGGCGATTCGAACCCTTTATCCGCAGATCAGCGACAGTCAGGTGATCGACTTTCGGCAACGCTACGCTGACAGCTACATGGCCATGGATAACGTGCCTTCGCCGCTGTTCGAGGGCGTTCTGGAGTCGATGCAGGCGTTTCGCGAGGACGGCTATCGTCTGGCGGTCGCTACCGGCAAGGCGCGCCGTGGGCTGGATCGGGTGCTGCAGGCCAATGGCTGGGGAGATTACTTCGATGCCACCCGGGCTGCCGACGAAACCGCCAGCAAGCCGGACCCGCTGATGTTGAACGAGATCATGGCGCATTGTGATGTTGCGCCGCAGCGTTCGTTGATGATCGGCGATGCGTCATTCGATCTGCTGATGGCCCGCAACGCAGGTATGGATTCGGTTGCGGTGGGTTATGGCGCTCAGTCGCTGGAGTCGTTGCGCCAGTTTCAGCCACGATTGGCTATTGAGCATTTTTCCGAGCTGCGCACCTGGTTGAATGGGCGCGGCGTCTAGTTTTAGGGTTGGAGTGATTGGAACATGTCTGACGAATGGAAGGCACCCGTCTCGCAAAGCGCGGACGAGGGCATCAATGGCAAGGAAGAAGCAAAAAGCTGGAAACTTCTGGAAAAGACGCTGCTGGCCAGTGTTCAGGAGCAGCGTCGTGCGCGTCGCTGGGGGATCTTCTTCAAGCTGCTGACGTTCGCGTTTCTGTTCGTTGCAGTGGTCGTTCCGATGCTGGATTTCGAAGGTGGTACATCGCGCCGCTCCAGCCACACCGCGCTGATTGATGTGCAAGGGGTGATTGCCGACAAGGAGTCGGCCAGTGCCGAGAATATCGTCACGGCGCTGCAGAAGGCGTTCGAGGATGAGAAAACCAAGGGCGTGATTCTGCGTATCAACAGCCCGGGCGGCAGTCCTGTGCAGTCGGGCTATGTCTATGACGAAATCCGTCGTCTGCGTGCTGCAAAGCCGGACATCAAGGTGTATGCGGTCATTACCGACCTGGGTGCTTCGGGTGCTTATTACATCGCCAGTGCCGCTGACCAGATTTACGCCGACAAGGCCAGTCTGGTGGGTTCGATCGGTGTGACGGCGGCGGGGTTCGGGTTTGTCGGTGCCATGGACAAGCTCGGCGTTGATCGTCGTACCTACACATCGGGCGAGCACAAGGCATTCCTTGATCCGTTCCAGCCGCAGAAGGCCGATGAGACGCAGTTCTGGCAAGGTGTGCTGGACACAACGCATCGTCAGTTCATTGCCAGCGTCAAGCAGGGTCGTGGTGATCGTCTGAAGGACAAGGATCATCCCGAGCTGTTTTCGGGGTTGATCTGGACCGGTGAGCAGGCCGTTGCGCTCGGTCTGGTGGACGGTCTTGGCAGCGCCAGTTATGTCGCGCGGGATGTGATCAAGGAAAAGGATATCGTTGAATACACCGTCGAAGAGTCGCCTTTCGACCGCTTTTCGAAAAAGCTGGGCACCAGTATCGCTGAGCGCATTGCCATGCTGGTCGGCTTCAACGGTCCAAGCCTGCGCTGACGGCTTGATGCAGAAATGAAGAACCCGGCCAATGGCCGGGTTCTTTGTCTGAGCGTCAGGGTACGCTGACCCCTTCCTTTATTAGCATGTCCACAAGGCGTATCAGTGGCAGGCCGATCAGGCTGGTCGCGTCGCTGCCTTCGGTGCTGCGAAACAGGCTAACCCCCAACCCTTCAGCCTTGAAGCTGCCGGCGCAGTCATAAGGTTGCTCTGCATGCAGATAGCGTTCGATGCTGGCTTGATCGAGTTCGCGCATGTGCACGGTAAAGGGTACGCAATCGACCTGATGCTCGCCTGTCGAGCTATTAAGCAGGGCCAGTCCGGTCAGGAAGGTTACGCTGGTGCCACTGGCAGCCGTCAGTTGCTCAAGTGCGCGCTCGAAGGTATGTGGCTTGCCGAGTATCTGCCCGTCTAGGACGGCAACCTGATCGGAGCCAATGATCAGGTGATGCGGATATTCGCCCGCCAGCGCCTCGGCTTTCTTTAAGGCAAGGCGTCGAACGAGGTCGTGTGCGGTTTCGTCCGGTCGGTGACTTTCATCAATGTCCGGGGACTTGCAGGTGAATGGCAGGCGCAGGCGAGTGAGCAGTTCGCGCCGGTATGAAGAGCTGGAGGCAAGGAGCAGGGATGGCATGCGGTTCTCCGTAGGCTGAGCGTCGATTCTAAAGAGTGGCCGGAGTGACGAACAGGCCTGAATTTCCTTTGACATGCCAAGGGGGCATCCCTAGAATGCTGGGCCTATGTTGAATGACCCGATTCCATCTCACGTTGACCCGCGCAAATTGTCTGATCGCGGCACTACCCTTCAGGGTGAAGTGCTGCTGGGCGATTTGAAGAGACTCTGCGACCCGCTTGCCGACACTGTCGGTACGGTGCAGGCGAAATTCGTTTTTGAGCGTGACGAGCGCCGTTCTGTGGTTATCCACAGTTCGATAGACGTCCCGGTCAAGATGGTTTGCCAGCGTTGTCTTGAGCTGGTGACCCTGCCGATCCACAGCGAATGCAGTTACGCCGTGGTGAAGGAGGGTGCGAATACCCAGTCGTTACCGAAAGGTTATGACGTGCTGGAACTGGGCGAAGATCCTTTGGATCTGCTGGCATTGATCGAGGAGGAGCTATTGCTCGCCTTGCCCATTGTGCCTGCTCATCATCCTGAAGAATGCCAGCAACCGGCGGGTCTCGATGAGCCCGAACCGAGCGTGGACGAGGTAACGCGGTCCAACCCGTTCAGTGTATTGGCGCAGTTAAAGCGTGACCCAAACGTTTAGGAGTTAATCAATTATGGCTGTTCAGCAGAACAAAAAATCCCGCTCTGCCCGTGACATGCGTCGTTCGCACGACGCTCTTGAGGCAAGCACTCTGTCGGTAGAAAAGACCACTGGTGAAATTCACCTGCGTCACCACGTATCGCCAGAAGGCGTATACCGTGGTCGTAAAGTGATCGACAAGGGCGCTGACGAGTAATTTCTTGTCCGCTCCGATCATAGCGATCGACGCAATGGGCGGGGACTTCGGTCCCCGCAACATTGTTCAGGCAAGCCTCGCGTGCCTGACAGCTACGCCCTCGCTTCATCTGGTCCTCGTCGGCCAAGCCTCCCTGATTGAAGAACTCATTGCCCGTCACGGTGCCGTGGATCACTCGCGTCTGCGTGTCGTAAATGCCAGTGAAGCCATTGCAATGGACGAGCGCCCGTCCCAGGCCCTGCGTGGCAAGCCTGACTCGTCCATGCGCGTTGCGCTTGAGCTTGTTGCGAGCGGGCAGGCCCAGGCATGTGTCAGCGCTGGTAATACCGGTGCGCTGATGGCGCTTTCGCGGTTTGTGCTCAAGACCTTGCCCGGTATCGACCGTCCCGCGATGATCGCAGCCATTCCCACCCGGTCTGGCCATTGCCAGTTGCTCGACCTGGGTGCGAACGTCGATTGCAGCGCCGAGGCGCTTTATCAGTTTGCCGTAATGGGCTCTGTTCTTGCCGAGACCCTGGGCGTCACAAAACCCAGGGTTGCCTTGCTTAACGTGGGCACGGAAGACATCAAGGGCAATCAGCAGGTCAAGCTTGCCGCTGGTCTTCTGCAGGCAGCCCTGGGGCTCAACTACATTGGCTACATCGAAGGCGACGGTTTGTACCGGGGTGAGGCTGACGTTGTGGTGTGTGATGGCTTTGTCGGCAATGTACTGCTCAAGTCGAGCGAGGGGCTGGCGAGCATGATTGCCGCCAGAATCGATACACTGTTCAACCGCAACCTGCTGAGCAGGGCGGTCGGAGCGCTGGCGTTGCCGTTGCTCAAGCGACTGCAGACTGATCTGGCACCTGCTCGTCATAATGGCGCGAGCTTGCTCGGGTTGCAGGGGGTTGTGGTGAAAAGCCACGGTTCGGCCAGTGTTTCAGGGTTCCAGAGTGCGATTCAGCGAGCGATCGTTGAATCCCGTGAAAACCTGCCGCAGCGCCTGAAGGGGCGGCTTGAATTGCTTCTCCAGAACGGCGGAGCCTGAAAATGTGACGCATCAGACTGGTCAGTCATCCAACCGATCAGTCATGTAAATTTGAATACCCGCGTTCGGCCTGTCCGGACGCCCATTTTGGCTACAATAATTCAGAGGCTTGTCAAATGTCTGCATCCCTCGCATTCGTCTTTCCGGGTCAAGGATCGCAATCGCTCGGTATGCTCGCCGAGCAAGGCGCGCAGCATCCGCTGATCCTCGACACTTTCGAGCAGGCTTCCGAAGCCCTTGGCTACGACCTGTGGGCGTTGACCCAGAACGGTCCTGCCGAGCTGCTCAATCAGACCGGCAAGACCCAGCCGGCCATTCTCACCGCTTCCGTTGCCTTGTGGCATGTGTGGCTGGCCGAGGGCGGTGCGGTTCCTGCGTTCGTCGCCGGTCACAGCCTGGGTGAATACAGCGCACTGGTGGCCGCGCAAAGCCTGAGCCTGGCCGACGCCGTGAAGCTTGTCGAGCGTCGCGGCCAGTTGATGCAGGAAGCGGTGCCAGCGGGTCAGGGCGGCATGGCCGCCATTCTGGGGCTGGATGATGCCGACGTTATCGCAGCCTGCGCCGAAGCGGCGCAGGGCGAAGTCGTCAGTGCCGTGAATTTCAACTCGCCGGGTCAGGTGGTGATTGCCGGTTCCGCCGAGGCCGTCAAGCGTGCCATGGAGCTGTGCAAGGCCCGTGGTGCCAAGCGCGCCTTGCCGTTGCCGGTCAGCGTGCCATCGCACTGCGAACTGATGCGCCCGGCTGCCGAACGTTTCGCCGAGGCTGTTGAGGCCATCGAATGGCAGGCGCCGGAAATCGCGCTGGTACAAAACGTCAGTGCCAGTGCTGTCAGTGATCTGGCGACGCTCAAGCGTGACTTGCTGGAACAGTTGTACAAGCCGGTTCGCTGGGTTGAATCCATTCAATGCCTGGCGAGCCGTGGTGCGAACCAGCTTTTGGAATGTGGGCCGGGCAAAGTCCTGGCCGGTCTGAACAAGCGTTGCGCCGAAGGCGTGATTACTTACAACCTTGATACCCCGGACGCCTTTGCCGCCGCGCGCGCGGCACTGGCCTGATTAGGAGAAGCCTGTATGAGCCTTCAAGGTAAAGTTGCACTGGTAACCGGTGCGAGTCGCGGTATTGGTCAAGCCATCGCCCTGGAATTGGGTCGCAATGGTGCTGTCGTTGTGGGCACCGCGACCTCTGAGTCCGGCGCCGAGCGCATCAGTGCGACGTTCAAGGAAAACGGCATTGAAGGCTTTGGCCTGATGCTCGATGTCTGCGATGCCGAGTCTGTGAATTCGGTCCTGTCGACCATTCAGGAGCGCGTCGGTGCACCGTTGATTCTGGTCAATAATGCCGGCATCACCCGTGATAATCTGATGATGCGCATGAAAGATGACGAATGGTATGACGTCGTCAACACCAATCTGAACAGCCTTTTCCGCCTTTCCAAGGGTGTTTTGCGCGGCATGACCAAAGCGCGTTGGGGCCGTATTATCAGCATTGGTTCGGTTGTGGGTGCCATGGGCAACGCCGGTCAAGTAAACTATGCTTCCGCGAAGGCCGGGCTGGAAGGTTTCAGCAGGGCTCTGGCCCGTGAAGTGGGCTCGCGGGCAGTAACCGTGAATTCGGTTGCGCCTGGTTTCATCGACACCGATATGACGCGTGAGCTGCCTGAGGCTCAGCGTGAGTCACTGATTACCCAGATACCCCTGGGCCGTCTGGGGCAGGCCGAAGAGATTGCGCATGTAGTCGCTTTTCTTGCCTCCGAAGGCGCAGGGTACGTTACCGGGGCCACAATCCCTGTTAACGGCGGCATGTACATGAGCTAATGTGACCACCTGTTTCAAAAAAATGTCATACGAGCTGTCTAAAATCCGTTATAAAGCTGCAATCTATGCATGGGCAAAGGTACGGTTGGGCATAAGGGAAGAGCGTTAAGCTTGAAATTCGCAAAACCTCTTCTATACACTTACCCACTGGCCAGATGCCTGAACATTTCCACTAGGAGTTAAAACTAGGTATGAGCACCATCGAAGAGCGCGTCAAGAAAATCGTTGCAGAGCAACTTGGCGTCAAATCAGAAGAGGTTGTCAACACTGCTTCTTTCGTTGAAGACCTGGGCGCTGACTCCCTGGACACTGTCGAGCTGGTAATGGCTCTGGAAGAGGAATTCGAGACCGAAATCCCTGACGAAGAAGCGGAAAAGATCACTACCGTTCAAGCAGCAATCGACTACGTCACTAGCCACCAGGCTTAAGATTTGTAATCGCTGACTGCTGTCACGGGAAAACCGCACTGCTTTAACCGGCGTGCGGTTTTTTCTTTAGAAAACGCTGTGATTGTTCGTAACTGATTGTTCCGTAAACAAGAGAGAAGGAGAGTCCTGTGTCGCGTAGACGCGTCGTGGTCACCGGGATGGGCATGCTTTCGCCACTGGGCAATGACGTGCCCAGCAGTTGGCAGGGCATTCTGGCGGGCCGCAGTGGCATTGGCCTTATCGAGCACACGGACTTGTCGGCCTTCACCACCCGTTTCGGCGGTTCGGTCAAGGGTTTCAACGTCGAAGAATACCTCGCGCCCAAAGAAGCGCGCCGGCTCGATCTCTTCATTCAGTATGGCCTCGCGGCCAGCTTTCAGGCGGTGCGTAATGCAGGCCTCGAAGTCACTGATGCAAACCGTGAACGCATCGGCGTCGCGATGGGTTCGGGTATCGGTGGTCTGACCAACATCGAAAACAGCAGTCGTCTGCTGCACGAGCAAGGCCCAGGACGGATTTCACCGTTTTTCGTGCCGGGCTCGATCATCAACATGATTTCCGGTTTCCTGTCTATCCATCTGGGTGCACAGGGGCCTAATTACTCCATCGCCACGGCTTGCACCACGGCGACCCACTGCATCGGCATGGCGGCTCGCAACATCGCCTATGACGAAGCGGACGTGATGATTGCCGGTGGCGCTGAAATGGCTGCCTGTGGCCTGGGGCTGGGTGGTTTCGGTGCCGCGCGTGCGCTGTCGACCCGCAACGACGACCCGACCCGTGCCAGCCGTCCCTGGGACAAAGGCCGTGATGGTTTCGTCCTGTCTGACGGTGCCGGTGCGATGGTGCTTGAAGAGCTTGAACACGCCAAAGCACGCGGCGCGACCATCTACGCTGAACTGGTCGGGTTCGGCATGAGCGGCGATGCCTATCACATGACCTCGCCAACTGATGACGGTGCCGGTGCTGCACGCTGCATCGTCAATGCGTTGCGTGATGCGAAGGTCAATGCCGATCAGGTGCAGTACATCAACGCACACGGTACGTCGACGCCTGCGGGCGATCTGGCCGAGGCCTCTGCGATCAAGTCGGTGTTTGGTGATCACGCCTACAAGCTGGCTGTCAGTTCGACCAAGTCGATGACCGGCCACCTGCTGGGCGCTGCTGGTGCTGTCGAGGCGATCTTCAGTGTGCTGGCAATGGTTGATCAGGTGGCTCCGCCGACCATCAACCTGGATGAGCCAAGCGAAGGCTGCGATCTGGATTTCGTGCCTCACGAAGCACGCCGCATGCCGATCGATGTCGTTCTGTCGAACTCGTTCGGCTTCGGTGGCACCAACGGTTCGCTGGTATTCCGTCGGTTCGCCGAGTAATGCCCGCCTGGGTCGATGGCTGCCCCGCAGACGCCTTGTCCCTCAAGGACCGGGGGCTGGCCTACGGCGATGGACTGTTTGAAACCATCGTCGTCAAGGCCGGGCAGCCATTGCTCCTGGAGCGCCATCTGAAGCGTCTCGAAAACGGATGCGCGCGCTTGTCGATCGCAACCGATCATGCGCTTATCCGTGCAGAAATGACCCGCTTCGCTGCAGAGCTTGGCGATGGGGTCATGAAGCTGATCCTTACCCGCGGCGACAGCCAGCGCGGTTACGCTCCAGCCCCCAATGCCCAATCGCGTCGAATCCTGCAGGGCGGCTCTGCGCCAGCCTATCCGGGTGTGCATGCCGAGCAGGGCGTGCGCCTGTTTGCCTGCCAGACGCGTCTGGCGGAACAGCCGCTTCTGGCTGGACTCAAGCATCTGAATCGCCTGGAACAGGTGCTGGCCCGCTCGGAATGGAGCGATAGCGAGCATGCCGAAGGCTTGATGCGCGATACCTCCGGGCGATTGATCGAGGGTGTCTACAGCAATCTGTTTCTGGTAAGCCAGGGCCGCCTGCTGACTGCCGATCTGAGCCGCTGCGGGGTAGCGGGGGTGATGCGTGCCGAGTTACTGGATCAGGCACGAAACCTGGGACTGGTTGTCGATATCCGTGATTTGCACCTGTCCGACCTTGAATCGGCGGACGAAGTGTTTCTATGCAATAGCGTCTACGGCGTCTGGCCGGTTCGCGGCTTTACAGTCTTGAGCTGGCCGGTCGGGCCGCTCACCCGTAAACTGCAAGGTATTGCTCGCACCCTTCTGGATATCTGATTTGTGATCCGAAAAATATTGGTGTTGCTGGAAACAGCTGTCGTTCTGGCAGGCCTTTTGCTCGGCTTTGCGTTCTGGCAGCAACATCAGGCGCTGAGCCAGCCGCTCGAAGTCGCTCAGGAGCAACTGCTGGATGTCCCGGCCGGCTCAACGCCGACCGGTGTGCTTAATCGACTGCAGGCCGATGGCGTGATCAAGGACGCCTTCTGGTTGCGCCTCTACTGGCGTTTCAACCTCTCCGGACAGGCACTGCACAGCGGCGAATACCGCATGGTGCCGGGCATGAACGTCAAGGGGCTGTTCGACGTCTGGAAGCGCAAGGAGGTTGTGCAATACAGCCTGACGCTGGTCGAGGGCTGGAATTTCCGCCAGGTGCGGGCTGCGCTGGCCAAACAGGCCAAGCTCGATCAAACGCTGGCTGGCTTGTCCGACGGCGAGCTGATGGCAAAAATCGGCCATCCTGATGTATTCCCTGAAGGGCGTTTCTTTCCTGACACCTATCGCTATGTGCGCGGCATGACCGATGCCGAATTGCTCAGGCAGGCTTACAGTCGTCTGGAAGAAGTGCTGGATGAAGAATGGAACGCCAGGTCGTCTGAGGCTCCGTATTCCAATCCTTATCAGGCCCTGATCATGGCGTCGCTGGTCGAGAAGGAAACCGGTGTGCCTCAGGAGCGTGGCCAGATCGCGGGTGTGTTCGTGCGTCGCTTGAAGCTGGGCATGCAGTTGCAGACCGATCCGACCGTGATCTATGGCATGGGCGAGCGCTACAACGGCAAGTTGACCCGGGCCAATCTCAAGGAACCCACGCCTTACAATACCTACGTGATAGCCGGTATGCCGCCGACACCGATTTCACTGGTGGGGCGCGAGGCGATTCATGCCGCGCTCAACCCGGTAGCGGGAAGCAGCCTGTATTTCGTGGCCAAGGGGGACGGCAGCCATGTGTTCTCGGACGATCTGGATGCCCATAACTCAGCGGTGCGTGACTATCAGCTCAAGCGCCGCGCAGATTATCGCTCCAGCCCGGCACCTGCTGCACCGGCACCATCAACTGATTCTCCCTCTTCAGAGCCCGAGCCTGCGACTGCAACAGATGCCCCTCAGCCCGAGCCGAATGCGCAATGATGGCAATAATTAAGGATTACCTGTGACTGGCTTGTTTATCACCCTTGAAGGCCCGGAAGGTGCTGGCAAAAGTACCAATCGCGAATACCTGGCGGCACAGCTGCGCGCGCAGGGCGTTCAGGTATTGCTGACCCGCGAGCCGGGCGGCACTCCGCTGGCCGAGCGCATTCGCGAACTGCTGCTGGCTCCCAGTGATGAAGCCATGAGTGCCGACACCGAACTGCTGCTGGTGTTTGCCGCGCGCGCACAACACCTGGCCGAGGTCATTCGCCCGGCTCTGGCGCGTGGCGAGGTGGTGCTTTGTGATCGGTTTACCGATGCAACCTACGCGTATCAAGGTGGTGGCCGCGGCTTGTCTCAGCAGCGTATTGCCGTGTTGGAAGAGTTTGTTCAAGGCGATCTGCGGCCTGATCTGACGCTGGTGTTTGACCTGCCGGTGGAAATCGGTCTGTCACGTGCCGCAGCACGTGGCCGACTCGATCGCTTCGAGCAGGAAGGCCGGGCTTTCTTCGACGCGGTGCGCTCGACTTATCTGCAGCGGGCGAAGGCGGATCCTGCGCGGTATCGTCTGGTGGACGCGGCCCAGCCGCTGGCTGACGTTCAGGCTTCCCTTGATGCATTGCTGCCGCAGTTGCTGGAGCTGCGACGTGGCTGAAGCCTACCCCTGGCAGGCATCACTCTGGCAGCAGATGGCCGGTCGTGCTCAGCACGCTCATGCCTATCTGCTGCACGGTCCGGCTGGTATCGGCAAGCGGGCACTGGCCGAGCGCCTGATGGCCAGCCTGCTGTGCAAGGCTCCCGAAGCGCTTGAGGCCTGCGGGCATTGCAAATCCTGTCTGCTGCTGGCGGCTGGCAGTCATCCGGACAACTATGTGCTGGAGCCGGAAGAAGCAGACAAGCCGATCAAGGTTGATCAGGTCCGTGACCTGGTGAGCTTTGTGGTGCAGACCGCCCAGATGGGCGGTCGCAAGGTGGTGCTTGTCGAGCCGGTGGAAGCGATGAACATCAACGCTGCCAATGCCTTGTTGAAGAGTCTTGAGGAGCCGTCGGGCAATACCGTTCTATTGCTGGTCAGCCATCAGCCGAGCCGCTTGCTGCCAACGGTAAAAAGTCGCTGTGTGCAGCAGGCCTGCCCATTGCCCAGTGAGCAGATGAGTCTGGACTGGCTGGGCAATGCCCTGCCTGATTGCACGCAGGAAGAACGCTTCGAATTGCTGACGCTGGCAGCGGGGTCGCCGCTGGCTGCCGTGGCACTTTACACGCAAGGCGTTCGCGAACAACGCGCGCTGGTGGTGGATGGCGTCAAGAAGCTACTCAAGCAACAGCAATCGGCTACCCAGCTGGCCGAAGGCTGGAAGGATATCCCGTTGTTATTGTTGTTCGACTGGTTCTGTGACTGGTCGCACCTGATCCTGCGCTATCAGATGACGCAGGACGAGGAAGGCCTTGGTCTTGGCGACATGCGCAAGGTCGTTCAATACCTGGCGCAGAAGTCTTCTCGCGCAAAAGTGCTGGAGATCCAGGACTGGATTCTGGCACAGAGGCAAAAAGTCATGTCCAAGGCCAATCTAAACCGGGTCTTGCTGCTTGAAGCATTGCTGGTGCAGTGGGCAGGCCTGCCGGGACAGGCGTAGACTCGGCGTTATCCGGAACCGTTGAGGTGTTGTCATGAGTCTGCCGCTGAACACAGGTCCACGTAATGGCATTCTGTCCCTGACCATCAAGGACAAATCCGTGCTTTACGCTGCCTACATGCCATTCATCAGAAACGGCGGGCTGTTCATCCCCACCAGCAAAAGCTACAAGCTGGGTGATGAAGTGTTCATGCTGCTCAATCTGATGGACGAACCGGAGAAGGTTCCGGTGGCTGGCCGCGTCGCCTGGATTACGCCAAAAGGTGCGCAGGGCAACCGGACTGCCGGTGTCGGCGTGCAATTCAATGATGGCGACAATGCCGCGCGCAATCTGATCGAAACTCATCTGGTCGGTGCTCTGAAGTCCGATCGTCCAACCCATACGATGTAGTTGTGTTTTAACCCATGCTTGTAGATTCCCATTGTCACCTTGATCGCCTTGACCTTGCCCAGCACGACGGTTCGCTGGATGCAGCCCTTGAAGCCGCTCGGGGCAGAGGGGTCGGGCATTTTCTCTGTATCGGTGTCAGCGCCGACAATGCGGGCGCGGTCAAGGCGCTCGCCGAGCGCTACGCCGATGTCGACTGCTCGGTAGGCATTCATCCGCTGGACGTGAAGCCCGGTGAGATGCCGCCTCTGGACTGGTTGCTCAAGGAGCTGGATCACCCGCGAGTGGTGGCGATAGGTGAAACCGGTCTGGACTATCACTACGAACCCGAAGCTGCCGAGCTGCAGCAGGCTTCTTTTCGGTTGCACCTGGAGGCAGCCAGTGTCACTGGCAAGCCGGTGATCATCCATACCCGTGGCGCGCGCGCCGATACATTGAGCCTTCTGCGTGATGCCGCGCTGCCTCAGGCGGGCGTTCTGCATTGCTTTACCGAAGACTGGGAGATGGCCAGGGCGGCGCTGGATATGGGTTACTACATCTCGCTGTCCGGCATCGTGACCTTTCGCAACGCCGACGCCCTGCGGGATGTCGCAAGGCAAGTCCCCGCTGACCGGCTGCTGGTCGAGACCGATTCCCCGTACCTTGCGCCTATCCCTTATCGGGGCAAACCGAATCTGCCGCAGTACGTACGCGAAGTTGCCGAGTTTCTGGCGATGCTACGGGGCGAGTCCTACGAACATTTCGCCGAGCAGACCACCGCTAACTTCGCTCGCCTGTTCCCGCTGGCGCATGTTCAACGCTGAGTGGCATACACGTTGACTGACGGCAAATCGCGGGCAAAAAAAACCCGGATTCTGGGGGGGTGAAGCCGGGTTAAGACCATTAGGAGTAAAACAAAGGCACGCTAGTCCTTAGGCACCTTTACTGGCGAGTCATTTGGGGAATGATGACCCGTCAGTGGCTTAAGTATTGCCCAGCATGGCGTACCGTCCAGTGCCTTGTGATCGTTTTTTAAACAGTTTTGGAATACTAAAGCGATTCTTGAGTCCTTGATGAGCACTTTTTGCCGGACGGGATACAAGGCCATCGCATCAAATTTGCCCGTGTACGCCAGCAGGTCAGGCATGCCGAGGTTTTTCAGTGCCTGGTCGGAGTGTTCGAGTGGAGTTTTCCAACGGTTTTCTACTGAGTCTGTCGTTATGCCTGGATATTGGCCTGGCAAACATAGCCATGATCACGCTGTCCATGCAGCGCGGCTTTTCCAAGGGGCTGTGGCTTGGGTTGGGAACCTGTGTCGGCGATCTGGCCTATGCGGTCCTGGCCATGCTCGGCATGGCGGTGCTGCTGCAATATGAAGCCGTACGCTACGTGCTCTGGCTCGGCGGTACGGCGGTGTTGGCCTGGTTCTGCTTCAGGATGGTCATGAGTGCCACCGCGGTCAGTGCCGGCCTCGATAATCAGGATGTTCAATCGGAAAAATCCAGCCTGGCGTTGTTCCTGCGCGCAATTTTTCTGGCGATGTCATCACCCAGCGCCATTCTCTGGTTTGCTGCAGTCGGCGGTGCGCTGATTGCTCGACAGGGTTCTGATCTTGCCAGTGCCTCGACCTTTCTTGCCGGGTTCGTTGCGGCGGGCGTGGTCTGGTCGATCTCGCTGTGTGCGCTGGCACATCAGGGTGGGCGTTTCATGGGGGAGCGTATGTTGCGCTGGTCCTACATTGCCTCGGCGCTGATCTTTGCCTATTTCACGTTGTATGTAGTGATCACGGGTTACCTGGAGTTTGTCGCTGCATCCCCGGTAATGCCTGCGTCGTAGCATACCGTCGTGTGTCCGGTTTGCGAAGCTGACGCCAAAATGCGAATTTTTCGCCGGTTTCGTTCATAAAGGTCGACAAGTAAGGATGATCCGTGCAATTTAGCGCCGATTGGGCATAATACCCGGCTTCGATTTCGATCCTGACAGACCTCTCTATGCAGAAAGAACCTCGTAAGGTCCGTGAATTTCGCCGCCGTGAGCAGGAAATTCTCGACACCGCGCTAAAGCTGTTCCTGGAGCAGGGCGAAGACAGCGTCACTGTCGAGATGATCGCGGACGCCGTCGGCATTGGTAAAGGCACCATCTACAAGCACTTCAAGTCCAAGGCAGAAATCTATCTGCGCCTGATGCTCGACTATGAGCGGGACCTGAACGAGCTGCTGCACTCCGCTGATGTCGACAAGGACAAGGAGGCGCTCTCACGTGCCTACTTCGAATTCCGTATGCGTGATCCGCAGCGCTATCGCCTGTTCGACCGCCTGGAGGAAAAAGTGGTCAAGGGCAATCAGGTGCCCGAGCTGGTCGAAGAGCTCCACAAGATCCGCGCCTCCAACTTCGAACACCTGACCCTGCTGATCAAAGGCCGCATCACCGAAGGCAAGCTCGAAGATGTCCCGCCTTACTACCACTACTGTGCCGCCTGGGCGCTGGTGCATGGCGCCGTTGCGCTGTACCACTCGCCGTTCTGGAGCAATGTGCTGGAAGATCAGGAAGGCTTCTTCCACTTCCTCATGGACATCGGCGTGCGTATGGGCAACAAGCGCAAGCGCGATGCCGACGTCATCGCCGAGCCCAAACCCGACCCTGCTACGGAATAACGCCCCGGTCCGGTCTTGAGCATCTGCTTCAAGGCTTTGGTGCCTGCTGTGCCAGAGATGGCGCGGAAGCTGCATCCGACGACCATTCGCCGGTTTTCCGTCACCGGTATTTGGGAGGGGATGATGCGTAGCCTGGTTATGCTGCTCGCGCTTTTGGCGTTGAGTGGCTGCATGAAAGTCAGTGACATGGGCGAGGGGGTTCGCGAGCAATTCAGCGATGCGGGTCTGCTCGATCACAGCGACACTCGCCGTACTGCCAACTGGCGTGTGCAGCCCGACTCGTTCATTTACATCGCGCAAGGTGCCTTCGTGCCGCCAGGCAATGCCTATCCGCGGCCCAATGTGGTGGCTGAAGAGGCCTTCAAGGGGTTCATCGAGTACTTCCCGATGGTCCGTCGTGCCCGTGGGCCAATGGGCCTGGATGAGGCCATGATCGAGGCGCGCAGTGCAGGCGCACATTATTTGCTCTACACCCGTTTTGCCAAGGCCGATGATCGCATCGGCACCGGCGATCAGTGGGCCGATCAGGAAGCCGTGGACCGTCTGGGTGTCGACAGCGGTGTCATTCAACTGATGCTGATCGAAACCAGCACCCGTTATCTTATCGACAGCGCGCGCATTCGCAGCCGTGGCGGATTGCTGACGCTTTACGACAAAAGCCCCGAAGATTTGCTGGGTCCGCCTCTTGAGGACTACGCTCGTACCTTATTGGGCGTCGAACGTTAAGCCAGCGTCAGGAGAGTGGAGTGACCGATTCAAACAAGGCGGGTGATCTGTTTGCGCAGATCCCCAAAACCAAGGGGTTGCCGCCTGTTCATTTGTGGAATCCGGATTTCTGTGGCGATATCGACATGCGTATCGCCCGAGACGGGACATGGTATTACCTGGGCACCCCGATCGGCCGCAAACCGATGGTCAGGTTGTTCTCGACGATCATGCGTCGCGACGGCGATGAATATTTTCTGATTACCCCTGTCGAGAAAGTTGGCATCAAGGTCGATGACGCGCCTTTTGTCGCCGTAACCCTTGAGGTGCTGGGAGAGGGTGAGGGTCAGGTGCTGCGCTTCCTGACCAATGTCGAGGATCAGACTGAAGCGGGGCCGGAGCACCCTTTGCGGGTTGTGACAAACCCTGATACTCAGGAGCCAGCGCCGTATATCCATGTGCGGAGCAATCTTGAGGCGCTGATTCACCGCAATGTCTTTTATCAACTGGTCGAGCTGGCGGTCTCCCGCGAGATCAACGGGCAGCGCTGGCTGGGTGTCTGGAGTCACGGCGTGTTTTTCCCGGTGGGTCTTGAACCTTGAAAAACACGGCTATTTGCCGGCTTGAATTGCCTGTCGCCAGTGCGACAGTTAAAGTGCCGCTCCCTGATTTCCCTGAGGTTTTTGCATGAGCCAGTCCTTTGATATCGCCGTAATCGGCGCAACCGGTACTGTCGGCGAAACCGTTGTCCAGGTGCTGGAGGAGCGCAACTTCCCGGTCGGCAATCTGCACCTGCTGGCAAGTATCGAGTCTGCGGGTCACTCGGTGCCGTTTCGGGGCAAGAATGTACGCGTACGGGAAGTCGATGAGTTCGACTTCAGCAAGGTGCGCCTGGCATTCTTCGCCGCTGGCCCGGCGGTAAGCCGCAGTTACGCCGAAAAGGCCGTGGCGGCGGGGTGCTCGGTCGTCGACTTGTCCGGTGCATTTCCCGTCGTGCAGGCACCTAATATCGTGCCGGAAATAAATGCTACGCTTTTGCACAGCGGCGCGGCCGCCTCTCTGGTGGCCAGCCCGAGCGCCTCTGCCACTGCGGTCGCACTGGCTTTGGCGCCGTTGCGCGGGTTGATCGATATCCAGTCGGTGACAGTAACGGCCTGTCTGGCGGTCTCCGCACTCGGGCGCGAAGGCGTCAGTGAGCTGGCGCGTCAGACTACCGAGCTATTGAATGTCCGCCCGCTGGAAACCCGCTTTTTTGATCGTCAGATGGCGTTCAACCTACTGGCCCAGGTCGGGACGCCTGACGAGTCGGGGCATTTGCCGCTGGAAAGGCGTCTGGTCGATGAATTACGCGAACTGCTGACGCTGCCATTGCTCAAAGTGTCTGCTACCTGCATTCAAGTGCCGGTGTTCTTTGGCGACAGCTTTACCGTAACGCTGCGCACCGCAGGTTCGGTCGATGTTGCGGCGATCAATGCGGCACTCGAGTCTGCCGCCGGAATCGAACTGGTCGATGAGGGTGATTACCCTACGCCAGTGGGTGATGCCGTAGGGCAGGACGTGGTTTATGTGGGGCGCGTTCGGGCGGGAATTGACGATCCCGAGCAGCTGAATCTGTGGCTGACGTCAGATAATGTACGAAAAGGCGCTGCGCTCAATGCTGTGCAGGTTGGCGAATTGTTGATAAAAGACTATGTGTAAAAGATACTTGGCAACAATTTGAATAATTGTTTTAGCGGCGATACGCCTTACACCCAAATGCAGGACTACCTCCCCGGATCTCGGGGAATCTTTAAACAAGGGATGGGCTATGGTTCAGGTTCGTAAACTGGTATTAGCAATCGCTGCGGCTTCAGCGCTGTCATCGGGTATGGCGCAGGCGCTGGGGCTCGGGGAATTGTCGGTCAAGTCGACCCTGAATCAGCCCCTGGTAGCGGAAATAGAGTTGACTGAGGCGCAGGGGCTTAACGCAACGCAAGTTGTGCCGAGCCTGGCGACCACTGCTGACTTCGCTCAGGCGGGCGTTACCCGTCAGGCATTTCTCAACGATCTCACTTTTACCCCGGTTATCAACGCCAGCGGTAAAAGTGTCCTGCGCATTACTTCCAGCAAGCCGGTGCGCGAGCCTTACGTGAAGTTCCTGGTTCAGGTGCTCTGGCCAAATGGCCGGTTGCTGCGTGAATACAGCCTTCTGCTCGATCCACCGAAGTTTTCTCCAGAGGCCGCCGCTGCGGCCGCCGCCCCGGCACCAGCTGCTGCTCCTGCCGCACCCGCGCAACTGGCGACAGTCGCGCCGTCGACAGAGGCTGCGGCACCCGAGGCTCCAGCACCTGCCGCCAGTGCGCCGGTATTGCCGCCGCCAGCCGCGGACAAACAGGCACAATATGTCACCGCCAATAACGATACGTTGTGGGAAATTGCCGCGAAGGTACGTACTGGCGGCACTGTCCAGCAAACCATGCTGGCCATTCAGGCGTTGAACCCGGAAGCCTTCATCGGCGGCAACATCAACCGCTTGAAGAAGGGGCAGGTGCTGCGCCTTCCGACTCCGCAGCAAACCACCGCGTTGCCACAACCGCAGGCAGTTGCAGAAGTTTCCCGGCAGTACAGCGCCTGGCGTGAAGGCCGTCGCCTGCCTGCCGGCACGCGCCAGGTCGATGCCACCCGCCGTGATCGCGCTGGCGCTGCTCCTTCAAAGGTCGATACCTCCGACAACCTGAGCCTGGTTTCGGCAAGCGGCAAGCCTGCGGCAAAAGGTGCAGCGGGTGACAGTGATCTTGGCAACAAGCTGGCGGTGGCTCAGGAAGCTCTGGACACCACGCGCCGTGACAATGCCGAGCTGAAAAGCCGCATGAACGACCTGCAAAGCCAGCTCGACAAGCTACAGCGACTGATTGAGCTGAAAAACGGTCAGTTGGCCAAAATGCAGGCCGCCGGTGCAGCTGTGCCTCCGGCTGCTGCCACCCCGGAAGCCACCACGCCTGCCAATGCGGCAGTGCCTGCTTCGCTGGTCGATGCCAATGGAGCTCCGGTCAAACCGGCTGGGGAGATTGCTCCTGAGGATGCATTGCCGGCAGGTGCCGCCGAGGTTGCGACTCCTGCAGCCGATCAGCCGCTGGCTGTGGAGCTGGTGGCTGCAGCCGAAGATGAAGACGTGCTGCAGAAAATCCTCAACAACCCGGTACTGCTTGGCCTGATCGGCGGTGCCGTATTGTTGATTCTGGCCTTGTTGCTGTTGTTCCTGGCGCGTCGTCGCGCTGCGAAGGCCGAAGCCGAGAAGCACAAGCGTATGGCGCGTGCTCTGGCTGAGGAGTCGGATTTTGTTTCAGACATGGACATGAATGCACCGCCAGCCAGCTTCGATGGCCTGGACGTGCCACCACCGAACGTTCGCATGGGGGCTGCTGGTGCCGCCGCTGCCACCGCCGCTCGCGAACGTCCTGCCGATCCGCTGCTTCAGGCCGAGATCCATATTGCTTACGGGCGCATGAATCAGGCTGTCGAACTGCTTGAAGAAGCAGTGAAGGAAGATCCGAAGCGCGATGATATTCGCCTCAAGCTGATGGAAATCTACGCCGAGCAGGGTAATAACAAAGCTTACGCCGCCCACGAACGCAAACTGGTGGCAGCGGGAAAGCGTGAAGCTGAGGTCGAGCAGCAGGAAGAACTTAACTCGACCCTGAAGCCGGTAGCGCCTGTTGCTGCGCCAGCGGTTTCTGAATCTGCTACTGCGTCGGCTGCTCCGGCAGTGGCCGCGGCGGCAGCTGCCAGTGCTGCTGCGCTGGTTGCAGAGCTTGACGCCAAGTATGTTGAAGAGCTGTTGGCCGATGATTCGGCAGAGCAAGAGGTTGAACCTGAGCCTGAAGTCGCTGTAACAGCAGATCCCGAGCCCGCACCTGAAGTGGTTACGCCGCTGGCCGCAGAACGTGCTGAAGAAGCGGACCCGTTCGATCACGATTTTGACTTGAGCCTGGATGAATTCGAAGAAGCGCCCACGCCTGAAGTCACCACTGTGAACGAGCTTGACGACCTGATGCTGGATGAGCCGAAGGTGCAGGCAGCAGCGGATGACGAGGAGCTGAGCTTCGAGTCGATCATGCAGCAACAGGAAGAGGCCCGTGCGGCGACTACGCCGGAAGACCTTGCCGACTTCGATCTGGACCTGTCCGAAGAAGATCCGGCGCTCAAGAACGAGGATGACTTCCTGCTCGGCCTTGGCAATGATCCACTTGATCTGGGTGAAACGCAGTCTGTGCCGCCTGTCAGTGATGACCTTGAGCTTCCGGAAGACTTTGATCTGTCGCTGGCGGACGAGATTGAAACCGATCAGGCCAGCCAGGCATTCGCGACCGAAATCGACGACGTCAATGCCGAGCTGGACCGCCTTTCACAGAATCTCGAGCATCCGCCGCTTGATGAACCAAGGTTCACGGCCGAAGATGCCGCGGCACTGGATGACGAACCGGACTTCGACTTCATGGCCGGCACTGACGAAGCCGCGACCAAGCTTGATCTGGCGCGCGCCTATATCGACATGGGCGATGCAGACGGTGCCCGGGATATTCTTGACGAAGTGGTCACCGAGGGCGATGACGGACAGAAAAGCGAAGCGCGGGAGATGCTTTCGCGGCTGGCCTGATCCCCCTAAGGCAACAACCTGCAAACGCCCGGCTTGGTAGCGTGTTTTTCTTGCGGCCGTATAATGACCGACTTTTTGCGAACCGACAGGCTGTACCACTTTGGCGAACATAGACAACCCGGCAGCCGAAATGGCTGCCGAGGGTTTTTCCCGAATCGCGCTGGGCGTTGAATACAAGGGCTCGCGCTATTGCGGCTGGCAACGTCAGGCATCCGGTGTGCTGACCGTGCAGGAAACTCTTGAAGACGCTTTGTCAAAAGTGGCTGCATCACCGGTATCACTGATGTGTGCCGGCCGCACAGATGCTGGCGTGCATGCCTGCGGGCAGGTGGTGCATTTCGATACGCAGGCCGAGCGCACCATGAAGGCCTGGGTCATGGGCGCAAATATCAATCTGCCCCATGACGTCAGCGTAACCTGGGCCCGGGTCATGCCCGCTACGTTTCATGCCCGCTTCAAGGCCATTGCCCGTCGTTATCGCTACGTGATCTACAACGATCAGATTCGCCCGGCGCACCTGAATCAGGAAATTACCTGGAATCATCGCCCACTTGATGTAGAGCGGATGGCACTGGCAGCCGAGTATCTGGTCGGTACTCACGACTTCAGCGCTTTCCGCGCCGGCCAGTGTCAGGCCAAGTCGCCAGTCAAGCAGTTGCACCACCTGCGCGTGACGCGTCACGGCAAGATGATCGTGATCGACGTGCGCGCCAATGCCTTCCTGCACCATATGGTGCGCAACATCGCCGGTGTTCTGATGACCATCGGCACTGGCGAACGTCCGGTTGAGTGGGCGCGGGACGTGCTGGAAAGCCGGGTTCGGCGTACCGGTGGTGTGACAGCCCATCCTTATGGTCTGTACCTTGTTCAGGTCGAGTACCGTGATGAATTTCCGCTGCCCGAGCGTTTTGTAGGTCCGCATTTTCTTACGGGCTTTGCAGAACTGGACGGCTGACGACCCGAGCAGCATTTGCTAACATCCGGGACTTTCCGAAAGGTCTGAGGTTGCTCACTATATGTCAGCCGTTCGCAGCAAGATCTGCGGGATTACCCGCATAGAGGATGCTCTGGCTGCAGCCGAGGCAGGAGCCGATGCAATTGGCCTGGTGTTCTACCCGAAAAGTCCGCGTGCAGTAACAGTGCTGCAGGCTCGCGCTATCATTGCCGCGTTGCCGCCGTTCATTACCACTGTCGGCCTGTTCGTCAACGCCAGCCGCTGCGAACTCAACGAGACGCTGGATGCGGTTGCGCTGGACATGCTGCAGTTTCATGGCGATGAAACACCTGATGAATGCGATGGTTATCATCGCCCCTACATCAAGGCTTTGCGGGTCAAGGCGGGTGATGACATCGCTCAGGTTTGCCGTACCTATCGCAATGCGCGAGGCGTGCTGCTCGACACCTATGTAGAGGGTGTTCCTGGCGGCACCGGAGAAACCTTCGATTGGGCGCTGATTCCGGACGATCTGGATAAACCGGTCATTCTGGCGGGCGGGCTGACGTCGGCGAATGTGGCACAGGCCATTGCTCAGGTTCGGCCCTACGCCGTGGATGTCAGCGGCGGTGTCGAAAAGAGCAGGGGCATCAAGGATCGGGAAAAGATCCTTGCGTTCATGAGTGCGGTGCATGGCACCTGATGTGACGGTTGCCGGTCGGCCGCCGTCCATAAGCCTGTCCCTGCCACGAGGCATGCGGGTCGAATCAAGTAAGCGGTGGTGCCAGAGTGCAACGCCGTCGTTGTAAAAAATCGGGGTGAGGGATGTGCAGGTCTGGCTTGGGTCGATCGCTATCCTTCATCATCGTCCATACACGAATTTATCCGAGGGCATGCGACTGGCGCGTTATCGCCAGCCGTTCGAGCCACACCGGTACTGGAGATATAAAGCATGAGCAACTGGTTGGTAGACAAACTGATCCCATCGATCATGCGTTCCGAGGTCAAAAAGAGCTCGGTTCCCGAAGGCCTCTGGCACAAATGCCCGTCCTGCGAGGCGGTTCTGTATCGCCCGGAGCTGGAAAAGACCCTGGACGTCTGCCCCAAATGCAACCACCACATGCGTATCGGTGCGCGCGCACGCCTGAATATTTTTCTGGATGTTGAAGGCCGCGAAGAGCTGGGTGCCGATCTTGAGCCGGTCGACCGTCTGAAATTCCGTGACGGCAAGAAATACAAGGACCGCCTGACCGCTGCGCAGAAGCAGACCGGTGAAATGGATGCGCTGATTTCCATGAGCGGCACCCTGCTGGGCATGCCGGTGGTGGCGTCAGCATTCGAGTTCTCGTTCATGGGCGGTTCTATGGGCGCCATCGTCGGCGAGCGTTTCGTGCGCGCCGCCAACTACGCCCTGGAAAATCGTTGCCCGATGATCTGCTTCGCCGCTTCCGGCGGTGCGCGCATGCAGGAAGCACTGATCTCGCTGATGCAGATGGCCAAGACCTCGGCCGTTCTGGCACGTCTTCGCGAAGAAGGCCTGCCCTTTATCTCGGTGTTGACGGACCCGGTCTACGGCGGCGTTTCCGCCAGTCTGGCCATGCTGGGCGATGTCATCGTTGCCGAGCCCAAGGCGCTTATCGGTTTCGCCGGTCCTCGCGTGATCGAGCAAACCGTTCGCGAGAAGCTGCCAGAGGGCTTCCAGCGTAGCGAGTTCCTGCTGGATCACGGTGCTATCGACATGATCATCTCGCGTAGCGAGCTTCGTCCGCGTCTGGGTAACCTGCTGGCGCAGATGATGAACCTGCCGACGCCTCGTTTTGTAGCGCCGGTCATCGAGCCTATCGTCGTTCCACCGGCACCGGCCACGATATGACCTCTACATCCCTGAGCGACTGGCTCGCTTACCTGGAGCAACTGCATCCATCCGCCATCGACATGGGGCTGGATCGTTCTCGGCAGGTAGCGCAGCAGTTGGGGCTGACGCGTCCGGCTCCCAGGGTGATTACGGTGACGGGCACCAACGGCAAGGGATCAACCTGCGCCTTTGTCGCTGCCTTGTTGCAGGCTCAGGGCTTGAAAGTCGGTGTCTACAGCTCCCCACATTTGATTCGCTATAACGAGCGGGTGAAAGTGCAGGGTGTCGAGGCAACCGACCTGGAGTTATGCGATGCGTTCGCGGCGGTTGAAGCGGCGCGTGGTGATGTAACCCTGACTCATTTCGAAATGGGCACGCTGGCGGCATTCTGGCTGTTCGAACAGGCCCGGCTGGATGCGGTCGTTCTGGAGGTCGGTCTGGGTGGTCGCCTGGATGCGGTAAATCTTGTTGATGCGGATTTCGCGCTGGTCACCAGTATCGGTGTTGATCACGCCGAGTATCTGGGTAACACCCGTGAGTCGGTCGCCTTCGAAAAGGCCGGAATCTTTCGTGCCGGTTGCCCAGCGTTGTGCGGCGATCCAGAACCACCCGAGCCGCTGCTGGCCAAGGCTCGTGAGTTGGGTTGCCCGCTGCTGATGCGTGGTCGTGATTTCGACCTCTCGATAGGCAAGGACAGTTGGGACTGGCGTGGTGTTGCTCACGGCGAACAGGTCGAACTGCGCGGTCTGCCACTGCTGGACCTGCCTATGCAGAACGCAGCGTTGGCACTTCAGGCGTTTGCCTTGCTGGGGTACCCGCTGCAAACGGATGCAGTAGGGCAGGTTCTGGCGCAGACCCGGCTCGCCGGTCGTCTTGATCGCAGAACTGTCAGCTGGCAAGGCAAGCGGCTCAATCTGCTTCTCGATGTGGGTCACAACCCCCATGCGGCGCAATTTCTGGAGCAATGCCTTGCGCGCCAGCCGGTTGTCGGCAAGCGTCGCGCCGTATTTGGCCTGTTGAACGACAAGGACCTCGAGGGTGTGGTCGCGCATCTGGTGCCGGTCATCGATGAGTGGGCCGTTGCGCCGCTTCCTACCTCGCGCAGCCGACCGGCAGAAGAGTTGCATTCGGCCTTGCAGAACCTTGGCGCCTGCGTGACGTCCTATCAGAGTGTTGCGTTGGCGCTGGAAGCTCAGTGCGCGCACGCCACGCCCGATGACGAGATTCTGCTGTTCGGATCATTTTACTGTGTTGCCGAGGCCCTGGAATGGGTGGCCCGGTACACCGATGAGGACGCTGCAAATGGCTTTGCTGGATAACGTATTCAAGCAGCGAATGGTTGGAGCACTGGTGCTGATCGCTGTGGCGGTCATCTTCTTGCCCATGCTCTTCACGCGGGAAGATGAAACGCGTCAGGTGCAGGTCGATGCACCGTCCGCACCCCAGGCACCCGCGGCTTCGCAGATCCGGGTCGACCCGGTGCCTGTTCCGGAGCCTCAGGCCCTGCCTCAGGAGCCTGTGCCCAACGACGATGACATGAGCAGCAGCCAGCCGCCTTCCATGCCGATCGCACCTGCCCCAAGTACTCCGGCTGCACCCCCGGTTGCCAGCGCCCCGGCCCCGAAGCCTGCTGCCAAGCCGGCACCTGCGCCTGCTCTGGCCCCGGCCCCGGCAGCCCCTGCGGCACCCGCCAAGCCAGCAGCACCTGCTGGCGTCGATGCCAACGGGCTGTCGATCAGTTGGTCGGTTCAACTGGCAAGCATGTCCAACCGTGCCAACGCCGATAACCTGCAAAAGACCCTGCGAACTCAAGGTTACAACGCTTACATTCGCACTGCCGATGGCGTTAATCGGGTATTTGTCGGCCCGCTTATCGAGCGTGCCGAAGCTGATCGTCTGCGCGATCAGCTCGACAAACAGCAAAAGCTCAAAGGTATTGTGGTGCGCTTTCAGCCTGAGCGGGGCTGACCGTTCGGCACCTCGTGCCCTTGCGTTAAAGGAAAATGCCTCGCGCCGGTAATCGCTGCTTACCGGCAGGCGGGCGCTCTGCTAAAATGCGCCGCCTTATCCGTCTGCAGGCTGCAACGTGCCATTTACTCCGGTTGACTGGGCAATTCTGGGAATTGTCGCCATCTCCGCCCTGATCAGTCTGAAGCGCGGCTTCGTAAAAGAAGCACTGTCGTTGACGACGTGGATCATTGCAGGCGTTGTGGCCTGGATGTTTGGCGCGGGGCTGTCGCAGTATCTGGTCAATTACATAGAAACACCTTCGGCCCGCGTGATTGCGAGCTGCACCATTCTTTTTGTCGCCACCTTGCTGGTAGGCGCCATGGTCAACTTTCTGATAGGCGAGCTGATTCGCGTCACCGGGCTTTCCGGGACCGATCGTTTTCTCGGCATGGTCTTCGGCGCAGCACGCGGAGGCCTGCTTGTCGTTGTGGCGGTAGGGCTGTTGAGCCTGGGGCCGGTGCAACAGGATCAATGGTGGCAGCAGTCCAGGCTGGTGCCGCAATTTCTCATGGTCGCTGACTGGTCGAAAAACCTGATTCTAGGGATGTCCAGCAAGTGGCTCGCCAGCGGCATCAGCGTACCCGCTGATCTGCCGTTCAAGGAACAGATCCTGCCGTCTACAATGCCGCAGGATGTGCTCGGTAAATCCAGTTCCACTAAGTAGGGGTTGTGTCGCATGTGTGGCATCGTCGGTATCGTCGGCAAGTCGAACGTCAATCAGGCGCTGTATGACGCGCTTACCGTCCTCCAGCACCGCGGCCAGGACGCTGCCGGTATCGTAACCAGCCACGATGGCCGGTTATTCCTGCGCAAGGACAACGGATTGGTGCGTGATGTGTTTCATCAACGCCATATGCAGCGCTTGGTCGGGCATATGGGCATTGGTCATGTGCGCTATCCAACGGCGGGCAGCTCGACGTCTGCAGAGGCCCAGCCGTTCTACGTCAACTCGCCTTATGGCATCACGTTGGCGCACAACGGCAACCTCACCAACGTCGAACAACTGGCCAAGGAGATTTACGAATCCGACCTGCGCCATGTGAACACCAATTCCGATTCGGAAGTGCTGCTCAACGTCTTCGCCCATGAGCTGGCCGTGCGTGGCAAGTTGCAGCCGACCGAAGAGGATATCTTCGCCGCAGTGACCGACGTGCATAATCGTTGCCGTGGCGGCTATGCGGTCGTGGCAATGATCACCGGCTACGGCATTGTCGGCTTCCGTGACCCGGACGCCATTCGTCCTATCGTGTTTGGCCAGCGTCATACCGACGAAGGCGTCGAATACATGATCGCGTCGGAAAGCGTGTCGCTGGACGTGCTCGGCTTTACCCTGATTCGCGACCTGGCACCGGGCGAAGCGGTCTACATCACTGAAGATGGCAAGCTGCATACCCGTCAGTGTGCGGCCAACCCCAAGTATGCGCCGTGCATCTTCGAACACGTTTATCTGGCACGTCCTGACTCGATCATCGACGGCATTTCGGTCTACAAGGCGCGTTTGCGCATGGGCGAGAAGCTGGCCGACAAGATCCTGCGCGAGCGTCCGGATCACGATATCGATGTGGTCATCCCGATTCCGGACACCAGCCGTACCGCTGCGCTGGAGCTGGCCAATCATCTGGGCGTCAAGTTCCGCGAAGGTTTCGTCAAGAACCGCTACATCGGCCGGTCCTTCATCATGCCGGGCCAGGCTGCGCGCAAGAAATCCGTACGCCAGAAGCTCAACGCCATCGAGCTGGAGTTCCGTGGCAAGAACGTGATGCTGGTGGATGACTCCATCGTGCGCGGCACGACCTGCAAGCAGATCATCCAGATGGCCCGTGAAGCCGGTGCCAAGAATGTCTACTTCTGTTCTGCAGCCCCGGCTGTGCGCTACCCCAACGTCTACGGCATCGACATGCCGAGTGCTCACGAGCTGATTGCCCACAACCGCACCACTCAGGACGTGGCCGACCTCATCGGTGCCGACTGGCTGGTTTATCAGGATCTGAATGACCTGATCGAAGCGGTCAGCGGCAGCAAGAAAATCAAGATCGACAACTTCGATTGCTCGGTTTTCGACGGCAAGTACGTGACCGGTGACATCGACGAGCATTATCTGAACAGGATCGAGAGCGCGCGTAACGACGCCTCCAAGATCAAGACTCAGGCCGTGAGCGCGATCATCGATCTGTACAACAACTAAATTGGACAAGGAGTGGGCGGCATGACTCAGGAATGGGATGCAGGTCGGCTGGACAGCGACCTTGAAGGTGTGGGTTTCGATACCCTTGCCGTACGTGCCGGGCAACACCGCACCCCGGAAGGTGAGCATGGCGATCCCATGTTCTTTACCTCCAGCTATGTCTTTCGCACGGCTGCCGATGCGGCCGCGCGTTTTGCTGGCGAGGTGCCCGGCAACGTCTACTCGCGTTATACCAACCCGACCGTGCGCTCTTTTGAAGAGCGCATCGCCGCGCTGGAAGGCGCCGAACAGGCCGTCGCTACGGCCACCGGCATGGCGGCGACCCTGGCGGTCGTGATGAGCCTGTGCAGTGCCGGGGATCATGTGCTGGTGTCGCGCAGCGTCTTTGGCTCGACCATCAGCCTGTTCGACAAGTACTTCAAACGCTTTGGCATCGAGGTGGATTACGTTCCGCTTGCAGAGCTGAGCGGCTGGGACGCGGCGATCAAGCCCAACACCAAAATGCTGTTTGTCGAGTCGCCGTCCAATCCATTGGCCGAGCTGGTGGATATCGCTGCACTGGCTGAAATCGCTCACGCCAAAGGTACGATGCTGATCGTCGACAACTGTTTCTGCACGCCGGCCTTGCAGCAGCCGCTGTTGCTGGGTGCTGATATCGTCGTGCATTCGGCTACCAAGTTCATCGACGGCCAGGGTCGCTGCATGGGCGGCGTGGTTGCCGGCCGCAGCGAGCAGATGAAGGAAGTGGTCGGTTTCCTGCGCACGGCCGGGCCGACGCTCAGCCCGTTCAACGCGTGGATCTTCCTCAAGGGCCTGGAAACCCTGAACCTGCGGATGCGCGCTCATTGTGCCAATGCCCAGGCGCTGGCCGAGTGGCTCGAGCAGCAGGACGGTATCGAAAAGGTCCACTACGCCGGACTCAAGAGTCATCCGCAGCATGAGCTGGCACAGCGTCAGCAAAAGGGTTTTGGCGCGGTGGTAAGTTTCGAAGTCAAGGGTGGCAAGGATGGCGCATGGCGCTTCATCGATGCCACGCGGCTGATTTCGATCACCGCCAACCTGGGCGACAGCAAAACCACGATCACTCACCCGAGCACTACGTCTCATGGTCGTTTGGCACCTCAGGAGCGTGAGGCAGCGGGTATTCGGGACAGCCTGATACGGGTTGCAGTGGGCCTGGAAGATGTGACGGACCTGCAAGCCGACCTGGCTCGTGGTCTGGCGGCATTGTGAACGACAAGTCCGGTAACAAAAACAGTGGCGAGACGGGCGAAGAGTGGGCGTTGAAATTTGCCAGCACCCACAACGGCCGTGTTGCTCTGGTGACAGGTGCCGCGCGCGGCATCGGGCTGGGTATCGCGGCGTGGCTGATTGCCGAGGGCTGGCAAGTGGTGCTGACCGATCTGGATCGTGCAAGGGGCTTCAAAGTGGCGGGTGCACTGGGTGAAAATGCCCTGTTCATTGCCATGGACGTTGCCAGTGAAGAGCAGGTCGCGGCAGGTGTGGCCGAGGTGCTCAGGCAGTTTGGCCGTCTCGATGCGCTGGTGTGCAACGCCGCGATTGCCGTTCCGCACAACACTACGCTGGAAAGCCTTGAGCTGTCGCACTGGAACCGTGTACTGGCAGTCAACCTCGGCGGTCCGATGCTGCTCGCAAAGCATTGCGCGCCTTACCTGCGTGCGCACTGTGGCAGCATCGTCAACCTTACCTCTACTCGCTCCCGCCAGTCCGAGGCCGATACCGAAGCTTATGCGGCCAGCAAGGGCGGCCTGATGGCGCTGACGCACGCGCTGGCAATCAGTCTGGGGCCGGAGATACGTGTAAACGCCGTCAGTCCCGGCTGGATTGATGCGCGCGACCCCTCGTTGCGCAAGGCCGAGCCGTTGTCCGAGACCGATCACGCCCAGCATCCTGCCGGCAGGGTAGGGACGGTAGAAGATGTGGCCGCGATGGTTGCGTGGTTGTTGTCCAGAAACGCCGGTTTTGTGACCGGGCAGGAATTTGTGGTCGACGGCGGCATGACGCGCAAGATGGTCTACGCCGAATAGTTTCGTGCAGTCTGCCAACATTGACTCTTTGTTGTGCTTTTGATGTGTGGTAGCGGTTTTGCGATTGAGCCTGTTTTTTAAAAAACTTCAATCAGGCTATTGACTTAGGTTCGTTAGGTGCGTAAATTTTGCGGCCTCAACGAAGCAAAGGGTGATTAGCTCAGCTGGGAGAGCAGCTGCCTTACAAGCAGCGGGTCGGCGGTTCGATCCCGTCATCACCCACCATCGTTGAGTTTGAAAGCTGAAGTACGAGGGCTTTCAAAGTATCAAAAGGACGCAAGTCCACAATGCGCAGCGGTAGTTCAGTCGGTTAGAATACCGGCCTGTCACGCCGGGGGTCGCGGGTTCGAGTCCCGTCCGCTGCGCCATACACCGCTTCAAGGCCCTTGAACTCCTTGAAGCAAACACGAAAGCGACCCTCGGGTCGCTTTTTTGTTGTCTGCGTTTTGTCCGCAGGCGAGTAGGGTGGTTGGCCTGAACACGTGTTGTATCCAAATCCTTTTGATCTGTACGTTGATCCAGCGTCGGCCTTGTTGCAGACTTACCGCCATTTCCCAGTTCGCAGTCTTGCTGGCAGTCTTTTCCTTCCTCAGGATTTTCGATGTTTAAGCTACTGAACGTTCGTACCGCATTCTGGATCTCTGCCGTGTTGATGGCAGCTGGTTGTTCATCGCCCAAGCAGGCGGTTTATGACCACGAACATTTCGATGACGCCGGGACCTTCTCCCGTAGTTATCCCGCCACCGACCTGGCTTATTGCGAAGCGGGGCGGCGTGCCTTGTTGAGCCAGGGCTATATCATCACCAGCAGCGACCCGAAGATGATTGCCGGTCGCAAGAGCTTTCAACAGACCGGCGATGCGCATATTGAAATCAGCTTCAATCTGGTGTGCGCCGCTGATGCGAAGGATGGCAGTTCGACCATGTTCGCAAACGCTCTGCAGGACCGCTATGCGCTGAAGAAGACCAACAACTCGGCCAGCCTCGGGGTTGGAGTGCTGGGCTCTGTCTCGATGCCGATAGGCTCCACTGACGACTCGATGGTCAAGGTGGCCAGTGAAACCGTGTCATCGGCGAAGTTCTACGAGCGCTTTTTCGGCCTCGTGGAAAACTTCCTGCCACCGGAAGTGAAAAAAGCTGCGCATATTGTCGAGAAGCCCAAGGCAGATCTGGGTGTTCCTGATGTAGCCCCTGCCGCAGCCGAGCCGGCCAAGGCGGCCGAACCCGCCAAACTGGCTCCAGCAGCAACGGAGTCGCCCGCCAAGGCCGAACCCGCTGCCGAATCAGCCACGCCGCCCGCGGCAAGCGAACCACTGCCAGCGCCAGCCGAGCCTGCATCGTTCAAGGCGGAAACGGTCGACACACCGGCAGCCGAGCCAGCAGACAGCGCCAAGCCAGCCGAGGCTGAGCCCGCTCAATAACGGCTGTCGTGATCATGCACGGCGGACGCAGAGCGTCCAGAACTGCATCCCCACGCAGAGCGTGGGGACGATAATCAAGGTGTCCAGAGAACCTCTATCGTGCCCATGCTCCGCGTGGGTATGCCGGTCCGCATGAGGAACGAGAGGTATCCACGTCCTCAGCCCAGAAACAAGCGGTACGCCGGGTTCTCGCTTTCATCCCAATACGGGTAACCAATCTCGTCCAGCGCTGCGCCCACTAGGTGCCGCTCTTCCTCCGGCACAACCAACCCGGCGACCACACGGCCGTCTGCTGCGCCGTGGTTGCGGTAATGGAACATCGAGATGGTCCAGCGTCCGCCCAGGCGGTTGAGGAAGTTGAACAGCGCGCCCGGTCGCTCTGGGAATTCGAAACGCAGCACTACTTCATTGTCGACGCGTTCGGCATGGCCGCCGACCATGTGGCGGATGTGCAGTTTGGCCAGTTCGTTGTCGGTCAGGTCCAGCACCGGGAAGCCCTGGCCGGTCAGGCTGGCGATCAGGGCGCTGCGTGGGTCGTTCTCGGGATTCGGTCAGGTCCAGCACCGGGAAGCCCTGGCCGGTCAGGCTGGCGATCAGGGCGCTGCGTGGGTCGTTCTCGGGATGGGTCTGCACGCCGACGAAGATGTGCGCCTCGCGATCAGTGTGATAGCGGTAGTTGAATTCGGTGATCTGCCGCTTGCCGATGGCCTCGCAGAACGCCTTGAAGCTGCCCGGTTGTTCAGGAATCGTCACGGCAATGATCGCCTCGCGACCTTCGCCCAGCTCTGCACGTTCGGCCACGTGACGCATACGGTCGAAGTTGACGTTGGCTCCGGAGTCGATGGCCACTAGTGTCTGACCGCTGATGCCGCGCTGCTCGACATATTTCTTGATCCCGGCAACACCCAGCGCGCCCGCAGGCTCGGTGATCGAGCGGGTGTCGTCGTAGATGTCCTTGATCGCCGCGCAGATTTCATCGGTGCTGACGGTGATCACCTCATCGACATAATGACGGCACACTTCAAAGGTGTAATGGCCGATTTGCGCCTAGATTTCATCGGTGCTGACGGTGATCACCTCATCGACATAATGACGGCACACTTCAAAGGTGTAATGGCCGATTTGCGCCACCGCCACACCATCGGCAAATAGCCCGACCTGGCTCAGCACCACGCGCTCCCCGGCGGCCATCGCCGCTTGCAGGCAGTTGGAGTCGTCCGGCTCGACGCCGATCACCTTGATCTCCGGGCGCAGGTATTTCACATACGCTGCGATACCGGCGATCAGACCGCCGCCCCCGACCGGAACAAAGATCGCATCCAGCTGCCCCGGCTGCTGACGAAGAATCTCCATCGCCACGGTGCCTTGCCCGGCAATCGTATCGGGGTCGTCATACGGGTGGATGTAGACGAAACCCTGTTCGTCGACCAGTTTCAGCGAATAGGCCAGCGCCTCGGGGAAGGAGTCGCCGTGCAGCACCACCGTGGCGCCCCGTGAGCGCACGCCTTCGACCTTGATTTCCGGGGTGGTGCGCGGCATGACGATAGTCGCCAGAATGCCCAGTTCACGCGCTGCCAGTGCCAGACCTTGCGCGTGGTTACCCGCCGAGGCCGTGACCACGCCGCGTGCGGCCTCTTCTGCGGTCAATTGCGCCAGCTTGTTGTACGCGCCGCGAATCTTGAAGGAGAACACCGGCTGCAGGTCTTCGCGCTTGAGCAATACCCGGTTTCCCAGCCGCTCGGACAGCTGGCGAGCGCCGTGCAGCGGGGTTTCGACCGCCACGTCGTACACGCGGGAGGTGAGGATTTTCTTGACGTACTGTTCAAGCATCGGGGTGGCATCACTGACGAAGCGGGCAAGGTCGGGAAGTCTACTCTGCGCACCGAAAGACGACCATACGAATGACAGGGCTTTGCGGCGCAGTCGCCGCTATAATGCGGGCCTTTTTTACATACCCCCTCTTTTTACCTACATCAGGCACCGTGGAGCCCGCATGACCCAGGATCAACTCAAACAGGCAGTCGCCCAGGCAGCTGTCGACTTCATCCTTCCGAAGCTCGATGACAAAAGCATTGTGGGCGTCGGCACCGGCTCCACGGCCAATTGCTTTATTGATGCGCTGGCTAAACACAAGGCGGCATTCGATGGCGCAGTCGCCAGCTCGGAAGCTACCGCCGCGCGCCTCAAGGGCCATGGCATTCCGGTGTATGAGCTGAACACGGTCAGCGATCTGGAGTTCTATGTCGACGGAGCCGACGAAAGCGACGAGCACCTGAACCTGATCAAGGGCGGCGGCGCGGCACTGACTCGCGAGAAAATCGTAGCGGCCGTGGCCAAGACCTTCATCTGCATCGCCGACGGCAGCAAGCTGGTGCCGGTGCTGGGCGCGTTCCCGCTGCCGGTCGAAGTCATTCCGATGGCCCGCAGCCATGTTGCGCGACAACTGGTGAAACTGGGCGGCGACCCGGTTTATCGCGAAGGTGTTCTAACCGACAACGGCAATATCATCATTGATGTGCACAACATGAGCATCACCAATCCGGTGGAGCTGGAAGCACAGATCAACGCCATCGTCGGCGTGGTCACCAATGGCCTGTTCGCCGCCCGTCCGGCCGACCTGTTGCTGCTGGGCACCACCGAAGGCGTGAAAACCCTGACGCGCTGATAAAACCGGTCGTGCCCACGCAAGGTGGGCATGACCCTCACAGGCTCAAGGCTTGCGGAACACGTAAAACAGGTTCGGCTCGCTCACCAGATACAGCGTCCCTTCTGCGTCCATAGCCATCCCTTCACCCTGCGGCACGTCCTTGCTCAGCCCCATCGCCCCTTTTGCCAGCGAGCCGCTGCCAATCGGATGACCGCTGGTGTCGAGTTCAAGAATGCGCTTCGACTCATCGGACAAGGCCAGCAAATGGCCGCTGGTTTCATCGAATTGCAGGCTGGAAAGGTCACGAACCGACAGTCGGCCATCGCGCTTGCTGTTGGAGATGACCTGCAGATTGCCGGGAGCCTCGGAGTTGGTTCTGGGAAAGCCGCGCACTTCGATGATCTGCACCGGATCACGCTCGCGGGCGACAAACAGGCGCTTGCCGACCGAATCATAGGCCAGCCCTTCATAGCCCTTGTTGCCACTGGCGGTGATGCCCAGCGTCAATTGTTCTGCCTGGGCGGCGTCCAGACTTTTGGTGTTGTCATCGACGTGAATCTGAATCAGCCGGAGCCGGCGCTCATCGCTGATCACATAAGTGCCCGGGCTGATGTATTCGACAGCCTCGGCATCACCGAACCCGACCAGCGGAATGCGCCGCAGCACACGACCGTCCAGGCTCAGCTCGACCAGTTCGGGGGTCTGGTTGGTCACCGTAAACAGGCTCTTGCGGTCCGGGTCGTAGCTCAGGCCCGAGACATCATCCTGCAGCCCGTCGATCACCTGTGCTTCGGTGACGACGCGGTACTGATCCAGGCCAATGGACTGAAGCGAGTCGGACTGCCAGAACACCTGCCAGTCGAACAGGGCACTTTCAACATAGCGGTATCGCTGATTGGCGATCACGAACACAACGATCAGGGGTACAAGGGCCAGAAGCAGGACTAAAGAGCGAGTAGAGCGACGCATGAAGGGTGACTCGAACAGATTGAGCGGACGGGATTGATACCATGCCATCCTGAAAGCAAGCTTAATGGCATGGTGCTATATTTTTGCCGATTGTGTATCGGCGACCTGTGTAGTTGCCGTCCTGGCTCAGTGCTTGTGAAGCGCCCGGTGAAACGAATAGAACAGGTTCGGTTCGCTGACCATGTACAGCGTACCGGCCTCATCAAGGGCCACGCCTTCTGCGCGCGGAATTGTGTCCTTCAAACCGTTCATGCCGCCCAGCAGGGTCATGAAGCTTACCTGCTCGCCTTGCTCGTCGACTTCCAGCAACAAGTGCGAATCGGCAGACAGCGCGAGCATGTGGCCGGTGCGCGGGTCGATGCTCAATGACGACAGATTGCGCATGTCCAGCGAGCGACTCGACAGCGGTTGCTTGTCGCCTTTCAGCACGTCACTGCCATCACTTTTCCAGGTGTACAGCGCGGGAGGTCGCTCCTCGCCCAGTATCAGCTGCTGACGCTGCGGGTCCCAGGCGATACCTTCGAAGCCCTTGTTCTGGTTGGCAGACTTGCCCAGTTCGTACTGGGGGAAATCCGCGATGTTCAGGGTGGTGGTGTCGGCGTTCACTTTAACGATGGTCAACTTGTGTTGGCGCTCATCAGTGATCGCAATCAGGCCATCGTTCATGACGGCAACACCTTCCGGATTGCTCCAGCCCACCAGCGGGATCTTGCGCAGTACATCGCCCGTGAGCGTCAGCTCCACCAGAAACGCATTTTTGCCCATGACCGCAAACAGCGTTTTGGTCACCGGGTTATAGGACAGGTCCGACGCCTCGTCCTTTTCCATGCCCGGCAGCACCTTTGCGTCGATATCCACATGGTAGTCCGGCAGCCAGATACTGGCGTGACGACCTGCCTTGCTCTCGAACCGCTCCTGAAACCAGAGCAGCGCGCGATCATCCCAATGCATGATGAAGGCCAGCCCATAGCCCAGCAAGACAACCACTAACAACCACGAGTACCAGCGCATGTTGCGTAAGTAAGCGAAGCGTTTTTTGTTACGAGGCGGCGTTGCGGCAGTACTGGCCATTCATGTGTTCCTGAGCAAATGAGACTTCATGACGACGTGGTGCCCTTGCAGGGACGGCCGGATTATCCAGAACAGGTGTGAAAAAAACGCAAAATCGGCTGAACTATCAGTCACTCCACAAACAAAAGCCACCCGGGAGTGATCCCGCGTGGCTTTGGGTGCAGCCTGAAGATGCTGTCGGGTTACCTGACGACGCTCTCGAACGGCGTCTGCCCGACCAGTTCCAGCGCGATCTGGTCGCCGGCTTCGAACGGCCCGACACCGGCAGGCGTGCCGGTCATGATCAGGTCACCGGCCTGCAGCGAGAAGTTGGCTGCCATGTGCTGGATCATCGGCACGATCGGGTTGAGCATCATGTTGCTGTTGCCGTCTTGAACCACCTTGCCATTGAGGGTCAGGCGGATACCGATGTCCTCCAGATCTGGGAAGGTCTCGGCGGGCACGAACGGCGGAATCACCGCAGCGCCGTCGAAACACTTGGCCAGCTCCCATGGAAGGCCTTTCTCACGCAGACGCGACTGCACGTCACGCAGGGTCAGGTCCAGGCCGGGCGCAAAGCCGCTGATCGCGTCTAGCACTTCTTCGCGCGAAGGGTTCTTGCTCAGGGGCTTGCCGATCAACACCACGATCTCTGCTTCGTAATGCACCGAGCCGCGGTCTGCCGGCATAGTGAAGCCACCCTCCAGCGCAACCACCGCGCTGCCGGGTTTCATGAACAGCAGTGGCTCGGTAGGCACCGCGTTGCCCAGTTCCTTGGCGTGTTCGGCGTAGTTACGCCCGATGCAGACCACTTTACCCAGCGGGAAGTGAATGTTGGTGCCATCGACATATTTGTGCTGGTAGCTCATGACGTCTCCTGAGGCTGTAAGAGGTAGCCTGCTTATTGTTGCGACGGATCAAAAGGTTGCGACGGATCAAACGGCGAAGATTTTGCCGGGATTCATGATCCCGTTGGGATCGAACACCGCTTTCAACGCCTTCATGTATTCGATTTCGATCGGCGAGCGACTGTACGTTAAATAGTCACGTTTGGTCATCCCGACACCATGCTCGGCCGAAATCGAGCCGTTGTACTTTTCGACAGTCTCGAATACCCACTTGTTGACCCGGGCACATTTGACGAAGAACTCGTTCTTGTCGAGGCCTTCGGGCTTGAGGATGTTCAGGTGCAGGTTGCCGTCGCCAATGTGGCCGTACCAGAGCACTTCGAAGTCTGGGTAGTGTTCGGCAACGATCGCGTCGATTTCAGCCAGAAACTCCGGCACTTTCGAGACAGTGACCGAGATATCGTTTTTGTACGGTGTGAAGTGCGAGATGGTTTCGGAGATGTACTCGCGTAGCTTCCACAGGTTGCGTAATTGCTGTTCGCTCTGGCTCATCACGCCGTCCAGCACCCAACCCTGCTCGACGCAGTGCTCGAAGGTCGCCAGGGCCTGATCGGCCAGGTCGTCGGTGGTCGCTTCGAACTCCAGCAACACATAGAACGGGCATGGCGTGTCGAAAGGCGACGGCACATCACCGCGCGCCATGACCCGGGCGAAGGATTTGTCCGAGAAGAATTCGAAGGCGGTCAGGTCGAGCTTGCCGTGAAAGGCATGCAGCACCGGCATGATCGAGTTGAAGTCCGAGGTGCCCAGCACCATCGCTGTGAGGTTCTTCGGCGCACGGTCCAGGCGCATGGTCGCTTCGACGACAAAGCCCAGCGTACCTTCGGCACCGATGAACAACTGGCGCAAATCGTAGCCGGTGGCGTTCTTGATCAGGTCCTTGTTCAATTCCAGCAGGTCGCCCTTGCCGGTGACCACTTTCAGGCCCGCGACCCAGTTGCGGGTCATGCCGTAGCGAATGACCTTGATACCGCCCGCATTGGTGCCGATATTGCCGCCGATCTGGCTGGAGCCCGAAGAAGCGAAGTCGACCGGATAATAAAGGCCGCTCTCTTCAGCCAGCGCCTGTAATTGCCGGGTGATCACGCCAGGCTGACAGACCGCCGTCCGGTCGGTGAGATTCAGATCCAGCACCTGATTCATGTAATCGAACGAGACGACCACTTCACCGTTGGCAGCCACCGCGGCCGCCGAAAGCCCGGTTCGTCCACCCGAAGGCACCAGCGCCACGAGCCGCTCATTGGCCCAGAGTACGATGGCCTGCACCTGTTCGGTGGTCTTGGGGAATACGATGGCCAGTGGCGCAGGAGTGAACTGCTTGGTCCAGTCCTTGCCGTAAGTTTCCAGAGAACCGGCATCGGTGAGTACCTTGCCGGGGTCAACCAGGGTCTGCAGCTCATCAATCAAAACGCGATCGGTCATTGAATCAACTCTCGAACGATTCATGGGCATCCTGAGAACGGTTCACGTTCGGGATGAGGTTTCGCGGGGCTCATAGAGACTGTCAGAAATTTTGTGTTCGGGCATAACATGTAGCTAGAGGTGCATGTATGCCGACCAAA
>NZ_LKBW01000089.1 GCF_002699855.1 Pseudomonas amygdali | reverse complement strand
CTCACCGAGTCTGCCCAGGTGGCATGACTCAAACAAAAGGGTCTCCGAGAAACCCGGGGCGGTTCAATTCAGCCCTCCCCCGGCGAATGATCTAGCGTCCTCTGGCTTGAGCGAACGTACGCATCTAGGTATGAATCGGGCCTTATTACGCTACGCGGTGCCCCCGAGGGAAACCGAAGACCAATGTGTTATGGTTATCGACAAAGTGCCGCCACCCAAACACGGACAAATGTCTTTCTTCCGTGCCACTAATGACTTGAGCAAACTGCCTTCGGGAATGGAGACGGACGGATTGTCCGATCTGAAATTGGCTGGTTGTGAACGCATTTCCTCCGTCGAGCAGGTGAAGAATATTCGCGCCGCCCTTGGGGGCGGGCCTCTAACCGTATTAGATCTGCGCGAAGAATCTCATGCGATTGTCAACGGTTTGCCTGTCACCTTACGTGGCCCGATGGATTGGGCCAACGCTGGTTTACCCCAAGTTGACGGAGCTGCACGTGAAAGTGCCATGATTACAGAACTGAAGCGAGCCAAGTCTGTAACGTTGGTCGATGCCAATTATGTGAAAGGTAAAAAAAAGTAATCCTCAGACGACAGAACTGAAAGATTTGAATGTTCAGAGCGAAAGAGAAGTCGTTACAGCGGCCGGCGCGACTTACCGCCGCGTGGCCATTACCGACCATAATAGGCCGAGCCCGGAAGCGACTGACGAGCTAGTAAACATCATGCGCCACTGCCTTCAGGCAAATGAGTCGGTAGTTGTGCACTGTAACGGCGGTCGCGGTCGTACCACCACGGCCATGACAATGGTCGACATGCTTAAGAACGCTCGTAACCATTCAGCAGAAACTCTCATCAGGCGTATGGCCAAGCTCAGCTATGACTACAACATGACGGATCTAGGCAGCATTTCTGCACTCAAGCGGCCATTCCTGGAAGACAGACTAAAATTTCTGCATGCCTTTCATGACTATGCCCGCAACAACCCAAGCGGATTACCTCTTAACTGGACACAGTGGCGCGCAAAAATAGCGTCAGAATAATGGACGGATGCCGAGGTTTGGGGAGCAACGGAACAGAAAGTGCATTTAAGCCCAGTGCCTGTCCGTAAACCCGCGTGCAGCCTGGCCGGTACGATAAACCACAGTTTGGCGTCAATCCGCACCAGTACTGGCTTCCCGCCCATGACGGAAATTTCGGCGGTTCCGGCTTACAACCCCGATTAACGTTGTCTTGCCACACAAGGAAAAGGTGTCAATTGGCGATACCCAAGAACACGGCTAAACAGCGCTCCACCTCCACCATTGAATCCACTCCGATATGCCCAAAAGTCGGGCCTATTTTTTCACGCTTGAGTGTCATGGTCTTGTCTAGCATGACCTGAGAAGGCTTCTGCAAGCCGTTTTCTGCGGTCGGCTGAACGGTGATGCGCAGCAGCGGTGCTGCGACTAGGGTGCTGGTCACTGGCAGCACGGTAACGCTGGTGTGTTCGCTGAATTGGTTTGCCTGAATTACCAAGGCGGGTCTTGGTTTACCAAAGTCACCTTGCATGGCGACGGTGACTAGGTCACCTCGCATCATGGCGTCCAACCCTCAACATCGTCTAAGGCTTCGTCCATCAACCCCTGCATATAGGTATTGGCCATGTCTGCCTGAGCAACCAACAGGCACTGTCGATGGCACTCCTGTGCAAAGTCTGGCCGCCGGGTATCGGGAACCCAAATCTGAATGGGCCGTAGGCCAGCCGCACGCAGCGCGTCGCGATGGCGTTGAACGCGGTCATTTACATGGGATGTAGGCATTTAAACCTCCGTAGATAGTTACATGTAACATTTTAGCGATAACTACACCCTAGTGCAACCGAGGCCTTTTGCGAAGGGGTCGGCTTTGCTCGACTTCTATCCCCATTCTTTCAATTTGAAGACCCTCCCCTGGCCTCGGTATCTCTGCGGTGCGCCGTTTTCGGTGCGTATCCAAGGATCAGGGGGATCGTCCTAGCGGACCGCCACGACTCTGTCCATTTAGGTATACCAAAATGGGCCATGTGATGACGACTCTCAATGTTGCGCGGGTGTACCTGCGTGTCAGTACCGAAGACCAGGACTTGCAGCGCCAAGAAGCGATCATTGGCAATGCGCGAGCATCGGGCTACTACGTGGCTGCGGTCTATCGCGAAAAAGCCTCGGGCGCTCGATCCGACCGTCCCGAGCTGTTGCGCATGATTGAGGACCTGCAACCAGGTGAAGTCGTCATCGCTGAGAAGATCGACCGAATCAGCCGTCTTCCCTTGGCCGAAGCAGAAAGGCTTGTGGACGCGATCAAGGCTAAGGGCGCACGCTTGGCGGTTCCCGGCATCGTCGATCTATCGGAATTGGCCGAGGCATCCAGTGGCGTCGCCAAGGTGGTGTTGCAAGGCGTACAAGACATGCTGTTGCGTGTGGCACTGCAAATAGCACGTGACGACTTCGAGGACCGGCGAGAGCGACAGCGGCAGGGCATCGACTTGGCCAAGAGCGCTGGTCTATATAGAGGACGCAAGCCGAATGCTAAAGTGCATGAACAGATCATTGCCTTTAAAAGCGGCGGGTGTAGCATTGCAGCGACTGCGCGGCTGGCGGGTGTCAGTGTCAGTGTCAGCCAGGTAAAACGTGTTTGG
Source organism: Pseudomonas amygdali (assembly GCF_002699855.1). Classification (GTDB taxonomy): domain Bacteria; phylum Pseudomonadota; class Gammaproteobacteria; order Pseudomonadales; family Pseudomonadaceae; genus Aquipseudomonas; species Aquipseudomonas amygdali. The sequence goes on along the minus strand of NZ_LKBW01000089.1, from coordinate 5,269 downwards.
TCGCAGTACCTGGCGGCTAAGGCAGATGTCTGAGGCGCTGCCTTGGTCCAGTGTCCGTCTGTGACCTTGCTGAAGTATTTTCGGTCCCTCGGACGACAATATCAAACCCTTTTCATTAGGCATAAAAATGCTCGATTTATCCGCAGAGCAACACCAGCTGGCGAAGACAGTCCATGATTATGCCAGCCGATTTCCATCGACAGAAAGTGGCGATAGCCAGCTACTACAGGGCTGCTATGACTATATGATGGTTTTCAAACAGGTGCTCGACAGCTCATCAAAAATCCAAATGGACTATATCTGCCTGCAATATCCAGGTTTTTTTCGTTTCGCGAAAATGATGGAGTTGCTGGCACAAAGTATTGCTGATGGCTTCATTAAGGTACCGAAAGAACACTAAAAGTGACACACCCGGAAATCCGTTTTCTGAACCGCCGCATTCGGGGGAGATCACAAGCCAAAACAGAGGCAGAAACCATCGCCATCTTCCACGCCAGTACCAAGCCGATAGCACGTAGCGCCGGACGTTCGTACGTTGCTGCTGCCTATCGGTCTGGTACTAAGCTGGTTGATATCCGCACCAGTCTTGTCCATGACTACACACGGCGCGGTGGTGTTTTTTCCACAGAGATCATGTTTCCGGACGGCACCAGCACCGAGCGTAATGCTCTGTGGAACGCCGCCGAATCCGCAGAAAAGCGCAAGGATGGCCGGACTGGTCGAGAGTGGATCATCGCGCTACCCGCCGAACTGGATGACGGAGCGCGCCAAAAACTGGCATCTGCGTTTGGCATCAAGCTGGCCAACCTGTTGCCTTTCCAGATGATATGGCAATAGGTTTTTGCATCAGTTGCGTAACGCTATCCAGTCTCAAAGAACGCGTTTATAGGCTGGCCGGAAATTTCGGCGGTTTGGGCGTACAAACCCCCTGTAAGGAGAAGGCACGATGAAAAGTCTGCCACCAAAGCAGTCAAGGGCTCGATCAGTTGTCTTCGCGGAAGGCGCGCAGTGGATACGCGCAGACTTTCATCTGCACACACGAGCTGATCGCGAATTCAAGTACACGGGCGATGACAACTTCTATCACAGCAACTACGTGGATGCGCTTGAGAAAGCTAGCATACGGCTGGGCGTCATCACTAATCACAACAAGTTCGACCTTGATGAGTTCAAAGCGCTGCGAAAAACGGCTCAGAATAAGGGCATTGCCCTGCTGCCGGGCGTCGAGTTGTCGGTCAACGATGGGGCCAATGGCATCCACACTCTTGTTGTATTCTCAGACGAATGGATTGATGAGCACGACCACATCAACCCCTTCCTGACAAGCGCATTCGAAGGTAAAACGCCGGCGCAGTACGAGCAGGAGAACGGCCGTTCCTCCTGGTCTCTTTTGGAGACGATCAAGAAACTGGAAAGCTATCACCGCGACTTCTTTTTAGTCTTCGCCCACGTCGAAGCACCGAGTGGCTTGTGGGCGGAGCTGGATGGCGGCCGACTCACTGATTTGGGGCAAAATGAATTCTTCCGGCGCAGAACGCTGGCATTTCAGAAGGTTCGCACTCACGACGGGGCGGGCAAAGACAAACCTTGCCGCACTAAGATTCAAAGCTGGCTGCAAAGCTGGTACCCCGCGGAACTCGAAGGCAGCGACCCCAAAGGTATAGATGAAATTGGTCGGGGCAAAACCAGCTACTTAAAGCTAGGCGAGCTGTCCTTCGGGGCGGTGAAGTTTGCCTTGGGTGATCCCGCTGCGCGGGTGGCTATGGAACCGCAGAAACATAAGGCCTCGCACATTCGAAGCATCCACTTTGATGGTGGCATTCTCGACGGGCAGACGCTGCACTTCTCCTCCGAGCTCAATGCGCTCATCGGCATCCGGGGCAGCGGCAAGTCCTCTCTCTTGGAGGCTGTGCGCTATGCTCTTGATATTCCGCGAGGCGAGAAGGTACAGGACACCAAGTACAAAGATGAGTTGATCCGCCACACCTTGGGCAGCGGCGGCAAGGTGACGCTAACGGCTTGCGATATTTACGGGCAAGAGTTCACCATCTCCCGCATCTTCCGCGAAGCACCTAACGTTTATCTGGGCGGCACCTTGCAACCCGGCGTTTCGATTCGAGAAACCGTGCTGCGCAGCCCGATCTATTTCGGGCAAAAAGATCTCTCAAGTACCGGCGAAGGCTTCGAGACCGATCTGGTGGAGAAACTGGTTGGCGAAAAGCTCCGTGTGCTGCGCGAAGCAATCGAAACTCAGCGCCAGCGCGTGTGCGAAGCTGCGCAACGCTGGCTCAAGCTCAGCAACATTGCCGAAACTAAACGTGACTTCAACGCTCAGCTTACCGATGCGAACTTCCGTCTGAAGAAGTTCGAAGAGTACGGTGTCGCCGACAAGCTCCAAAAGCGTCTGGGATTCCAGCAGGACGCAACTGCGCTCGCGCGCATGGCGGAGCGTGCAGACGACTTCATCCTCGCCTTGGGCAGCCTCATCGCCGAGCATGAGGACGAACTGCGCAACGCGACGAGCTACGTTTCCAAGCAGAATCCAGACTTCTTCGTGGCTTACAACGCCGAATTTTCCAACCTCGTTGCCGGGGTCGATCAGCTCAAGCAGATCGAGCAGGACATGCGCGCTGTTGCGGCTCGTCTCGGGACCAAGCAGTACGAGTTTGAAGGGGCTAGTAAGAGTCTTCAGGAGGAGTTTGCGCAAGTCGAGCGGCAACTGGCTCAAGAACTCAAGCAAACCCGTATGACAGCCATCCAGCCGGACGATTTTCTGGCCCAGCAACAGCGCAAAACCAAGGCGGAGCAAATGCTGGATGCTTTAGCCAAGCAGGAATCACAGCAGACCACCATTCGCGATGCGTTATTTGCCGAAATCGACAAGCTCAATGAACTTTGGCTGAGGGAATTTACCACCATCAAGACGGAGCTGGATCGCGTGAACGCTGTCAACACAGCCTTGCAGATCGAAGCTGACTTCAAAGGTGACAAAGAAGCCGCTATTAGCTTCATGCAGCAGCTTTTTAAGGGTAGTAACATCCGCGAAACCACCCTGCGAGCGGTTATGGAGGACTATGCCGATTTCGGTGGGCTGCTGCGTTCACTGCCTGGGGCTTTAGTCAAGGCTGGAAGCGCGCCTGAAGTCTTTGAGAAGACTTTTATGCAGTACCTGGTCGAGTTTAGCGCATGGCAGGTGCCAAACCGCTTCGTGATCCGTTATCGCGGCAAGGAGCTGAGGCACCACTCGCTCGGACAGCGCGCTTCGGCCCTGCTGTTATATGTACTCAGCCAACGACAGAACGATGTCATCATTATAGACCAGCCGGAAGACGATTTGGACAACCAGACCATCTATGACGATGTGATCAAACTGCTGCGCGAGATGAAACCTCAAGCCCAGTTCATCTTCGCTACCCACAACGCCAACTTCCCAGTGCTGGGTGACGCAGAGCAGGTGCACGCCTTTCAGTACCAAGACGAGAAGGTCGCCACACAAAGCGGTAGCATCGATGCCCATCCGGTGCAGGAGGCCATCATCAACATTATGGAAGGAGGCCAGGAAGCCTTCAACCGCCGTAAAGAGGTTTACAATTTATGGAAACTACAGAGCTGATCGACGTCATCAGTCGAGGCGAGGACAGCCGCCAGCAATTCAAAGCTGACATGACCAATGCCGATGCGTTGGCCGCCGAGATCGTTGCTTTTAGCAACACCGCTGGCGGGCGCATCCTCATCGGCGTGAATGACGATGGATCGGTGCGCGGGCTGTCCGGTGCCGACTTGGCTCGCCTCAACCAACTTGTCTCCAATGCGGCTTCTCAAAACGTCCGTCCAGCTGTAAATCCGTTTACAGACAACGTGCCGCACCCAAATGGCACAGTAATGGTCGTCGCTATTCCTGAAGGCATCAGCAAGCCATACATGGATAAAAACGGCACTATTTGGGTGAAGAATGGCTCAGACAAGCGCCGTGCCACCTCACGCGAGGAACTTCAGCGCCTATTTCAGCAAGCGGGCCTGGTACATGCCGATGAAACACCTGTGGCGGGCTTGGGCCCGGGGGAGGTGGACTTGCCCTATTTCGAAGCATTTTTTGAGCAGCAATTCGGCGAGCAGCTGGCGTTACACAACCAGCCGCTACCTCAGTTGCTGACCAACATGAATCTGATGAACCAAGGACACCTCAATGTGGCCGGCAGCCTGCTGTTTGCCAAGGTGCCGCACTACGCGCTGCCAGCCTTCATCATCAAGGCAGTGGCCTTTGTAGGCAACGAGATTGAGGACGAGCGCTACATCGACAGCCGCGACATAACCGGCAAGCTGGCTGACGTGTTCCAGCAGGCTCTGGGTTTTATCATCGCCAATACCCGCGCCGTGCAGGGTGCCCATGGCTTCAACTCTCCGGGTCAGGCCGAGATACCGCGCATCGTCTGGGAAGAATTGGTTGCCAACGCGCTTGTACATCGCGACTACTTCATCAGCGCCCCGGTGCGCGTGCTGGTCTTTATGGATCGAGTCGAGATCATCAGTCCTGGCCACCTACCCAACAACCTGACCATTGAAAACATCAAAGCAGGTAACTCCAATATGCGCAATCCCATCCTGGCTTCCTTCGCCGCCAAGCTCTTGCCTTACCGTGGTCTGGGTAGCGGCCTGCTGCGCGCACTGAGGGCCTGGCCGCAAATTGAACTCGTCGATGATCGTGCCGGGAATCTGTTCAAAGCCATTGTAGTACGCCCCGGTGTGCTGTAGATAGATACGCTGGAGCCCTCGGAAATTTTGTCGCTTAAGATCCAGCCCGAGTACCAGCGCGTCTGAGTCGATGGGCTTACGGCCCAACGAGGCCCTCACGTGCGTCTTTCATCAGGGTCCGAGCGATCAGCTCAAGATGACCGTTTGTAGTACCGCAGTCCTTCACCTTCTTTCCGTCGATCCGGCACATGCAGCGGAGTCAAACAGAAACTATTGGGCTTGTGCTCAATGGGGAAGCCCTTGGTGTCCACGATCACCCGCGACCTCCAACGCAGCTATTCATAAGACCGAGAATAGTTGTTAAGGTGAACGTCGGTATGGCCGCTTGAAAGCGCTGTTGCGTAGTAATCTTCGAATGATCGGTATGCTGGCACGATTCCGCCGCCGTAGTCGTGTGCGGCGTACCACATCGACGGATTCCCGTAGCCTAGTGATTCTATGACAGGTCGAGCCTCTGAACCGCCCCGGGTTTCTCGGAGACCCTTTTGTTTGAGTCATGCCACCTGGGCAGACTCGG
>NZ_LKBW01000088.1 GCF_002699855.1 Pseudomonas amygdali | reverse complement strand
CCGAGTCTGCCCAGGTGGCATGACTCAAACAAAAGGGTCTCCGAGAAACCCGGGGCGGTTCAAACCCTCACACTGTCTGTCCTTGGTGGTTTTATGACTGATGCTGTCCTCACTGGCTTGGCCAAACAATTGGTCCTCGCCGAGCTACTTACTGAATCTGTTGCGCAGCAAGCGTATCAACAGGCGCGCCGCGACAAGATTTCGTTGGTGAGCTATCTGGTACAGAACAAATTGGTCAAAAGCCTGACGCTGGCAGAAATGGCTTCCGATCAGTTTGGCGTGCCCTTCATGGACCTCGCCAGCCTGGACAAAGAAAGCCAGCCTAAAGGCCTGGTGAGTGAAAAGCTGGTTAGACAACATCATGCACTGCCGCTGTGGCGGCGCGGCAATAAACTATTTATCGGGATTTCGGACCCGACCAATCATCAGGCGGTGACTGATATTCAGTTCAGCACTGGCCTGAACACCGAAGCGATTCTGGTCGAAGATGACAAGCTGACTACTGCTATAGATCGCTTTTTTGACAGTGATAGCGGTCTGGGCAATCTGGAAGATGTAGATCTGGGTCTGGACATCGAACCGGCTGACGGCAAGGAAACCTCCCTTGCTACGCAGAATGACGCTGACGACGCCCCGGTGGTACGTTTCGTCAACAAGATGCTGATGGATGCTATCCGATTAGGATCATCCGACCTGCATTTTGAGCCCTACGAAAAGATATTCCGCGTGCGGTTGCGTACTGACGGCATCTTGCATGAAGTCGCCAGACCGCCGATTCATCTGGCAAACCGTATTGCCGCGCGCTTGAAAGTCATGGCCAGCCTGGATATTTCGGAAAGGCGCAAACCGCAGGACGGACGCGTCAAGTTAAGGGTGTCCAAAACCAAAGCCATCGATTTTCGTATGAACACCTTGCCTACGCTGTGGGGCGAGAAGATCGTAATGCGTATCCTCGATCCGACCAGTGCGCAGATGGGCATTGATGCTCTGGGCTACGAGCCCGAACAAAAAGCGCTGTATCTTGAAGCGCTGAAGCAACCACAAGGCATGATTCTTGTAACCGGCCCCACTGGCTCGGGTAAAACCGTTTCGCTGTACACTGGCCTGAACATTCTTAATACAGTGGACATCAACATTTCCACAGCTGAAGACCCGGTAGAGATCAACCTGGAAGGCATCAATCAGGTTAACGTCAACCCGCGTCAGGGGCTGGACTTTTCTCAGGCTTTACGCGCATTCCTGCGTCAAGATCCCGACGTAATCATGGTCGGTGAGATACGAGACCTGGAAACAGCCGAAATCGCTATCAAGGCATCCCAAACCGGTCATATGGTGTTATCCACCTTGCATACTAACAGCGCTGCTGAAACCCTTACGCGACTGCACCATATGGGTGTCGCAGCGTTCAACATTGCTACAGCGATAAATCTAATTATCGCGCAACGATTGGCGCGAAAGCTGTGTAGTCATTGTAAGAAAGAACTCGATATTCCTCGCGAGACACTTATCCAGGAAGGCTTTCCGGAAGCAAAGGTTGGCACTTTCAAAATCTATGGGCCAGTGGGATGTGAGCAGTGCAACGGGGGCTACAGGGGCAGGGTCGGTATTTACGAAGTGGTCAAAAAAACGCCTGAATTGGAACGCATCATCATGGAAGAAGGCAACTCTCTGGAGATTTCCAGACAGATGCGCAAGGACGGATTCAATGACCTGCGAACCTCAGGGTTATCCAAAGCCATGCAAGGCATCACCAGTCTTGAAGAAGTTAACCGCGTAACCAAGGATTAAAAATGGCCAGCAAGGCAGTCAAAGTCATCGTTTACAAGTGGGAAGGTGTTGACAAGAAAGGCACCAAAACCAGTGGTGAACTGAGCGGCCATAACCTCGCCCTCGTAAAGGCCCAACTGCGCAAGCAAGGCATTAATCCGACCAAGGTGCGCAAGAAGGCTGTATCAATATTCGGCAAGGGCAAGAAGATCAAGCCGCTGGACATCGCATTCTTTTCTCGGCAGATGGCGACCATGATGAAGGCAGGTGTGCCGCTTCTGCAGTCATTTGACATCATTGCCGAGGGTGCAGAAAACCCGAACATGCGTGCACTGGTTGGCTCACTCAAGCAGGAGGTGTCGGCCGGCAACAGCTTTGCCACGGCTCTTCGGCAAAAACCAGAATACTTCGACGACCTGTTTTGTAATTTGGTCGATGCGGGCGAGCAAGCAGGTGCACTTGAGAGTCTCTTGGACCGCGTCGCTAGCTACAAAGAAAAGACTGAAAAGCTCAAAGCAAAAATCAAAAAAGCCATGACATACCCTATTGCTGTATTGATGGTCGCAATTATCGTGTCAGGTATTTTGCTCATCAAAGTGGTGCCGCAGTTTCAGTCAGTTTTTGCAGGCTTTGGCGCAGAGCTACCCGCATTCACTCTCATGGTAATCGGCTTATCCGATATCGTACAGAAATGGTGGTTAGCAATAGTTGGTCTGTTTTTCGTAAGTGCTTTTTTGTTCAAGCGGGCTTATAAGCAGTCTCAAAAGTTTCGCGACAATATTGATCGATTCCTGCTGAAAATACCGATCATTGGACCGCTTATTTTCAAGTCTTCCGTAGCTCGTTACGCGCGGACACTTGCGACTACATTCGCAGCAGGAGTTCCTCTGGTGGAAGCACTCGACTCAGTTGCCGGAGCTACCGGAAATGTTGTTTTCAGAAATGCTGTAAACAAGGTAAAACAAGACGTTTCCACAGGCATGCAGTTGAACTTTTCGATGCGATCGACCGGCGTATTTCCAAGCCTGGCAATCCAGATGACGGCCATAGGCGAAGAGTCCGGTGCGTTGGACAATATGCTCGATAAAGTTGCTACCTACTATGAGGATGAAGTCGACAACATGGTCGACAACATGACCAGCCTAATGGAGCCGATGATCATGGCGGTGCTGGGAGTTATTGTCGGCGGCCTTGTGATTGCCATGTACCTCCCCATCTTCAAACTCGGAAGCGTTGTCTGAAATGCCCCTCCTCGATTTCCTGGCCAGCTCACCGCTGGCCTTCGTCATTACCTGCTGCATTCTCGGCCTGATCATCGGAAGCTTCCTCAACGTAGTCGTCTACCGCCTTCCCAAAATGATGGAGCGCGACTGGAAAGCCCAATCCCGTGAAATGCTCGGCCTGCCCGCGGAACCCGATCAGCCCGCCTTCAACCTGAACCGCCCTCGTTCCAGCTGCCCGCATTGCGCACACAAAATCCGCCCGTGGGAGAACCTGCCGGTGATCAGCTATCTGCTGCTGCGCGGTAAATGCTCACAATGCAAAGCCCCCATCAGCAAACGCTACCCATTGGTAGAGCTGACCTGCGCAGTGTTGTCGGCCTACATCGCCTGGCATTTCGGCTTCGGCTGGCAGGCAGCGGCGATGCTGGTGTTGAGCTGGGGCCTGCTGGAGATGAGTCTGATCGACGCCGACCACCAGCTGTTACCTGACTCTCTGGTGCTGCCACTGCTGTGGCTGGGCCTCATCGTCAACGCTTTCGGGCTGTTCACCTCGCTGAACGATGCGCTCTGGGGCGCGGTGGCCGGTTATCTGGCGCTGTGGTCGGTGTTCTGGCTGTTCAAGCTGGTGACCGGCAAGGAAGGCATGGGTTATGGCGACTTCAAGTTGCTGGCCATGCTTGGCGCGTGGGGCGGCTGGCAGATTCTGCCGTTGACCATCCTGCTGTCATCGCTGGTGGGCGCGGTGCTTGGGGTGATCATGATGCGCGTGCGCAGGGTTGAAAGCGGTACGCCGATCCCCTTTGGTCCTTATCTGGCCATTGCGGGGTGGATCGCTTTGCTCTGGGGTGGTCAAATAACCGACTCTTACATGCAGTTTGCCGGTTTCAGATGACTCACCCTGATCAAAAAACCTGGATTCTTGGCCTGACTGGCGGCATTGGTAGCGGTAAAAGTGCAGCGGCACAGTGCTTTACCAACCTTGGCATCGACACCGTGGATGCCGACCATGCCGCCCGCTGGGTGGTCGAGCCGGGGCGTCCAGCGCTGGAGCAGATAGCCGCGCACTTCGGTAAAGGCGTGTTGCAGGCCAGCGGCGAGCTGGACCGTGGCGCGCTACGCAAGCTGATTTTTGAAAACCCGGAGCAGCGACGCTGGCTGGAAGCGCTGCTGCACCCACTGATCAATCAGGAAATCGTCAGCCATCTGGCCAGGGCCAAATCGCCGTATGCCATTCTGGTTTCGCCGCTGCTGATCGAATCCGGGCAATACCGTATGGTTCAGCGCCTGCTGGTCATCGATGTGCCACAGCAGGTGCAAATAGAACGCACGATGCTGCGCGACAGTTCCAGCCAGGAGCAGGTCGAAGCCATTCTCAAGGTGCAGATCCAGCGTGAAGACCGTTTGCGCCATGCCGACGATGTGCTGGTCAACGACCGCGATCACGCCTGGCTGAACAGCGAAGTCGAGCGGCTGCACCACTTTTACCTTACTTTGCGTGGAGGCCAATCATGAGCCAACCAATGACCGTCCAATGCCCAACCTGCAATGCCCCGGTGGAATGGAGCGCCGCCAGCCCGAGCCGCCCGTTTTGCTCAGAGCGCTGCAAACTGATCGACCTGGGAGCCTGGGCTTCTGAAGAGCATGCGATTCCGGTGAGCCCGGATGCTGAGGATGAGTTGTTCTCGGGTGATTTAGAGGCTCCGCACCGGGGGCATTGATACATTCCGGGATGCATGCACACGCTCTGCGCTCATCGTTCTACTCAACTACAGCTGACTCTCGTGCCAATGCTCCGCGTTGGCATGCATTCCGTGACGCTCCGCTTCACAAATCTGCGCGCACCGCACATTCCAGGTTGGACGCAGAGCGTCCAGAAATGCATTCCCACGCAGAGCGCGGGAACGATAATGATCGTATTTACGGCCAAGGCTTCTCCAACGCAGTCCTCAACGCATCAGCACTGCCAAACTGCTGCTGACTGACCAACTGCCCGTCGCGCAACTGTAACCACAGCCCTTTATCGTCATCGCCTGCGTACTGCGGCACGATGCGCGCCTCTCGATCAAGCATGACGCGATAGCGGTAATCGCGCATTTGGGGAATGGCGAACACCGTGTGACATGATTCCAGAAAGCCCTTTGGCTTGTCCTGAAGAGCCTCGATAAAAGCAGCGCCTGCGGGCATTTTTCGCAAGCGATCAAAAAATGAATTGCCAGTCTACACACCTGCATTCACTCTTCCAGTCATGGCAACTTGAACGCTAAGCTTGGCCCTATGGATGACTCAGACTACCTACGCCTGTTGACGATCCAGGCCGAACAAGCCAACGCCTTTCTTTCCAATGCGCGGAAGTGGGAGCGTGAGCGTTGGGTTTGTCAGCGCCTGTTGCAGGGGCTGAACATTGCGCATCGCAACGAGGACTTCACGCCTGCCACTCAGGAGCCGCCGGATGTGCTGTTTCGTGACGGGCGTTTCGAGGTGTTTTTTGTGCTCGATGAGGGCCGTCGTCTCAATGATGAGTGGCGTGAGGAGCTGGCGCGACGACGTAGCGCTTTTTCGTTGAGCCAACTGGTACGTCGGGAAGCCAAGCCCAAACGGATTCCCGCCTCTGAACTGCTGCACCGACTCGCCCCTACCCTGCGCAAGAAATCCACCAATTATCGCGAACGCGGCATTGACCTGGGCGGGCTGGATATCATCGCCTTCGCCAGCCTCAAGCGCGAGGTGCTGGACCTCAACAGTCATTTTCCGCCACCGACCGAGTACCTGCGTCAGGGCTGGCGTTCGTTGTCGCTGGTGGGGCCGACCTTTGCTCGGGTATTGTTCGCGCATCCGGGCGCTCCGGATTTTCTGCGTACCAACCTGGGCCGCAGTGTCGTTTTCGATGTTGGAATCAGTTTATGAGCCCCTTGCAGGAACTGCTGGCCGATGTGCCTCAACAAGGCCGTGTGCGCTGGATTGGTGTGCGCCCGGAGTCGCGGGTCGAGATGATCGAACTGGATGCGGTGGAAGCGCGGCGCGAAGCGGGGCTGACCGGCGATCATTCGCGACCTGGTCCGCGCAACGCCCGGCAGGTGACGTTGATCCAGTGGGAGCATCTGGCTGTGGTCGGCTCATTGCTGGACCGCTCTGCGGATAACCCCATCGTGCCGCAGGACTTGCGGCGCAATCTGGTGATCAGCGGCATCAATCTGTTCAGCCTGAAAAAACCGACGCTTTCGCATCGGCCAGGCGATTTTTGAAACCACTGGCTGGTGCCAGCCTTGTGCGCGTCTGGAGCAGCGCCTTGGTCGCGGAACCTTTCAGGCGGTGCGTGGGCATGGCGGAATCACTGCGCGAGTGTTACAAAGCGGCATCATCCGCCTGGACGATGTGTTGCAGGTCGAGCCGCTGGAAATCACTGATCCCTGGCCCCCTGCCCGTCAGCACGCTTGAGACAACGCATAAATTGAGCCGCCACCTGAACCCGGAACCGCAAAGGTGTGTCGAAGAGTACCTTCAGGCAAACCGGCATCCAGTCGAGCGCAGGTCGCTCCTGATCCCGGTGTTGCCGTGATGAACCCATTTATCGAGCCTTCTGACGCTATGAGCTGCCTTGCGCTCGCGAAGATCAGGCTCCCCGCGAATTCCTTAAACCTTCCGAGTAATCCTTATGACGCATCGTATTGTTATCGTTGGCGGCGGCGCTGGCGGTCTGGAGCTGGCGACCAGCCTGGGTAAAACCCTGGGCAAGAAAGGCACGGCCAGTGTAACGCTGGTCGACGCCAACCTGACGCATATCTGGAAACCGCTGTTGCACGAGGTCGCGGCGGGTTCTCTCAACTCGTATGAAGACGAGCTGAACTACGTGGCTCAGGCCAAGTGGAACAACTTTCAGTTTCAGCTCGGGCGCATGACCGGGCTGGATCGCGCCAGTCGCCAGATTCACCTGGCCGAGACGCTGGATGAAAACGGTGCCGAACTGGTTCCGGCACGCAGCCTGGGTTACGACTCGCTGGTCATCGCCGTGGGCAGCACCACCAACGACTTCGGCACCACGGGCGCGGCGGAACATTGCCTGTTTCTCGACAGCCGCAAACAGGCCGAGCGCTTCCATCAGCAACTGCTCAACCACTACCTGCGCGCCCACGCCGGTCAGGCTGACAGTGCTCAGGAAATCACCGTGGCCATCGTTGGCGCAGGTGCGACTGGTGTTGAACTGGCGGCAGAACTGCACAACGCGGCGCACGAGCTGGCGGCTTACGGGCTGGGCCAGATCAAGCCGGAAAACCTGCGCATTACAGTGATCGAAGCCGGGCCTAGGGTGCTGCCCGCATTGCCAGAGCGTATCGGCGCGCCTGTGCACAAGACACTGGAAAAACTTGGCGTGACGGTGCTGACCAATGCCGCGGTGAGCGAAGTGACCGCCGACGGCTTGATCACGGCCAGCGGGCAGGTCATTCCGGCCAGTTTGAAAGTCTGGGCGGCAGGTATTCGTGCTCCGGCGTTTCTGCATGAGCTGGATGGGCTGGAGAGCAACCGGATCAATCAGTTGAAAGTGCTGCCGACGCTGCAAACCACCCGTGACGAGAATATTTTCGCCTTCGGTGACTGCGCCGCCTGCCCGCAAAAAGGCACCGACCGCAACGTCCCGCCACGCGCTCAGGCTGCTCATCAGCAGGCGTCGTTGCTGGCAAAATCGCTGCGCCTGCGGATCGAAGGCAAGACCTTGCCGGAGTACACCTACAAGGACTACGGATCGCTGATCTCGCTGTCGAGCTTCTCGGCAGTCGGCAATCTGATGGGTAACCTGATGGGCAGCGTAATGCTTGAAGGCTGGCTGGCGCGGATGTTCTATGTGTCGCTGTATCGCATGCACCAGATGGCGCTGTACGGCACCTTCCGCACCCTGATGCTGATGCTGGGCAGCAAGATCGGCAAAGGCACCGAGACACGGATGAAGCTGCACTAAGGCCCGTCAGCCGAGAGGCCTGCGGGAACACACCATCGTGCCCATGCTCTGGTATGACCCCCGAAGGTTGGACGCAACCTTTGGAGGCGTCATGGGTAAATATACAGTGCAGGCAAAACTCGCAGCCGTGAAAGAATATTG
>NZ_LKBW01000087.1 GCF_002699855.1 Pseudomonas amygdali | reverse complement strand
AAGCCGTTGACGATAGCGGTGTGACCCTCCAGCCTGAATGCATTAGGAACATAAGCGCCGACATTCTCGGAAACGTACAGGATGGGAAGTCGGCCATGATCCGTTGCACGGGCCGCAAAGTACGAATGAATGACACCGGCGCGCTGTTCGCTGACGGGATCGTCACGTGAGAAGAGGACAACCCAGGGACTCCAGCGGCTTTCGAGTGCGCAGTCAGCCAGGTCCACGGGAAGGTTATGTTCACGTAGGTCCAGGGCGCGAAACACCATCAGTGTCTCGTGTAGCTCCAATTCGGTTGCAGCCTTGAATAACGCCGTGTCCTGAATCGCTGCTGCGGTGCTTTCTATCAGGATCAAGCCAGTCCTTGCCATTGCGCTCATTCGCTCCAGGAGCAGAATCAGTGCAGGCCGCAGTGCGTGTTGCTGCTGCCCGATGAACACCAGTGGACCGACATCAGCAAAATCCAGGTCCAGGCGAAAAAGGGTATCCAGTACGGCCTGGTGAGCGTCGCTCCGCCCCGTGAGTGTCCAGAACGGATTGCGCCGGTTCATGCCCAGCCGATCTGAGAGGGCATCAAGACTGGCAAGGGAGGTGAAGCCTCGCGAAACTGCCATAGCCTGCTGGCACACAGCGAGCGAGTGCTCTGTGCCAAAGACCTGCTGTGATTTCTTCTGGAGGCGCTTGGCGTCGCGCTTGAGCGAGGTGAGATTACGAACAGCTTGCAGGGTTAAAAGGCGACTCAGTGAAGTGCTCATGGGGTTCCTTTGCGCCATATGCGGTGACGCCTTCTGGTTCGATGGCTGTGAACGGATGAGGCGTAGCTCAACCGGACAAAGCGCTGGATAACGCGTTTACAGCCCACTCAGGACAAGATCGAGAGCTGGGCTTGGCGGGGTCATTCAGCCATGAACGCACAGCACGAACAGAGCAAGGTCTTTGAGTGTGTTGGCAGATCAATGCCGCGCTATCTGCCAGGGTTAATCCATGGGCGTCTAATAGCTTTTGATATCTAGTGCGAGTATCAGTCGGTGTTGTCATATGCAGCCTTTTGGGTCTTGAAGAGGCGGACAGGCACGTTTGTCACAGTGCGTTTCTACCAACGGGAGCATTAGCAAGGGGTCGGGCGCAGTCGGCCCAGCACGCGCAGGATTTCGTTTTCAAAGGCGACTTTTGCTTCGAGGTCGCCCAGCTGCGTATGCCGTTCTGCCACGCACCTCAGCAAGCCAGGCAGGTGACCGTGCCGGGGCAACTCCTGGCCGTTCGTGACCCGATAGCCTTTGTGATACGCCGTCGCGATGTAGCCCTGCGTCTCCAGCGAACGCAGGGCTTCGCGCACCGGCATCCGGCTGACCTGGAAGGCATTGGCAATGGCTTGCTGCGTGAGCCGTTCACCCGGTTCAAGTCGTCCGTCCATGATGGCTGCGCGCAGCGCTTCTTCAATGGTCTCGCGGGGCAGCGCTATAGGCTGTGCCAGACCGTGGGCCAGGTGCTCAAGCACCTGCTGAGCGTGCAGTTTTTGCGCTCGGTGGTTAATCATGTCCTTCACCTCTTTAACGGATGCAAACTGACCCCTGCGCCGTAGCGCTGGGCTCAGCGCTGCACATGATTGAGGGATTGTGATGCGTATCAGGAACCGCTTGAGAGCCCCGAAGAGCGGGGCGGGGCGGGTCGATCATCAGGCTGGCTTTCTTGCCAGTGGCCGCATATTCCTGCCAATGCGCGATAGCCTGTGCCTGCATATGGCGTGGGTAGCGAGTGCGAACATCGCCCTGTGCCGTGTGAAGAATGACTAGATATTCCATCGACATGCCCCTTGGACTTTGCGTCTTGATGGGGCAATTGTGAAGTATATTTCCCAAAAGATAAAGAAATATATTTCTATTTTAGGATTGCCGGGAGCGCCATCACGGCATCGTCGTAGTACCTGGGCCGGTCTCCATCCGCAATGATCTGATGCACTCGGCGTTTGCTCATGGCCCAGCGTACGGCCAGCAGCTCAGGCTCCCAGCCTCTACGTTTGATTTCAGCCTTGAAGGCTTCTGGTGCCATCGGCACAAGCTCTTTGACTTCCAATTGGATTATCCGGATGAGAAATATGCTTCCATAGTAGTGGCTCACTGAAGGTGCGTCGAATGGTTTCTGGCAACCACCTCCAGGCAAGGAGGTGGTTTACCCAGACGGCTCAGTCCATGCTCATGCCGTCTTCTTCATCAGGCGATGACAGCTCCGGTGTGCCTGCTGCTGCGGCCTGCCCCTTGGGCGTGGTCTGAGCCACTTCCCGCTCAGGCGCGGTCGGCTGCGCAGACCATTCGCGGCGGTTGACCGTTTTGTCCGTCACAGTGCCATCCTCTTCGATGACCTGTACCACGACAGGCCGGGTGCCCAGGTCTTCTAACCGCACCTGGTCGCCTTGTTTCAGATCTGAATCGTTCATGGCCTCTTCCAGCCCTACGCCCCACACCGTGCGGGGCTTACCGCCCTCGGGCTTGAGCGTCACGAAGTAGCTCATCTGGTTGTCGTCATTGTGCTGATACGGTGCTTCCCCATGCTCGATCAGCGTGCCCTCGATGACTTTGCCCCTGACCGGGGCTGTCTGGCCCGTTGCTGGTTGAGGTGTCGGAAACAGACGCTCTTCCACCTCATTGACTATCTGGGCAGCCATCGCCGTCAGGTGGTCCAGGTCATCGACCAACTTAGGTGAGTTTTCGATTTGCTTGTAAGCAGCGACAATGCTGGCTTTGAACGCTTCACGATAGCTGTCGTTTTCCATGTAAGCCGTCAGCATGGCAGCGGCTTCTGAGTTTTCGATTTGCTTGTAAGCAGCGACAATGCTGGCTTTGAACGCTTCACGATAGCTGTCGTTTTCCATGTAAGCCGTCAGCATGGCAGCGGCTTCAGGGGTCTTGTCATTCGTCGCAATGATCCAGACGGCATGGTCTTCACCTCGCAAGCCCATGACCGTATCCGAGGCCCTGACATCTGCTTCGGACATCGGGAAATCCCGACGCCATTGCGCTTCAAGCCTGACCAGCTCGCTGGGGCTCTGCAGATCCGGGTCGTTGGCCTGAGCAGGCTTCGCGGCTTCTGGGCTCACCGGTTCAGGCGCAGCGTCTGAAGGCGTTGGCACGTTGGCCTGCGCTTCAGACGTTGCCGTTGCTGCAACATCCGCCGCCGGTTGCGCACGCTGCGCCTGCCATTGCGCAAACGCCTGGTCGCCTTTGGGCTCGCCACGCTCTGGAATGCCCAGGGTGATGGCCACCGTCTCCACGAACGCAATGCGCTCCGGCTCGGGAACAGTGTCAAGCTGGACGGCAAGCGCCTGGCTAACCTGCTCAGCGGTCTTTCCTTCTCCATACAGCGCCTCGATGCGCACCGTAACGCCCATCCGATCCGCCTGGTCGCGAACATCCCGTGTGGCGTCATCAACGTGCCGAGGCAAGTCGGTGGCAGGACCAATGCTCTGGCCACCGCGTTCGATGTCCAGCTCTGCACGGCGGTCCGCCAGGCTTTGGTTCATGGCCTTGTCAGTGAAATGCACATCCAGGCCATTCTTGGCCACGGCCTCGATCACCAGCTTTTTGAATTCAGCAGTGCCGGTGATCGTCAGTGTGCTGCCGAACCTTTCCCGGGCCAGCTGGAGGGCCACGGACACCCCGGATTCGGTAATCCCCGTGCGACGCATAGAGATTGTTTTGCCCGTGTCCACAAACAAGGTCTTGTCGGTCTGCTTGTCCAGGTAATGCACGTTCTGGCTGAACTTGGCTTTGCGCGTGTAAAGGTCCTTGGCGCTAAGGTCACGCGCGCGCTGACTGGCGGCGGCGGGGTCAACCTGACTGGCAAAGCGATCCATGACCCGCTTCACCCGCTCACGCACGCCTTCAGGGCCTGGGCCCCTCGCGCCGCTGATGCTGAAGCCTGGGTCTTCCCTTTCTTCATCAAGAAGATTGCGTATGGCTGCACTGCCCATGAAATTCACCTCGGTGTTGGGTTGGGGTTTATGGAACTGTTCACGCGCTTTAAGCCGTTCGAAGGTCAGCACGGAAACCAGCTGCGCCTTGTCCTGGCGGGTTAAGCGTTGATCGGAGAACACGGCGCGCCTGAGCGCGAAAAACTGCTGATCGATCCGGCGTATGGCCCGGCGATGAGCCGGGGCAATCAGGTTGTGCTGCGCTTCCCGCGTGAAGTACGCAGCCACCGTCGAGGACTGCCTGTTAACGGTCAGGGCCTTGATCGAGGCGCGCTTGAACACCAGCGCCTTGTCTGCGGGCCGCTTGAGCGGATCGAACAGCATCCGGGCGCGCTGCTCGATGTCAGCCACCGTCGCGACCCGATGCGGGTTCTTGGCGTAGGGCGGGACGACAGAGCCAGGCCGCCATTGGCGGGGAGGGCGAGGCTTGCCTGGAGCCCTGGGCCTACGCCCGACAGAAGATCGTCCAGACGTAGTCGTTGCAGTCGCCGGAGTATTGGAAGGTGTTGAAGGTGATCGGTAGAACACCAGCGCGTTGTCAGAAGGCTTCTTGAGCGGATCAAAAAGGCGTCGGCCTCGCTCCTCGATGTCAGCGATGGTCGCGACGCGGTGCGGGTTCTTGGCATACGGCGGGACTACGCGTCCAGTTCGTACTCGGGCGTTTCGGGGCTTTCCAGCTCCGGTCCGGCGTCGGCCTGTAGCGCCTGCTGGCGTTGCTGTTCCCGTTGCTTCCTGAGAAACGGCGGCAGGGCCGCTTCCTCCTCTTCCTCGCTCAGCTGTGGACCTGCTCCCTCTTCCTCGTCCTCCTCCTGGTACAGATGGTCGCAATCCAGAATCTCCTCCTGGTTGCGACTGTCCCACGTGAAGGTGTGCATCACGGGGCAGTAGCAACGAACCGTCACGGCTTCGGGCCGGGCCGGTTTGCCGGTGATCTGCCACATTGCTGACGGACAGGTCTTGCAGGCCATCGGCAGGTGCGGCAGTGCGTCGCCCCGCAGTTTCAGCAGGACTTCGCTGGTGATCTCTCTGTCGTTGCCCGGTGTGTACGTTGTCATAGGATTCTCCATAAGTTTGATAAAATCTGGCTTCGCGTTCGGCCAGTAGCCGAACACGATCTTCAGGGGAGGCTTCGGAATACGCTTTGCGAAACTTGGGGGTAGCCTTGTTGACGTACTTGATTTCCTTTGCGCGCTGCGGCCAGGCGAGCAAGCGTTCCTGAATCACACTGGCCTCAAGCGGTGGTTTCTTCAGTTCACGCCTGACAATGAAGTCATCCTGAAAGATGGTGTCTTTCAGGTTGGTGCCCTTTGCGTCACCCGGCAATTTGACCGAAATGTATTCAGTGTCCTTACCTTCATTACGGATGCGTGTTTCACCGTGCTCAGCCACTAGGGCATAAAAATCGGCGCGTGAAGTCACGCCACGTTCAATAACCTGCTTGACCAGCTCCTGCTTGAACTGGCGGTTCTTACCGTAGAAGTCATCGCCTTTATAGCGAGACAAGACACTGGCCGCATCGGTGATGTCCGCACGCACATTCTCACGCGGCGAAGACAGGCCATACTTCTGGTTAATGTGCTCCTGAATAGCTTCAAAGTACTTCTCATGATTCTTGTACACATCAACCGGATTGGCCTCATTGCCACTGAGCAAGTTGATACGCGGAATGATGATATGAATGTGAGGCTTGCGGTCAATCACCTCGCCGGTTTTCCTATCAGTGACCGTCTTCTTTTTTGGCAAGTGCGCTTCGGCATACAGATTGAATTCTTCAGGCTTGTACGCATGCATAAAGAAGTTCTTGAAGTCGGTCGTCACTGCCTTGAGCAATTCAGGTGACACCGTGTCCTCTTTGAAGCTTAGCGTGAACGTAAGGTAGCGATCTTGGCCATGGTCCGGGATACTTTCGTAGATAGCTCTAGTAACACTGAGCTGCCCCTCAATGATCAAACGATGGTCCAATTCATCACGTGTAAACTCTCGGCCCGACTTGTTACCTTGTTCTAAATACTCCTGCGCTCCGGTGTTATAGCCACTGACTCTAATCAGCATATTCTATACCTGCTAATAAAATCGTCTCGATGACCATCAGCGTTTCAAACCACTTGTCTCTCACACTGTCGGTGATAATGCCCCTGTCACTCGCCGCTTTTGCAATGTAAGCCAACTGAGAAATATTGTTACCGGCTTTATTGACGATAAATACAATTCGTTTCCTAAACCCGGTAAACTCTCTAAACACAGGAGCTTTATTTAAAATCAGCTCCCTGAAAAAGGCTGATGCAGAACAGCCCGCCCGTTTGATCATGTCATCAAACTGGGCCATTTCGTCTTGGGTGAGTCGAAAGCGGATGATGTGAACTTTTTTGCCGGATTCGTTAGGTGAGCCACGGTTGCCGTTATGGACTGACCTCGACGGTTTTGGCGGGGCAGTCTCGGGCAAAACCGTGAGCAACAGCTGTTGAATAGCGTTCAGCTTATTAAGCCAGTGGAGATACTGCTTTTGATAAAGCGTGCCGTTATAGGGTGCCGAGTTAGCGGAGTAAGCAACTCGGTTTAGAGCATGTCCGGACTTTTCAAATACCTGCTGCATCCGCTTCTTGTCGATTGCGGACTGCTCGAAGGTAGGCGAGCGGCTGATCACCAGGTCACGAAAGAACCGGGCTGGCTTCAGGCCGGATTGCGCGATGGGCTCGGCAAACCGAGCGAACTGTTCATCCGTGAAACGGCATGACACGGCGCATGACTTGTTAACTTTTTCGGCCACAAGATCACCTCCTGGGGGCACCTGGAATGACGACAACCAACAACGACAACAACAACGCTTTCCCGCTCTGCGGGGTTTCAAAGGGGTATCCCCTTTGGCACGTCGATTGGATACGAAAAAGGCGAAGCTCTTTTTTGTAGACAATCGGTAACGTGCCTGTTTAGCGAATTCGAGATTTTGGGTCAGACCCAAGATTGTCTCTGAATGTCTCTCAGTGACACAAAGTGTCTCTGTGTGTCACTAAAGTGAAAGGAGTGACTCTAAATGTCTCTACTTGACTTTGAGTGTCTCTAAATGTCACAAAGCGTCTCTACGCATGGGTATGTGCTCTCAAGCTCCGATGAGAGCACCGAAAGGAGAAGAAAATGGACGACTGGCGCAGCAAACCAAGAACAGGCAAGAGCCAAGTAACACCATGGCTGCAACAGATTCAGGCACGCATCGATATGGGGGCCACGATGAAGCAGGCCTACGACGAGCTGATGTCGAATGAGTCCATTTCGCTTGGGTACCGCCAGTTTGTTAGGTACGTCCACACGCTGACATCCAACACACAAGCCACAACACAGAAGACAACGGACAAGCAAACCGCTATAGCTGAGGAACATGCGAAAACGCCCCCTGAGCCAAAAAAAGCAGACAACCAGAGAACACCGATGACACCCGCTGACTTTCGAAAGATCAGGGAAGACTTCGATAGAATGGACTTGAATGCACTTGTTTCAGGCAAGGGGCTGATATTCGACGAAAAATGAACAGCGCGTATGAGCTAGTTTCTATACTTTTCTTGGATACCTGTAGGAATTTTTTCCAACAAAGCGCGTTGTTCTTTATATTCTTGATAGAACCACTTGTTGGTTTCATTAACGTCTTGGCTTTCAATAGCGATCCAGGTCATGCCACCGATCATCATAGCTGCCATCACGACTAATCCTGCAAGCATCATATGGTTAAATCGAGTGGCTTGCGTATCTCTGAGATTTCCAGACAACGCAGACACACGATTTTCCAGTTTTTCAATCTTGACCGTCGCACGATTGAGTGCAGGCTCGAAAGCATTAGCAAGACTGTCATGGATGGCCTCAGAAAGCTTGATCCCGACATCTAGACCAGCCTTGGTCGTGGTGGCTTGAATCAATTCTTTAGTGCTTTCCTGGAGAAACAATGCGGTGTCTTCTGCATCTTCAACAGCATCAGCGACAATTCTTAACGAATCATCCATTGAAAGCTCAAGCAACCTGGGTATGTTTTTGATACTGTCGTGCAAGTGACCCACGTCACTTAGTGTCAACGCCAACTAAAAAGTGACCCCCTTCCGTGCTAAATCGCCAACTTAGTTTTGACCCCCCTCGGGTTCATATTTTCGAGCCGG
>NZ_LKBW01000086.1 GCF_002699855.1 Pseudomonas amygdali | reverse complement strand
ACTCAGCCGTCACTAACGTCGCACTCTGCGTCGTCAGTGCCATCGTGATAAAAAAGCGCTTTTATGCACGATAGTGTTCTTTTGGACATTTATCGCACCTCACGCTAAGCAGCCCTCACGCAAACTCCCCGAACTTCCCGCCCTGCCCCGGCTCATAGCTAACAAGCCCATCCATACGGTTGCCTCATGGATCTTGTCGTTGCTCGTCCCGAAGGTTTGTACTGCCCACCCGGTGATTTCTATATCGACCCGTGGCGCCCGGTCGAACGGGCCGTCATCACCCATGCGCATGGCGACCACGCCCGTACCGGCAATCAGCATTATCTGTCGGCGGCAAGCGGCGAGGGCATTCTGCGTTCGCGCCTTGGCCAGGACATCAACCTGCAGACCCTGGAATACGGCGAAACCATCACCCATCACGGGGTGAAACTCAGCCTGCACCCGGCCGGGCATGTGCTGGGGTCGGCGCAGGTGCGGCTGGAGTACCAAGGCGAAGTCTGGGTGGCTTCCGGGGATTACAAAGTCGAACCCGACGGCACCTGCGCGGCGTTCGAACCGGTGCGCTGTCACACCTTTATTACCGAATCGACCTTCGGCCTGCCGATCTATCGCTGGGCACCGCAGTCGCAGATTTTCGAAGGCATCAACCAGTGGTGGCGTGGCAATGCGGCCCAAGGCAAGGCCAGGGTGCTGTTCGCCTACTCGTTCGGCAAGGCGCAACGCATTCTGCATGGCATTGATTCGCAGATCGGGCCGATTCTGGTGCATGGCGCTGTCGAGCCGTTGAACCGGGTCTATCGCGAAGGTGGCATTCGTATTCCGGAAACCCAATACGCTGGCGATTTCAAAAAGACCGATCCGGCCCTGCGTCAGGCGTTGATTCTCGCCCCGCCCTCGGCCGGTGGCAGCAGTTGGATGAAGCGCTTCGGCGAATACAGCGATGCGTTTGCCAGCGGCTGGATGATGCTGCGCGGCACGCGACGTCGGCGTGGCGTGGATCGCGGCTTTGTGCTATCCGATCACGCTGACTGGCCGGGATTGCTGTGGGCCATCGAACAGACTGGTGCCGAGCGGGTCATGGTCACCCACGGTTCGGTCGGCATATTAGTGCGTTATCTGCGCGAACTGGGGCTGGATGCGCAAGGCTTCAGCACCGAATACGGCGATGAAGAGGACAGCAATCCGGCGACGGCAGAGCCTGAGGCGGTAACTGCGGGGGAGGCTCAGTCATGAAAGCCTTCGCGGAACTCTACGCACAACTGGACGCAACCACATCGAGCAACGCCAAACTCGCCGCGATGCGTGACTATTTCGAGAAAGCGGCTGCAGAGGATGCTGCCTGGGCTGTGTACTTCCTGTCCGGTGGTCGCCCCAGGCAACTGGTGCCGACCCGCGTGTTGCGCGAGCAGGCAATGACACTGGCAAATCTGCCGGAGTGGCTGTTCGAAGAAAGCTATCAGGCGGTCGGTGATCTGGCGGAGACCTTGTCATTGTTGCTGCCCCAGGCCGATCACAGCAATGACGAGGGCCTGGCCACCTGGATGGAAGACAAGCTGCTGCCGTTGCGCGGCCTGCCGCCCGAAGAGCTGGCAGAACGCCTGCCGATGTTCTGGTCGCAACTGGACCGCAGCAGCCTGATGGTCTGTATAAAACTGATTACCGGCAGTTTCCGGGTTGGCGTATCGAAACTGCTGGTAACGCGCGCACTGGCTGCGCTGGCGGACATCGACAGCAAGCGCGTCGCCCAAAGGCTGGTGGGCTATACCGACCTGTCGCATCGGCCCAGCGCAGAGCGCTACCTGAAACTGATCGCGCCCGAATCCGAAGACGAGCACGCACAACGTGGCGGTCAGCCCTATCCGTTTTTTCTTGCCCATTCCCTGCAACAGCCCGCCGACCAGTTCGAGGAGTTGCTCGGGGCGGCCGAGAACTGGCAGGTGGAATGGAAGTGGGACGGTATTCGCGCACAACTGGTCAAACGTGACGGACGCTTGTGGATCTGGTCGCGTGGCGAAGAGCTGGTCACCGACCGTTTTCCCGAGCTGCACAGCCTGGCGCAGTGCCTGCCTGACGGCACGGTGATAGACGGCGAAATCGTCGTCTGGAAAGCTCCAGAGCCGAGCCCCGATGGCAGCGCTGAATTTGCGTTGAACGGTGATGCCACCACAGCGTCACCTTCGGTTCAGCCCTTCGCCCTGTTGCAACAGAGGATTGGCCGCAAGACACTCGGCAAGAAGATCCTCGCCGACGTGCCCGTTGTAGTGCTGGCCTATGACCTGCTTGAATGGCAAGGCGATGACTGGCGCAGCCGGCCCCAACATGAACGTCGCACGCAACTGGAAACCTTGATCGAAAGCGTCCAGAGCGAGGTGCTGATGCCCTCCCCGGTACTCACCGGCAAGGATTGGCTTGATCTGGCGACGCAACGTGAAGCCTCTCGCAGTCTGGGCGTCGAGGGCATGATGCTCAAGGCCCGCGACTCGCTGTACGGCGTCGGTCGCACCAAGGACATGGGCGTGTGGTGGAAATGGAAAATCGACCCGTTCAGCGTCGATGCCGTGCTGATCTACGCGCAACGCGGCCACGGCCGACGTGCCAGTCTGTACAGCGACTACACCTTTGCGGTGTGGGACGGCCCGCCCGACGCCAGTGAGCGCACGCTGGTGCCATTCGCCAAAGCCTACTCAGGGCTGACCGACGAGGAAATGCGTAAGGTCGACGCCATCGTTCGTAAAACCACCGTGGAAAAATTTGGGCCGGTGAGCAGCGTCACGCCGACGCTGGTATTCGAACTGGGCTTTGAAGGCATTGCCTTGTCAAAGCGCCACAAGAGCGGCATTGCGGTGCGCTTCCCGCGCATGTTGCGCTGGCGGCAGGACAAGCCGGTGGCCGAAGCCGACAGCCTGGCGTCATTACAGGACCTGCCGAACTGACGCACCGAAAAAGTGCGCGCAAATTGACGTGCACCTTTTTGAAACACTGCCTGCCACCAGGGTTTGCCTGCCCGCAACAACCGTTCTCTTTCGTTACCATTCTGCCGCTCGCCGCGAGCCTAATGGGGGTGTGGTTTAAGTCACAGAGAACAACATCCCGCCCATAAACATGCCAAGGCGGCAGATTGCCAGCCATTTATACGAAATAGCGACAACGCCTTACATTTCAAACGCACGTTCATCGCTCTGGTTCGGAAATTGCTACCTTCTGCCAGTCTGGCACTTGCCGGTAGCAAGCTTCGCGTGTTCCCAACGCCCCATTTAAGGTTTTAAGGACTGAACAATGAAAAAAGCATGGCTGACTCTTTCTGCACTGGCTCTGTGCCTCGCCGCCGGTAATACGATGGCCAAGGAATACAAGGAACTGCGCTTCGGCGTTGATCCGTCCTATGCGCCGTTTGAATCCAAAGCCGCCGACGGCAGCCTGGTCGGCTTCGATATCGATCTGGGCAACGCGATCTGCAAAGAGCTGAAGGTCACCTGCAAATGGGTTGAAAGCGATTTCGACGGCATGATTCCCGGCCTCAAGGCACGCAAGTTCGACGGCGTGATTTCCTCGATGACCGTGACCCCTGCTCGCGAAAAAGTCATCGACTTCTCCAACGAACTGTTCTCCGGCCCTACTTCGCTGGTGTTCAAGAAAGGTGCAGGCTTTACCGCCGACCCGGCCAGCCTGAAAGGCAAGACCGTTGGCTATGAGCAAGGCACTATCCAGGAAGCCTACGCCAAGGCCGTACTGGACAAGGCCGGTGTATCCACCAAGGCCTACGCCAACCAGGATCAGGTTTACGCCGACCTGACTTCCGGTCGTCTGGACGCTTCGATCCAGGACATGCTGCAAGCCGAACTGGGTTTCCTGAAATCGCCAGCCGGTGCTGATTACGAAGTCAGCAAGCCTATCGACAGCGAATTGCTGCCAGCCAAAACCGCCATCGGCATCGCCAAGGGCAACAAAGAACTGAAAGCGCTGCTGGATAAAGGCATCAAAGCGATGCACGACGACGGCATCTACGCCGAAATCCAGAAAAAGCATTTTGGCGACCTGAACCTGTACAGCGGCAAATAACACCCCGACGCCCATCGATTTCGGCGATGATTCGCCGCCCAATCGATGGGCGTCTCTGTTTTTGAAAGCAAGGCCTATCCATGCTCGATGCACTCATGCAAAACCTGGGACTCTCGGCGTTCAGCCTGAAGGGCTTTGGCCCGCTGTTGCTGGAAGGCACCTGGATGACCATCAAACTGGCTGTGCTGTCCCTCGCACTGAGCATCCTGCTCGGGCTGATCGGGGCAAGTGCCAAACTGTCGAGCTCGGCGCTGCTGCGCGTGCCGGCACAAATTTATACAACACTGATCCGCGGCATCCCGGATCTGGTGTTGATGCTGTTGATTTTCTACAGCCTGCAAACATGGCTGACCATGCTCACCGACGCGATGGAATGGGAATACATCGAGATCAACCCGTTCGGCGCGGGTGTCATCACTTTGGGCTTCATTTATGGGGCATATTTCACCGAGACGTTTCGCGGCGCGATTCTGTCCGTGCCTCGCGGTCAGGTGGAAGCAGCGACGGCCTATGGACTGAAACGCGGCCAGCGATTTCGCTACGTTGTGTTCCCGCAAATGATGCGTTACGCACTGCCGGGGATCGGCAATAACTGGCAGGTACTGCTCAAGGCTACGGCGCTGGTATCGATCATCGGCCTGGCTGATCTGGTCAAGGCCTCGCAGGACGCCGGCAAAAGTACCTATCAGTTGTTCTACTTTCTGGTGTTGGCGGCATTGATCTACCTGCTGATCACCAGCGCCTCGAACTTCGCCCTGCGTTGGGCTGAACGGCACTATGCCGCAGGCAGCCGGGAGGCACAGCGATGATCGAATTGTTACAGGAATACTGGAAACCCTTCCTTTATACAGACGGCGTAAATATCACTGGGCTGGCCATGACCATGTGGCTGCTCAGCGCCTCTATCGCCATCGGCTTCTGCGTGTCGATCCCGCTGTCGATTGCACGGGTGTCGAAAAACCGCTGGGTACGCTGGCCAGTGCAGTTCTACACCTACCTGTTTCGCGGCACGCCTCTCTATATACAGTTGCTGATTTGCTACACCGGCATTTACAGCATTGCTGCGGTGCGTGAACAGCCGATGCTGGATGCGTTTTTTCGCGATGCGATGAACTGCACAATCCTGGCCTTCACCCTGAACACCTGTGCGTACACCACAGAGATCTTTGCCGGTGCGATCCGCAGCATGGCCCACGGCGAAGTCGAAGCGGCCAAAGCCTACGGTCTGACCGGCTGGAAGCTTTACGCCTACGTGATCATGCCGTCGGTGCTGCGCCGGTCGCTGCCGTACTACAGCAATGAAGTGATCCTGATGCTGCACTCGACCACGGTGGCCTTTACCGCCACGGTGCCGGACATATTGAAAGTGGCGCGGGATGCCAACTCTGCCACTTTCATGACCTTCCAGTCCTTCGGTATCGCCGCCGTCATGTACCTGACCGTGACGTTCATTCTGGTCGGGCTGTTCCGCCTTGCCGAACGCCGCTGGCTGGCCTTTCTCGGCCCGGCCCATTAATCAGGACTGAACATGCACCTTCACACCCATGACTTGCTGTCGCCAGTGCCAGGCACTGCCCGGCAGGTCCACAGCTTTCACTACGGCCCGCAAAACGGTTCCGGCAAGGTTTATATCCAGGCTTCGCTGCATGCGGACGAACTGCCGGGCATGCTGGTTGCCTGGTACCTGAAGCAGCGTCTGGCAGAACTGGAAAGTGCTGGTCGCCTGCTGGGTGAAGTCGTCGTGGTGCCGGTCGCCAACCCGATTGGTCTGGAACAGGTCCTGATGGACACACCTTTGGGCCGCTACGAGCTGGAAAGCGGCCAGAATTTCAATCGCTGGTTCAGCGACCTTGGCGCGCAGGTCGGCGATGATATCGAAGCCCGGCTGACTGCTGATGCAGAGCACAACGTCGCACTGGTGCGGGACAGCCTGAGAGCGGCGCTGGATGCCGTACCCGCAACCAGCCAATTGCAATCGCTGCGCCTGACCCTGCAGCGCCTGGCTTGCGATGCCGACATGGTGCTGGACCTGCACTGTGATTTCGAATCGGTCGAGCATCTGTACACTACGCCCGAAGCCTGGCCGAAAGTCGAGCCGCTGTCGCGCTACCTGGGCGCGCAGGCCAGCCTGCTGGCGACCGACTCGGGTGGCCAGTCGTTCGACGAATGCTTCACGCTGGTCTGGTGGCAATTGCAGCAACGCTTCGGTGAGCGCTTTCCGATTCCCATGGGCAGTTTCTCAGTGACGCTCGAGCTACGCGGGCAAGGCGATGTGAACCATGCCCTCGCCAGCCGTGACTGTCAGGCCATCATTCATTACCTGATCGACGCGGGCATCATCGACGGCGAACTCCAGCCGCTGCCCGAACTGCTCTACCCCGCGACGCCATTGGCAGCGGTCGAACCGGTGACTACGCCGGTCGGCGGCTTGCTGGTGTTCTGCGCGATGCCCGGCGAACACGTCGAGGCTGGCCAACTGATTGCCGAGGTCATCGACCCGATCAGCGACACTGTGGCCTGCATCCATGCCTTGAATGCGGGGCTGCTGTACGCGCGCTCGCTGCGCCGCATGGCGACTGCCGGCATGGTCATTGCGCACATCGCCGGCACCCAGGCCTATCGCAGCGGCTATCTACTTTCTCCTTGAGGACCTGTCATGTACAAACTGACCATCGATGGCCTGCACAAAAGCTATGGCGACAACAAAGTGCTCAAAGGCGTATCGCTCAAGGCCAGCAGCGGTGACGTGATCTGCCTGATCGGCGCCAGTGGCTCCGGCAAGAGCACCTTTCTGCGCTGCATCAACTTTCTCGAACAGCCCAATGACGGGGCAATGAGCCTGGATGGCAAGCAAGTGCGCATGGTCAGCGACAAGGACGGCATGCGCGTTGCCGACGCGGATGAACTGCAGCGCATCCGCACGCGGCTGGCGATGGTGTTTCAGCACTTCAACCTGTGGGCGCACATGACCGTGCTGGAAAACATCACCATGGCCCCGCGCCGCGTACTGGGCGTGCCCAAGGCCGAAGCCGAGGCCCGCGCGCGCAAGTACCTGGAGAAGGTCGGGCTGCCGGAGCGCGTCGCCGATCAGTACCCGGCTTTCCTGTCCGGCGGCCAGCAGCAGCGCGTGGCCATTGCCCGTGCACTGGCAATGGAGCCGGAAATCATGCTGTTCGACGAACCCACCTCGGCACTGGACCCGGAACTGGTCGGTGAAGTGCTGAAGGTCATTCAGGGCCTGGCCGAGGAAGGCCGGACCATGATTCTGGTGACCCACGAGATGGGCTTTGCGCGCAAGGTTGCGAGCCAGGTGGTGTTCCTGCACCAAGGCCAGATCGAAGAATCCGGCCACCCGGACGAGGTGCTTAACAATCCGAAAAGCGAGCGCTTGCAGCAGTTTTTGAGTGGAAATCTGAAGTAGCGCTTTTTGTGTATGAAGCCGGAAACGCCTGGTAACCGGAACTGAAATATCCACGACTATAGCCCCCACTCCAGCGTGGGGATGCAGTGCTAGAGGCTCTGCGTCGCCAAGAGGACGCGGAGCGTCCGGAAACGCATGCGACGCGGAGCGACGCACGATATTGAGATCATCGTTCCTACGCTCCAGCGTGGGAATGCAGGTTTCGACGCTCTGCGTCGCCAGGAGGACGCGGAGCGTCCGGAAACGCATGCGACGCGGAGCGGCGCACGATATTGAGATCATCGTTCCTACGCTCCAGCGTGGGGATGCAGTGCTCGACGCTCTGCGTCGCCAAGAGGACGCGGAGCGTCCGGAAAGGCATGCGACGCGGAGCGACGCACGATCGTTGAGATTCCGCATACTCCAGCCATATAACCATTTAAAACTATTACCCTTTCTTCGCTGTCTCTGACTTAACGCCACTCAGAGCACACACAAACGGATGAGCAGACCCAGCGATTTCGCTCGACGATGGTTTCTCGCCCGGGGCTGGAAGCCGTTCGCTTTTCAGAAGGAGGTTTGGGCGGCGGTGAAGAAAGGTGAGTCCGGCCTGCTGCATGCCAGTACCGGCTCGGGCAAGGAGACTGTCAGAAATTTTGTGTTCGGGCATAACATGTAGCTAGAGGTGCATGTATGCCGACCAAA
>NZ_LKBW01000085.1 GCF_002699855.1 Pseudomonas amygdali | reverse complement strand
TTTGGTCGGCATACATGCACCTCTAGCTACATGTTATGCCCGAACACAAAATTTCTGACAGTCTCGGCGCCTGGGCTATTCGTCGCTGGATGAGTTCCTGCAGCGTCTGCTCAAGCGCGATTATGTGATTACTCGCCAGACCCGTTTCCCACCAGAGCTGATGCGCTACGTTCAGCATGGCTTCTTCGTGCCTTACGAGGAAAAGACCCAGGCTGGCCTGTCGATCACTGATTGCCGAAACGAACCGTTGTATGAGTTCAGATACCCGCAGCAGTTTTATCCGACCTTTACCGCTATTCCGCCACTGCTGGTGAACAGCCTGCTGTTTATCGAAAACCGCGACTTGCTGGACCCGCAGCAACCCTTGGCCAACCCGGCAGTGGACTGGCCACGCTTCGTGAAGGCCGCGTGGTCGCAACTGGCGAAGATGTTCGCCCTCCCCGGCCAGTCGGCTGGCGGCAGTACGCTTGCCACTCAACTGGAAAAATATCGCCATTCACCCGACGGGCTGACGCTGTCGGGTTCAGAGAAGTTGCGGCAGATGATTTCCGCCAGCGTTCGCGCTTATCAACCGGGCACCGAGACCCTCGCGGTACGCCAGCGGGTGGTCCGTGATTATCTGAACAGTGTGCCGTTGTCCGCGGTGCCGGGGCACGGTGAAGTGCATGGGCTGGCCGAAGGGTTGCGGGTGTGGTTCGGTGCGGATTTTGCCAAAACCAATGACTTACTGGCCTCCAGCCCCACAGACAAACAGCGGCTGGCCGACAAGGCGCTCGCCCTGCGCGAAGTGCTGTCACTGGTCATTGCCCAGCGTCGTCCGTCGCACTATCTGGCCAAGGGCCGCCTGGAACTGGCGGACCTGACCGACAGCCATCTACGTCTGCTGGCCCAGGCCAATGTCATTGATCAACCGCTGGCCGATGCCGCGTTGGCAGCCCAGGTCACCTACCGCGACTGGGCGCAGCAGCCGACCATTCAGCCTATCGAAACCAATAAAGGCATCAGTGTCGCGCGCACTCGTTTGTCGAACCTGCTCAATCGCCCGCTTTACGACCTGGACCGTCTTGATCTGTCGGCCACCAGTACCCTGCATGGCGAATTGCAGCGCAGCGTCAGCCAGTACCTGCGTGACCTGGCCAACCCTGAGTTCGCTGCAAAAACCGGCTTGATGGGAGAGCGGCTGCTGACCCCGGCCAGTACCACCCAGGTACGCTATAGCTTCACGCTGTTCGAACGCGGCATGGATGGCTCGCGGGTCAGGGTGCAGACCGACAGCACTGATCAGCCGTTCGACATCAACGAAGGCAGCAAGCTGGAACTGGGTTCGACCGCGAAGATGCGCGTGCTGACCACTTACCTGGAGATCATCGCCGAGCTGCACGGGCGGTATGGGAATCTGAGTACCGCGCAACTGCGCAAGGTGCCTGTCGAAGAACCTGACCGGCTGACTCGCTGGGCGGTGGATTACCTGCTGATTAACAAGGACCGTGATCTGGCGAAAATGCTCTCGGCCGCGCTGGATCGCACCTATTCGGCCAGCCCGGCAGAGGCGTTCTTCACCGGTGGCGGCATGCACCGTTTCAATAACTTCAGGCGCGAAGACAACGAGCGGATTCCCACCCTGCGCGAGTCGCTGCGTGAGTCGATCAACCTGCCGTTCATTCGCCTGATGCGCGATGTGGTGCGCTACAGCACGTATCAGGCGCCCAACAACAGCGCCGAGTTGCTCAAGGATGACGACAACCCGCGCCGTCAGGAATACCTCGCGCAGTTTGCCGACCGCGAGGGCACGGTGTTCCTGCTGCGCTTCTGGAAACGCTACAAGGAAAAGACCACTCAGGAACGCCTCGATACTTTTCTGGACGGTATCCATCCCACGGCCATCCGCTTGGCTGCCGTGCATCGCTACTTGCTGCCTGGGGCTGATCAAGCGACGTTCAACGCGTTCATCCGTGCGCATCTGGATGAGCCGAAAGCAACCTCGAAGCTGACCGACAAGCGTCTTGCCGACTTGTACAAGGGCTATGGGCCGGGCACTTACGACTTGCCCGATCAAGGCTACATCGCCCGCGTCCACCCGCTGGAACTGTGGCTAGTGGGCTACCTGCTCAAACACCCTGAAGCACAATTCAAGGACGCCGTGGCCGCCAGTCGTTACGAGCGTCAGGAAGTCTACGGCTGGCTGTTCAAGAGTCGCCACAAAAGCGCTCGCGACAGCCGCGTACGGACCATGATGGAGGTCGAAGCGTTTCTGGATATCGAACAGCGCTGGCAGCGCGTGGGCTATCCGTTCGACCATCTGGTGCCATCGCTGGCAACAGCTATCGGCAGCTCGGGTGATCGCCCGGCGGCGCTGGCCGAGCTGATCGGCATTATCCAGAACGACGGCATCCGTTTGCCGCCCGTGCGTATCGACAGTCTGCATTTTGCAGCTGGTACACCTTACGACACCGAACTGACCATCAACCCGGAGCTGGGCCAGCGCGTGCTGCCAGCAGAAGTTGCCGCGGCAATGCGCGAAGCCTTGTCGCAGGTGGTGGATGGCGGCACCGCCAAGCGTGTGCAAGGCACCTTCAAGATGCAGGACGGCAGCGTGCTGGCGATGGGCGGCAAGACTGGCACGGGTGATAACAGGATCGAGAGCATCGGCACAGGCGGACGCATTCTCAGTTCCAGGGCGATCAATCGCACGGCGACCTTTGTGTTTTATATCGGCGACAACCACTTCGGCGCATTGACCGCGTTCGTACCGGGACGCGCCGCCGAAGGCTTTCGCTTCACCTCGGCGTTGCCGGTGCAGGTACTCAAAGGTATGGCTCCGATCCTGACCCCGTACCTGGAGAACCACGGACAGGCGATGTGCAATGCCCCGCTTGCCGACCCGCCCAAAGGTGTTTGACCGGCAATGACCGCTCGTCTGCCAGCTCTGTGATTACAATAAGATATATCTTAAGGTATATCTAACTTGTAACCAGAGATCAAAAACATGCGTGAAGATAAACACCCTCCCCACCACCGTCCGCCGCATCCTCGTGAACCAGGTGAAGATCGCGACGGTTTTGAAAAACGCCCAGGCCGTGAACGCGGTGGACGTGGCCCTCGGGTTTTCGCCCCTGGCGATCTGAAATTACTGCTGTTGGCACTGATCGCCGAACAGCCCGCACACGGCTATGACCTGATCCGCAAGATCGAAGGTCTGTTCGAGGGTGCGTACTGCCCCAGCCCCGGCGTTATCTACCCCACCCTGACGTTTCTTGAAGAAAGCGAAATGGTGGTCGGCGATGCCCAGGCTGGCAAGAAGCTCTACACCATCACCGATGCGGGTCGCCAATCCCTGGAAGATCAGGCCGTGGCGCTGGAAGGTGTGCGCATGCGCATCGATGTCAGCAAGCGCTCACTGCGCGGCCACGATCGTCCGCCGGAAATCCACGAAGCGGTGCACAACCTGCGCCACGCACTGCAGATGCACCACGGTCGCTGGACCCCGGAAGAAATTCTGCGGGTCAGCGAGTTGCTCAACAGCACGGCCAAGGCTGTCGTCGATGGGCCTCAACCTACCTCGGAGGAGTCGGCATGAATTCGCCCCAGTCAATCCATCGCGTCATGCATGAAATCAAGCGTCGCAAACTAAAAGTGTTGCGAGTCACAGAGCTGACGCCGCTGATGCGCCGCATTACCTTGCAGGGCCCGGAACTGGCAGGCTTCATCAGTCTGGGCACAGACGACCACATTAAACTGTTTTTCCCGCAGACAGCGCAAGAACAGGCTGCCCTGGAAGACCTGGCCGCTACCAGCGACAAGGACGCACCACGTCCACCGATGCGCGATTACACCCCGCGTCGCTATGACGAAAGCAGCGGTGAGCTGGATATCGACTTCGTTCTGCACGGCGAAGGCCCGGCTGCCACCTGGGCGGCTCAGGCTGAACCGGGGCAATTTCTGCACATCGCAGGGCCAAAGGGTTCAATGGTAGTGCCGGACATGTTCGACAGCTACCTGCTGATCGGCGATGAAACGGCGATTCCCGCCATCGCTCGACGCCTGGAGTCGCTGCCCGCCAACCGTGCTGCGCTGGTGGTGGTCGAAGTGGCCAACCCGCAGGAACAGCAGGTGTTCGACAGCGCCGCACAGGTCGACGTGATCTGGATCGTACGCGGCGAGCAGAGCCTGGTGGATGTCACGCGTCGCCTGGAGATGCCCGAGGGCAAGCTGTACGCGTGGGTCGCGACCGAATCCGCGCTGTCACGCAAGCTGCGCCGTGTGCTGCTCGATGAGTTCGGCCTGCAAGAGGATTTCGTCAAGGCCGCTGGCTACTGGAAGCTGGACGGCACTGAAGAATAGGCAAGCCTGGGCGACTCACATCGTGCGACGAGCCGCCCATCTGTCGACCCCAAGCAGCAACAGTGCAACCAGCAAGAACCCGAGCAGCACGCCCAGCGCGTTGATGAATGCCTTTGGAAAACCGATCGTGCCGACATCGATGAATGGATACAGGTAGTCACCAAGCATGTGGCCACGCAGCATGACGTAGGCGAAGTAGATGATCGGATAGATCGCCCACAGCGGTACATGGCGCAAGCGCAACGCGCCTTTGGGCACGTACAGCCACCAGTACAGTACGAACGCCAGCGGCATTATGTCGTGCAGCAACTCATCGGCCACCCACTGCCAGCCTTGCGGGTGCCACAGATGGCGCAACAGAATGTTGTAAGCGATGCCCACCAGCGCAATGCTCACCGCAATGCCGCCGCATATCACCGGGTGCCGGAAAAAACGGTGGCCTGCCGACTGCCGCGCCGTCAGGGCACAACTCAGCGCGACAGCTGCCAGGGTGTTGGTCAGTACGGTAAAGAAACTTAAAAACCGCACCAGCCCGCCCAGCAGACTGGCGTGATCGGCATAACGGCCAATGAAGATCAGGTACAGCTGGATGACCAGCCCCGACCAGCCGAGGCAGGCTGCAACAAGGGT
The DNA here is from genome assembly GCF_002699855.1 of Pseudomonas amygdali. Taxonomy (GTDB): domain Bacteria; phylum Pseudomonadota; class Gammaproteobacteria; order Pseudomonadales; family Pseudomonadaceae; genus Aquipseudomonas; species Aquipseudomonas amygdali. The sequence continues at coordinate 3,553 of NZ_LKBW01000085.1, read as the reverse complement.
GTAATAGCGCTGTCCCTGCGCAGTTGAGTGTTCGCGGTGCATCAATCGTTATCCTTGAGTTCCAGCGTCCATGCCGGGCTTTTCTGGCGGGCCTGTTACCAGCCTTTGCCGCGATGCAACTTCACATACAACGCTTCAACCTTTTCACGCGCCCAGGGCGTCTTGCGCAGAAAAGTCAGACTGGATTTGATGCTCGGATCGCTTTTGAAACAGCGAATGTCGATGCGCTCGGCCATGCCGGACCATTCGTAATGTTCGACCAGAGCCCTGAGAATGTGCTCGAGCGTGACGCCGTGCAGCGGATCGGAATTGGGTGTTGTCATGATGAGCCTTGAAGCTGATGAAGAGGGATAGCAGCCTGAACAGCTTCCTGGAGCGCGCAGGTCTTCCCGAAAAGTTTGCCATTGTAAGCGCCGCGCTTTCATAAAACACAGTCGACTTGAGCCACTGTTGCCGACCTTGCAATGATCCATGTCAGGTTTATCGCTTTTAGAAAAATCGTTAGCGTCCTATCATTGCGCGTTTAAGGACTTCAGGTTTCCTTTCTGAAGAGGCTCCGCTGAATAAACACCTATGCACGAATTCGGGCGGCAATGGTCTACGAATCAATGACCGGGCCGCGCTGAATGGGCAACCGTGTTCTGTGTGATGTTGAATTCGACCGTCGGTGATTCGTTTCAATAAACAGCCTCAAGGAATGCTGCCAGGGTCGGCGGCGTACATGAAAACAAGATATCAACTACTTATTTCTCGCGGAGATTCGCATTATGAGCACTGACAGTGCTTCAAATAGAAATCGCCTGTTGCCGACCCTGCTCGGGCTGGTGATCCTGTTGATGGGGCTGGCCTTGCTGGTCGGTGGTGCCCGACTGCTGCAACTGGATGGCTCGTTGTATTACCTGTTGGCCGGTATCGGCTTCGCCGTGACCGGCGTGTTGCTGATCACTGGTCGCGCGGCTGCGCTGGGCCTTTATGCACTGCTGCTGTTCGCGAGCACTGTATGGTCGTTGTGGGAAGTCGGTCTCGACTGGTGGCAATTGGTACCACGCCTGGCGCTGTGGTTCGCACTGGGCATCGTCCTGCTGCTGCCGTGGTTCCGCAAGCCACTGCTGCGCAATGGCCCGGCGCGCCTGGGCACTGGCGCACTGAGCGTTGCTGTCGTGCTGGCCGGTCTGACCGCGCTGGCGAGCCAGTTCACCAACCCTGGCCGTATCGAAGGCCAGTTGGACCGCGAAACTGCCGGCACCACCAACACCGCTCCGGCCATGCCTGACGGCGACTGGCAGTCCTACGGCCGTACCGCATTCGGTGACCGCTACTCGCCTCTGGCGCAGATCACCCCGGAAAACGTCAACAAACTGGAACCGGCCTGGACCTTCCGCACTGGCGACATCCCTGGGCCGAACGACCCGGGTGAAACCACTGCCGAGAACACACCGCTCAAGGTGAACGGCATGCTCTACGTGTGCACGCCGCACAGCCAGGTGATCGCACTTGATCCGGATTCGGGTAAGGAAATCTGGCGCTTCGACCCGAAACTCAGCACCCAGAATGCGAAAAACTTCAAAGGCTGGGCGCACATGACCTGCCGTGGCGTCACTTATCATGACGACGCAGCCTATGCAGCCAGCGCCCCGGCACAAAGCCCGGCAGCACCGGCCGCAGCCGGCGCCACTTCAAATGCATGCCCACGCAGAATCTTCCTGCCGACTGCCGACACCCGTCTGATCGCGCTGAACGCCGATACCGGCAAAATGTGTAAGGACTTCGGCAACAAGGGTTCGGTTGACCTGACTGCCAACATGGGTAGGTTTGCTCCGGGCGGCTATTACTCCACGTCGCCACCGGCAGTGACCAAAGACCTGGTGATCATCGGCGGCCACGTTACCGATAACGTCTCTATGGACGAACCGTCCGGCGTGATCCGTGCCTACGACGTGCACACTGGCCGTCTGGTCTGGAACTGGGACAGCGGCAACCCGGAAGAGACTGCGCCGATTGCCGAAGGCAAGATCTACACGCGCAACTCGCCGAACATGTGGTCCATGTTCAGCGTCGATGAAAAGCTCGGCATGATCTACCTGCCGATGGGTAACCAGACGCCTGACCAATGGGGCGGCGATCGTACGCCGGATTCCGAGAAATACAGCGCGGGCCTGGTTGCACTGGACATCGCGACGGGTCGCGTACGTTGGAATTACCAGTTCACCCACCATGACCTGTGGGACATGGACGTGGGTGGTCAACCGACCCTGCTGGACATGAAAACGGCTGATGGCGTGAAGCCGGCGGTATTGGCATCGACCAAGCAGGGCAGCATCTACGTGCTGGACCGCAGCACCGGTCAGCCCATTGTGCCGATCAACGAAATACCGGTTCCGCAAGGCGCTGTTGCAGGCGATCACACCTCGCCGACCCAGCCCAAGTCCGACCTGAACTTCATGCCGCCGCCGCTTAAAGAGCGCGACATGTGGGGCGTGACGCCATTTGACCAGATGATGTGCCGAATCGACTTCAAGTCGCTGCGCTACGACGGCCCGTTCACGCCGCCATCGCTGCAGGGTTCGATTGTTTATCCAGGTAACTTCGGTGTGTTCGACTGGGGCGGTATTTCCGTCGACCCGGTTCGTCAGATTGCCTTCGTCAACCCGAGCTACATGGCGTTCCGTTCAAAGCTGGTGCCTGCTGCCGAAGTCGAAGGCGGCCCTGGCCGCAAGAGCGAAACCGAAGGCGTGCAGCCGAACAAGGGCGCACCTTATGGCGTGATCCTGGAAGCACTGCTGTCGCCAATGGGCCTGCCGTGCCAGGCACCGCGTGGGGTTACGTGGCGGCGGTCGATCTGACCACCCACAAAACCATCTGGATGCACAAAAACGGTACCGTGCGTGACAGTTCGCCAATCCCGATCCCGCTGACCATGGGCGTTCCAAGCCTGGGTGGCCCGATCACAACGGCGAGCGGTCTGACCTTCCTGAGCGATACGCTTGACCAATACCTGCGCGCCTACGATGTACGTAACGGCAAACAGCTGTGGGAAGGTCGCCTGCCAGCAGGCGCCCAAACCACACCGATGACCTACACCGGCAAGGACGGTCAGCAATACGTGCTGGTCGTGGCGGGCGGTCACGGTTCATTGGGCACCAAACAGGGTGACTACGTGATGGCATTCACACTGCCGAAGTGATGCATTAGTGCGGTAAATGGAAAGCGGCTATCGAGAGGTAGCCGCTTTTTTTGTTGTTACTGAAACCTTGTCTCGGCTGCATTTGCTACCGGACAAGGCTGTAGATCTATGACGCGGAGCGTCACGAAATGCATGCCAACGCAGAGCATTGGCACGATGGTGCTCTGACGATTATCGTTCCGCACGCTCCAGCGTGGGAATGCCGTTCTGGACGCTCTGCGTCAGCTCTTGAATGTGCGGTGCGGCGCAGACCTGTGACGCGGAGCGTCACGAACTGCATGCCAACGCAGAGCATTGGCACGATGGTGCTCTGACGATTATCGTTCCGCACGCTCCAGCGTGGGAATGCCATTCTGGACGCTCTGCGTC
>NZ_LKBW01000084.1 GCF_002699855.1 Pseudomonas amygdali | reverse complement strand
CCGAGTCTGCCCAGGTGGCATGACTCAAACAAAAGGGTCTCCGAGAAACCCGGGGCGGTTCAGTTTGGGGTGAACCTTGATCACGTGACGCCATTGGGTTTCCGGCAAATTTCGATAGGCAGCCAGTACACCGATGTAAAGACTGCCTTGATCCAGTTTCAGCTTCAGTTCAATACTCTCGCCTGGACGAAGTTCAAACTCTTCGCTTGCAATCAGGTCTTGCCCGAGTGCCTGAACAGTCCGTTGGTAAAGCGAAAAGAAATCCATATTCTCGAAGGTCACCGGACGCCTGAGTTCCAGGACCTTGAGAACAATCGGCGAGGGCCTGCCATTGACATCAGGGTTAAGCTGATTGTCTGCATTCAGTCGAATATCCATACGGGTTTGCGTTGAGTACGGTGAGAGAGCTGAACAACCGTTGAGCATGAGTAACAGCAGTAACAACAGTGACCGTTTGACTCGGCTAACGTGAAGATTCATTGAGTTCAGCCCTGTAAATCCTGATGGAGGCAGCGATACAACCGAACGGCGGCTCATGACAGCTCACGCCCATAGAATGCGCTGACACGGGGGTGGGCAATGTCCAGGAGCCCCACACTCGATTCGTCTACTACTTCGTTTCGGCTGGTGGGTTCAGGGCTGCCCAAAGCCCGGTATTGATCATCGCTGAACTTGAAATGGCCAGTGCACCCTCCAAGGCAAATCATCGCAGCGAGCATAAAAGGCGCAGAGCGCCGACAATGAACGTTCATTGGAAAAAGGTCCCAGATAATGAGTTAGGCAATCGTGGTGATTCAGCAGTTAATCAGGCCGTCCGTGAGCAGCACCGATCTTCAAATGCGCCAGGCGATAAAGCAGCGTGCGTCGTGACACCCCGAGAGTGCGTGCTGCACGACTCCGGTTGCCGTTACAATCGCGCAAACACTCAAGCAGTACGTCGCGTTCGAACTGTTCGATGCGCTCACGTAGCGAAAGGCAAGTCGGATTGCTTATCGGGTTGGCGGGGATGGGAAAGTGTTCCGGTTTCAACTCACCGTCTTCGCATAACAACACTGCCCGCTCGACGAACCCCTTCAACTGTCGAACGTTGCCCGGAAAGGCGTATCCCGATAAAGCAGTCACGGCAGCCCGCGACCATTGCACCGGATCTCGTTGTGAGTGCTGACATGCCTTATCGGAAAAATGCCGGGCCAATATTTCTATATCACCCACGCGTTGACGTAACGGAGGAAGCTCAATGGGAAACTGTGCCAGACGGTAGTAAAGGTCTTCACGAAAACGCCCTTCTGCAATGAGCGTTGGCAAATCGCGATGAGTAGCGGCAATGATTCGCACATCGACCTTGCGAACCTTGTTGGCGCCCAGCGGCCGAATCTCTCCTTCCTGTAACACTCGCAGTAGCTTTGCTTGCAGCAGCATCGGCATATCGCCAATTTCGTCGAGTAGAAGCGTGCCGCCATGAGCAACATCGAACAGACCAGGTCGATCACGATCAGCGCCGGTAAACGCCCCTTTGCAATAGCCAAACAGCTCGCTTTCCAGAAGAGCTTCGGGAAACGCAGCGCAATTCTGTACAACAAATGCGTTGGAACGGCGAGGTCCGTACTCGTGGATAGCACGAGACACGACCTCCTTACCCGTTCCGGTCTCGCCAGTAAGCAATACAGTGCAGGTGCTGTCGAGAATCTTGCCCAGAAGATGGGTTGTTCGGCCCAGGGCAGCGCTACGTCCTGTAAGCCCATAGTTATTCGAATTCACAGACAACTCCGCCTGAGCTGTCCAGCGTCGCATGAACCCTGCATAAGGCTTTACCGCTGCTCATGGCGCTGAGCAAACGGTCCGCTATCAACGGGGTCAGGGAGGACTCGAGTAACTGATCGATCAGTCGGGCGCCGCTGTGGCTTTGTGTGCAATGCTCCAGCAGATGACAAACCAGACTCTGCGAGTAGCTGAAGGTGAGGCCACGGGATTCAAGTCTCTCTCCAAGGCGACTCAGCTTTAGTTCGACCAGTTCACGAAGCGCTACACCCGTGATGGGGTAGTAAGGCACAACGCGCATTCTGGCCAGCAATGCCGGTTTGAAATGTGCGCTGAGTACTGGCTCTAGCCGCATCGCCAGCTGTTTGGCATCCGGGAGCGTGCTCTCGTGGCAGTTGGCATGGATCACCTCGGCGCCGAGGTTGGAGGTCATCAGAATGAGTGTGTTGCGAAAATTGATTTCCCGGCCCTCTCCGTCGTTGGCTACGCCTTTATCGAAGATCTGATAGAACAGATTCAGTACATCCGGGTCCGCCTTCTCCACCTCATCAAGTAGAATCACCGAGTAAGGCTTCTGTCGAACAGCGTCAGTCAACATGCCTCCCTCGCCATAACCGACGTAGCCCGGCGGTGCGCCGATCAAACGGGAAACGGTGTGTTTCTCCTGAAATTCGGACATGTTGATCGTCGTGAGAAAACGCTCGCCGCCATACAGCAGGTCAGCCAGAACAATAGCTGTTTCGGTTTTGCCGACCCCGCTGGGCCCTACCAGAAGAAATACTCCGGTTGGGGCACCGGGTTTGTTCAAACCGGCAGCCGATGCCCTCACCGATTTCTCGATGGTCTGCATCGCCTGCTCCTGGCCCCTGATGCGCAAACGTAGTTCTGAAGAGAAGCGGTCAATCCGTTCACTGTGTTCCTGAGCCAATCGCGACACCGGAATTCCAGTCCAGGCACTCACCACTTCTGCGATCAGTCTGGGGCACACTTCAAAGCTCACCAGACGCTCATTCACTTGCGTATCGATCAGGGCCTGTCGGACCTCAGTCAACTCGGACTCCAGCGCCTGCGTGTATTGAGAGTCGCTACCCTCGCCTGCCTGCTGTACTTTTCGGTCGGCCAGTTGACTGCGCAGATTAATGAGCCGCTTGACGGCTGCGAGTTGATCAACCCACCTGCACTCAAGCGCATCCGCGTCGCTCTGCATTAGTGACAGGTCAGAAACCAGCGTATTCAGCAAGCTTTCATCAACCGACAACCCGGCATTGGCATCACGCTGTATTGCCTCGAAATGCCTTCGTTGCCGAGCAAGTTCACCTCGCAGATGCTCAAGACGTTCAGGCACGGCAACCAGACCGATTCGCACACGAGCACACGCTGTATCGAGCAGGTCAACTGCCTTATCCGGCAACTGACGCCCGGAAAGGTAGCGGGCCGAAAGCCGGGCAGCGGCAACCACAGCGTCATCGCGCAGATAGACGCCATGGCTGCGTTCATATAACGGCGCGAGCCCACGCAGAATGGTGATGGCCTGCCCCACCGTGGGTTCCATTACGCGGACCGGTTGAAAGCGACGTGCAAGCGCCGGATCCTTTTCGAAATATTGTCTGTATTCGGCCCACGTTGTCGCTGCAATGGTACGCAGCTCCCCGCGTGCCAGCGCAGGCTTCAACAGGTTGGCCGCATCCGACCCTCCGGCCTGAACACCGGCCCCGATGAGCGTGTGGGCTTCGTCAATGAACAGAATGACAGGCCTGAGTGAAGACTGGACTTCCTCAATGACCGCCTTCAAACGACGCTCGAACTCACCCTTGATACTGGCGCCCGCCTGGAGCAACCCCATATCCAGCGACAGTAGCTCGACATTCTTCAACAGATCAGGCACTTCACCATGAACGATCCGCAGCGCCAGTCCCTCGACAACTGCGGTTTTGCCGACACCCGCCTCGCCCACCACAATCGGATTGTTCTTGCGTCGACGAGCCAGTATGTCGACCATCTGGCGCAAGCACTCATCACGACATAGTACGGGATCCAGCAAACCCTCTCGGGCCTGCTGCGTCAGGTTATGAGTGAAACGTGCAAGTAGCGATTCACTTTGATTCAGGGCTGGCTTTGCTACGTCCGGTGATTGCTGGGCAAGGGCGTAATCGCGAAAGCGTTCAATGTTGATCCTGCCCAATAACGGCTGGTATGGACGGTCCGCATAGCGCGAAGGATTGCGCAGCAAGGCAAGAATCAACGCAGCCTGGTCAATGAGGCTTTCGCCCAAATCCAGATTGGAAATCAACAGCGCGTCTTGAAGCCACTGAACAAGCTCGGCAGAGAATACCGGGTTACGGATTGCACTTTGCTCGATCGGCTGGCGAAGGAAGCCTGCAAATTCGTCAGCTGCAACATCGGCCTCCAGCAGCGCACGCGCAAGCATTCCATCAGGCCGTTCCAGTAGGGCAACCAGCAGATCCTCAACCGAAATTTTACTACTGCCTCTGGAAACACAACGTTCGGCGGCCCCCTCAAGCTCGCTGCGTGTAGGGGCATCAAGGGCTCTGACGAGCTGCTGCAGGTCTACATCGATCATGAATAGTCCTTATTAGTCGGTCTGTTGAACGTCACAAGCCCTTGGGCATGCTCGCGCCCGAGCCAACTGGTCCAACCAAGGTGGCAAGTGTTCGATTGGCCAATGCGCAGATCCCTGATATCCGAATTAAGAAGCTCGAGACAAACGTCGTAATCCAGTGGATCGCGCAACGTGAACCGCACAAGTGCGCCCAACGGTTGGTAGCTCCGGCCGGCGGGTAGAAATTCGTGGAAGCGCTCCCAATCAAGCTGTTTTATATGAATGCGAAACTTGCCACTCCGATCTGGAACACGAACACCCAGCACCATATTCCGCCCTGGCTGGTTGTTGGCTTTGCCAAGGCAATTGAGCTGAGCACGACTGATCTCAACCGTTCGCTCGACACATTGTTCGATGAACATCCGGGCATGCTTGAAGTAGTAACGAAGCACCGACTCGATCAACGCGGCAGAATGAGCACGCAGGCTCAAGAGCCCCAGATAGGGCAACAGCCGCTTCCAGTTCAACTCGGTTGTTTCTCGAATGCGCGCGCCATGTAAACCGATCAATGCAAAGAGATGTTCGGAAAAAGGATCGGTTGCGCCACTAGCGAATACCGCGTGATAGCGGTACTTGCGCCAGACAGGCAACATCAGTTTTTGCAGGCGATGATTAAAAATATCCAGGAAATCCCGAGTGGCATTAGGCTTGTCCCGTTCCCCCAACGCCTGCTCGGCATAGAAAGCCGGCAGCGGTGAACCGGACCCGACCAGGCTCATCACGTTGAGGTACAACCGGACATACAGGTCAGTGTGCTCATGAAAAAAATCCAGACGTTCTATGTCGCTACAGGGAAATCCAAGACTGGGATTTGCCCTTAATTCAAGAAAAGCATGCAGTTGCTCATCATCGGCATCCGGGTGAACTTCACGTAAAATCCCGAGGATCAAAGGTATCGCCTGATACACGGAATATTCCCGTATATGCTGACTGAGCGTAGTCAGAGCAGCGGCTGCTGCCCCATGCGTGGCGTCCATTCGTAACCACCTCCCTGAGCGGTTTTTACATGCAGTTCATGGAAAGAATTCAAACTGGCATAAAGCGCAAAGAATTCGTTTAGGACTGACGCAAACAGAAACAGACTGGCTTCGTCTGCAAGCGCGCCAGGGGCAATGAGCAGCTCGGTTTTAATGCCTCGCACCGGCCGGCCATCATGCAAGCGATCAACGTGCTGGTGACGTATCGATTTCAGCCCACTTAACAAATGCTGACTGACCTTCTCCGCTTGCTTGTCGTAATAACGCGGCAAGTCGTAGGTCTCGATAATGACCTTTAAAGCTTCGATACTTGCCAGAGACAGATAATTCAGCGACATGTTACTAATGACGCGCCATAGAAAGTCACGTCCAACCGGCGGCGCATAGCTTTTAGTTGCTGGTGTAATATTTCTGAACCGCAGGAAGTCTGGAGTGCCTTCGCACGGCTTGCATATCCCGCCGGCCCTGATCTGCTGTGGAAGATTATGGTTGGTGCAGGTCAATCCAATCGAGATCGTTTCGTTGTCTCGGTCGCCACGCGTATCGAAACTCAGGTAAGTATCCAGCCCTCCATGCGCTACGGAGTCACGATGACGCAAGGTGTAATAAGGGCCTTGCTCTGCACATCGACGGCCGGATCATGTTCGAAGGACTCAAAGGGCACATAGTTCTGATATCCCCTGCCTCCTGGCTGCCATCCGGTGACGGTATCAACCGAGTAAACCCCGCACTTGCCATGACCGTAGTGCGCAGGAATCAGCAGATACTCATCCTGTCGTGCGTCGGCCAAAATGGGGAGTGCATCCTGTTTGAACAAGTTGACCACGGGTGTGCAATATAATTTTATATGTTCAACCTTCGGCCGAAGATGCAGCATATCCTCGCCATGCACTTCAAAGATCAGCTGAAAGCCACGAGCAACTTTCAATACATCTTCACTCACTGATGCGATGATCTGAAGACCGCCAATATCAGAAAAAAGGAATTTCTCCGGAAAGCAAAAATACTCTTGCAGGTAGCGATAACCGCGAAAAGTGTTCAGCGGATAAGGGATCAATGACTCATCTTCTGCAAAGCCCACTGGCTGTACTTGATCTACAGAAATGCTCAGTTCATATGATTTGCCATCCCCATCCAGAAGCGGCTTGCCCTGTTCATCCAACAGTAATATCTTAACGCTTTTAAGTTTGCGCATGAGGCCAAGATACAGCGCTTGGCTAATAGCGCGATCGCCTGCAAAGTGCAGGCGTAGCCTGTTCAGCTCCAGTGCCCCCAGGTGCCCGTCACCTGTCATCTCCAGAGACAACGTCAAAGTCGTCGCCTCCGCGCTGGCCGAGTAGGAAACATTTGCCAACTTCGGTGGAAGAATGTCGGTTGGAAAGCAGGTACGAAATTGACAGACCTGCCCCTTCACGGGCTCACTTTCTACCGGGGTATCGCGCTCGACCCTTATGCCAGGCCCTACAGCCATCAACGGATCGAACTGCAACATGCTCACTGCCGGCATCGGTCGCATATAATTGGGCCATAACAATTGCATAAGCGAATGAGTCAACTCANCAAACCCTTCAAGCAACCGTTCAACGTCGGGATCCTGACCTGCCTGCCCCAAAAAAGAAGCCAATGCCTGATTCCGATCAGAAAACTGCCGGCCCGACTGACGCAGGGCCATCAGCTCCTCTTGATAGTAATGGTTAAATGACAATGCTCACCTGCCGGATCTTGTTTTATGAATAAATAACGGAGTTTATGTAAAGAAACAGGAAACAACCGATTCGCGAGAATCACTTGGCATAGTCAACTCACCCTTACCCTTCCGGCTTCGCTGACAGTTGCGGAAAACCGAACAGCCTTTTTAATGCCGTCAGCTTTTAAAATTGCATCAATAAAAAATTGCAGTATCAGCCTATTTTCCGAGTGCCCTTCAGACATGACGTAAACCTCTGACAAGCGGGGCTCATAGAGCCTGACAGCTTTCTCGATCGCCACTCGGGATTGCCTCAATATATCGTGAGCGCTCATGCTCATGTCATTCAAGTCAGGCAAGCCATAATCAGGTAGCATTTTCACGCTTCCTGCACGAGCGCCAAGCATGTTCGACAAATGTGTCGCTATCAATGCCGTTAACTGTTCTTCCTCAGAAAAGCCTGGCGGCTGTAACCTCACTTCGGCAAGGCGTTCAAAAAGACTACCGAGGCCTCTCATGGCGTCACCTATTCCTTTTCCATTTTCCCGACCAGCGACAGAGTAAAATCAGCCCCCATATATTTGAAATGAGGACGGATATTCAAACTGACACGGTACCAGCCAGGATCACCTTCAACGTCGCTAACAATAATTTGCGCTGAGCGTAACGGGCGTCTTCCTCGCACTTCCGCGCTCGGGTTTTCCTGATCTGCAATGTACTGGCGAATCCATTTATTAAGTTGACTCTCCAGATCCGCTCGCTCTTTCCAGGACCCGATCTGCTCTCGCTGCAACACCTTGAGGTAGTGCGCGAGGCGGTTGACAATCATCATGTAGGGCAGTTGGGTCCCCAGTCTGTAATTAAGCTCGGCTATTTTGCCATCCGAATGGTTGCCAAAGAACTTGGGCTTTTGCACCGAACTCGCGGAAAAGAACGCGGCGTTATCGCTTCCTTTGCGCATGGTCAGCGCGATAAACCCCTCTTCTGCGAGTTCATACTCTCGGCGATCAGAGACCAGGACCTCCGTCGGAATGTTTGTCTCGATTTCACCCATGCTGTGGAATCGGTGCAAGGGAAGGTCTTCCACCGCACCACCACTCAGTGGCCCGATGATGTTGGGAAACCAACGAAATTTGGCAAAACTGTCTGTCAGCTTCGTCGCAAATGCATAGGCCGTATTTCCCCATAGATAGTGCTCGTGGCTATTCGCAACGTTTTCCTTGTAGGCAAACGTTTTTACCGGGTTTTCCTCTGGCTTGTAAGGACTGCGCAGCAGGAAACGCGGCACGGTCAAGGCAAGATACCGAGCGTCTTCTTGCTCCCGGAAGCTCTGCCATTTGGCGAACTGCGGCCCTTCGAAATGATCGCTCAGATCCTTGAGGTCAGGCAGACCGGTGAACTGCTCAAGCCCGAAAAAATTGGCACCCGCAGCAGCGATGAAAGGTGCATGCGCCATACAGGCAACGCTTGAAACGTATTGCATGGTTTTGACATCAGGGGCGCTTGGCGAGAAAAAATAATTGGCGATGATTGCGCCAACGGGATTGGGAGTATCAGTTTTTTTGTGTTCGGGCTGGTTAGGGCCTGCCGTCAGGCAGGCCCTTGTTTTACCAGCTCGG
>NZ_LKBW01000083.1 GCF_002699855.1 Pseudomonas amygdali | reverse complement strand
CAATTCTAGGTTGGCGTTAGGGGGTCATTTTTACAGTGGCGGTGACACCTACACCTCAATAAGGCAAGGTTTTGCCTGCGATGGATAACGAAGGAAAGTAATCATGGGTCTTGAGTACAGGGATATTGATGTTCGCTCACGTGAGCATATGGTCAAAGAGATTGAAGCAGATATCCACGCACAAAAGCTTTTCACTGGTAAACGTTTAACTGAAGAGGGTGTAAAAGCCTGGCCAGAACTGCTGAAAGAAGCGGCAGCCAATCATTCGGATGACTGGCTAGCCGATCAGATAAGAGCTCGTCGGCTGATGAAAAGCCAAGAGCAAAGAGCCAAGCCAAAAGGCGGGTTCACGCTGGCGCAAGTCCCACATAACGCCCCGGAAACCCTCGCAGAAGGCGAATTCAACCGTTATTTCGTCCGAGGCTTGTGCCTCAAGGCAATCGAAGAACAAATCCCCGAGCTGGAAGCTTATCGCGCAAAGCATTCATTGGTGCCCCGTCCAGAGTCAGAGGCGGTAATAGGAAGAAGATTCGCACCCGAGCAGTTACTCGAGGATATTCGTAACTCTCCAGGCGTAGAGCCGGCATTGGGTGTTCCTCCCGGACCTAACTCAGGAATATCCGTGAAAATCCCTTAATTCGCGAATCTGATGTCCGATACAAAAAAGCCCCGACAGGCGATTACCTGAGCGGGGCTTTTTAATGCCTGAAGCAATCCTTTTGCACCCACGCTGCACCCACGGCGTTTTTTAGGTGAGTGCTTAAATCGCTAGAGGCCATGTTTTATATGGTGTCCCAGGGCCGGTTCGAACGGCCAACCTTCCCCTTAGGAGGTGGAGGCCAAGAGCAGGTGTACGGAGCTCTAAGCTTGATCATGACAGTATCCGTATTACTGCGCTAGCGCTTGTAGAAGGGGACATCATGTCATTTTCTATTCGACCTGGACTTCTATTTCGTTGCTCCCGCGCAATCGCTCCCATGCGGATTCGAACGTCTTTCTGCTGATGAAAAGTTCGGTGCGATTTTCTAGTCTGCTCCACACGTCTTTTTTCACCCAACGTTTGCCACTTTTCATAGGTGGTAGCGCGCTAGGCTCGTAGCCGAGATCGCGAATTTCCTTGATGATCGCTAGTTCCTGTAGTCTGGATTTTGATACTTGCCTTCGCTCTTCTGGGGCACCTTCCGCCTTCTGCTGCGCCTCAATGGCCTTGATATCTGCTAGGGGTATCAACAGATCGCTCGTGCTCAAAGTGCTCTTCCATTTTCCTGTAATTCCTGGCTCAAGCGTTAGGAGCTCGCCAGCCTGATTAAGCGCCAGGTGAGGGAATGGGATTGTAGACTGTTCCTGAATGTCGATTACTATTCGCGGTGGCAATCGAAGGTAGCCGAATACTGTCTTGCCCCTTCGCTTCAGCAAGCGATCATCTAGCAGATCGTCCAGCATTGCGATTCTGTGCTCGTACTCGGTAATCATCTTGCGAAGGTCAAGCACCTGCTGATCATTCAGCCTGCTGAACTCGTCGGTCAAACCGAGAGCGTTCCTTTTCAGGTGATCTTTCCAGTCTGCTATGCGGGCCTTCTTGGTCTCGAGTTCCAGCTCTTCATCATGCGCACCGTGACCCATCAGCCAGCGCTCTGTTTGGTTGAATGCCAGACCGTCGAATAGAAAGCAGACTGGAATCCGAAAGAGTGAGCCGTGTTCGAGAATCTGGCGCTCAGTTGCGTTCCAGCGGCTCGCAAGCTCTGGAATGCTTAGGAACTGTGGTTCGATCATGCTCGCTTCCTTTCGGCCGACTGTTCGGCTGATATCGCGTCCAGATGATCCGCGTACCATTGCATCATGGTGGCACGCTGAGCTAAGTATTTTGCCTTGTTATAGACGCCAGCCACACCAGCTTTCTTGTGTGATAGCTGCGCCTCAATGTGGTTCTCGTCGAATCCGTTCTCGTTCAACACGGTCGACGCGATGTGTCGGAACCCATGGCCAGTTTGCCGACCTTCGTACCCCATCCTGCGTAGCGCCATGAGGAACACAGTATTACTCCGGGGCTTTGTATGATCACTTCGCCCTGGAAAGAGGAGGGCGTAAGCACCTGTGTATTTGCGCAGTTCTTCCAACGCTTCGATGGCTTGGGTCGTGAGTGGCACTAAGTGTTCCTGGCCTTTTTTGCGGCCCTTTCGCTCAACAGGGATCGTCCAGACCCTTGTGCTGAAATCAAACTCCGACCATCGCGCCTCCCGCAGCTCACTTGGACGTACTGCAAACAAGCTGAGAAGGCGCAGACCAAGCCTTACATCATGAGCGTGAGGGTAGGCGGCGATTGCACGCATTAGACCGGGCAGCTCGTTCGGGGAGACATGAGCGTAGTTTTCGGCGCTGCGCGATTGTAGGTATTTTTGTAGACCCTCGACTGGCTTGTGAGTCGCGCGGCCGGTTACTCTCGCTAGATCGTAGATATCACGGCAGTAGGAGCGAACGCGGCTCATCTGCTCCAAGATACCCATCTGCTCCATGCCTCGCAAAAACTCCATCCACTCGAGTGGGGTGATATCCACGTAGAGGCGTCGACCGAATACCGGGAAAACGTGGCGCTCAAGTGCTCCGATGATTCGCTTCGCTGTATCGGCATCCCAATTGGCCAGCCGCGACTGGTACCACTCGCGGGCCAGCGGCTCGAATGTTTGCCCGGCTGCAGCTTGCTCAACCTTTTTGCGTGCCTGCTTGGAAATAATCGGGTTTTTTCCATCGGCTGCGTCTGACCTAAGTTCCCCGGCCTTTTGTCTCGCCAGCGCACCGCCGACTTCTGGGTACCCGCCCAGACCGAGCCAAGACCACTTGCCGTCAGGCTTCTTGTAGCGGAACTGCCAAGACTTCTGTCCGTCAGGCTTCACCCTAAAATAAAGGCCACCTCCGTCCAGCTCGCGGTATTCCTTCACGCAAGGCTCTAGACCGGCTAATGCGGTATCGGAAAGAGGGCGACGCTTGATTTCGGAGCGCTTCATCGAGTGTGTATCCCCTCGGTTCAATTATTTGGTGAGGATACACGGCGGGATACACGAAGGGTAGATATAGATATACACAAGAAGGTACGGTTAGAAACAAGAAAGCCCGCACTAGGCGGGCTTCTTGGGGTGATTCACAGACTGCTGTAGACGTCTGTAAATCGGTACTTGGTAGCTACACAGGGACTTGAACCCCGGACCCCAGCATTATGAATGCTATGCTCTAACCAACTGAGCTATGTAGCCAAGTGGCGCGCATTATTCTCGGAGAACGCATATGTGTCAAGCGTTGTTGTGAAAAATAATTGCGTGCGATCAACCGGTTAGCTGGCTGCCCTCGCGCAAGGCAGGTTTTTCGGGCTTTTACCGGAACAGGGTGTCCATCAGCTCCATATCATCGAATTCTTCTACCCGCTCCAGCATCTCTGCCATGTCGCGCTGATCCCTGAGCCAGGCTTTAAGGCTTTTCGGGTCAGTCAGTGCGTCCAGTTCATCCTGTGCGTCGTCGAGGTGTTCACGTATGGCCTTGAGCTGCTTCGCACATTTTGCATTGACCGTCTTGGGTCGGATGTCCTCATAGGGGTCCATCAGGAATTGTTCCCGGATCAGCATTTTGCGGTCGTGGATCTCGTCTTCCAGCTCTCTGAGTTGTTCGCTCAGGATACGGTTGAAGTGCTTCAGGCGTTTGTCGGTGATGTTGTCGATATGCGTCTGGTCGATCTGCTCGATCTCCATTTGCATTTGCATTTGCAGCAGCGCCAGCAGGTTGTCATTTTCGTACGCTTCGTTGACCCGTTGCATGAGCGCCGTTTTCCGCTCGCGCTCATCGGCATCCTGCTCGCGGTCCGGGTGCAAGGCGCTGGCCAGTTTGCGGTAGATTTCGCGCAATGACTGGCTGCCTTCCGCCTCTTCCTGTTCACGGCGTATTTCGCTGGCAGTGGGCTTCTTCGGCTGTTGGGTGCTTTGCGCCTGTTCGGCCTGCTCGCGCAGTTTCTCCTCAATGTGCTGGGTCACATCATCTATGGAGTTCAGGTCGACATCGTCTCCCAGTTCCACGCCCAGCTCTTCTTCCTGCGAGGACTTGAACAGCTGGTTTTGCAGGCGCTCATCCTCGTCGTAATCGCTGCCGGTGTATTTGAGGTAGAGCTGCTTCAGTTCTTCATCGTGTTCGCCGCCCATGAGCGACATCGTCATGACACAGATGATTTCCAGCAACGTGGCTCTGTCTTTCTTGCTCAGACGGAACTGATCGAAGGCCACGTCGAGCAGGCGCAGCTTGGTAATTTCGTTTTCGGCCTGCTCGCTGAGCATCGGGACCAGCTCTTCGACCCAGAGCTTTTCGCAGGTTGTTGAAATAACGAGCCATTGCTGCAGAAGTTTGCGCCTGGTTTCGAGCTTTTCCATCAACGTGTTGAATTTCTTCTGACCGGCGCTCAGTTGAGGCCTGGACGGTTGCGCGACGATACGCGGTGAGGCGGGCGGTGTGGTCATGGCAAGACCTCCTTGACGAGGGGACCGCTAAGACGGGGTCAATCGGTTTGCCGAAGTTTACGTTTCCAGTGTCCTGTTCGGGATGAATATTTTGCTGCCCTGAAAGAGCCTTTCCAGCCTCGTGTACGGTCCGGTTCTTGCTTCAGTGTCGGCGGTACGTCAATTGCTGCGCCATATGGTACGAAAACCCATCATCGGCCGTGCTTTTCGTACCAATGTGAGGCGACACGTATCGCCATTGAAACAAGAGCATGGCATTTTGCTGTTAGCGTTTTTTAAAAAAAAGCATCGCCTCTGTTTGCTCAGGTCTGGCAGGTGTTCACGGGGAGTCGCAGGACATGAACAGTCTTTTGTCACCAGGCATGCGCCTGATGGGACATTTTGGTTTCGCTCGCAAGTTTCAGGTCTTGTTCCTGCTGTTCATGTTGCCGCTGGCGGGCAGCGCATGGGTCATCACCAAGGAGTACAGCAACAAGCTCGATGTCATTTCCGGCGAGCAATCGGGCGTGCGTCAGTTGCTGGCGCTTGATGATCTGAATATTGAACTGGCTGCCCAGCGCGACCATGCCGCACGCTGGAAAGCTGCCGACATTCTGCGTGAACCGACCCCGGCTGCGAAAGCTGCGATGGCCAACGTCGATGCAGGCATCCCGCGTATCACCAAAGCCCTGGAAGGCGTTGATGCCGCATTGAAGCGGGAAAACGCGCCTGCCGACACGATGAACCGTTTCAAGGCGCTTCAGGCGGCAGTCACCGGTCTGGACACTGCGTCATTGCGTACGGTGGGCTGGTGGCCCGATGGTTATGAGCGCTTCACGACGGTGTTGAACCTGGTTCAGGCGCTGCGCGAGCAAATCGCAATGGACAGCGGGTTGATTCTCGACCCCTGGCTTGAAACCTACATGCTCATGCAGCTTTCCACCCAGCAAGTACCGGATCTGATCGAGCGTATCGGCCGCCTGTCGAGTGTGGGGCAAACGTCGGTGGCGTCGGGTCAGTTCAGCCTGCAGAGCCGCTTGCAGATGCGCGATCTGCGCGGTCGTATCGATGATTCCAAGGATCAGATGCAGAAGGCTGCCAGCCTGCTGTTATCCAAGCTCCCCGAGCAGTTGCAGCCTTGGGCCGACAAGTACGCTGCGGTCAAACAAGTGCTGGAAACCGAACTGAAGGTCATTGATGACGGGGTTTTTGGCGGCAGCATCAAGCTCAAGCCGGAAGAGTTTGAAAAGAGCATCGACACCTTGACCGGCAGCACGGCGGATCTGCGCAGGCAGTCGCTTGATGCGCTCAACGGCCGTCTCGATTACTACCATGAAACCTCCAATATGGAGTTCATCCCGATGGCGGTGATCTTCTGTGTTCTGGTGATCATGGCCATCTATCTGTTCGCCTGCCTGCAATCCTCGATTCGCAACAGCGCCAGCGGCATTACCACGCTGGCTGAATCGCTGCGTGACGGCAATCTGTGTGTCGAAGTGGCCGTGCAGGGGCGTGACGAGCTTGCCGCTATCAGCAGGGCGCTCAATGTCGCGGTTGTGCAGCTGCGTAACAGCCTGCTGGGCGTCAATCAGGAGACCGTGCGTGTCGGCGATGCAGTGCTGACGCTGAATGCTCAGTCCAGTGGGACGCTGACCGAGGTCGAAGACCAGCAACAGCAGATCAGCCAGATCGCTGCGGCAGCAACCGAGCTGGCCGCTACTTCTCAAGGTGTGGCCAGAAGCTGTGAGCAGGCATCTGAAAGCGCAAGGCATACCCGGCGTATTGCCGAGCAAAGCAGCCAGGACAGCCAGCGCACCACCGATAGCATCCAGCAGCTCAATCAGCGTCTGACCGAAACCGCCGCCGCCCTGGGCCGGGTCAGCGAGCAGGGCCAACAGATTCAATCGGTGGTGGACGCCATTCGCGGTATCGCCGAGCAGACCAACCTGTTAGCGCTCAACGCAGCGATTGAAGCGGCGCGGGCAGGTGAGCAAGGGCGCGGGTTCGCTGTGGTTGCCGATGAAGTGCGCAGCCTGTCGCAACGTACGCAGGCCTCGACCGCTCAGATCGCCGGGACGGTCGACAGCTTGCGCTCCACCGTGACTCAGGCGGTGAACCTGATGGAAGCTGCCTGCGGACAAGCCGTCAACGATGCGCAGTCGGTAACCGGCCTGGGTGTTCGTCTGGGCGAAATCGCCACGGCAGTGCAGGGCGTTACCGATACACTGGCGCAAATATCGACGGCCGTGGAAGAACAGGCATCGACCGCCGACGAGGTCAGCAGCAACATCCAGCAGGTCGATCAGGCAGCCGGGCGTTTGCTTGAAGGTGCGCGAGCGGTCAATCAGGCAGCGGATACCCTGAGCCAGGGCAGTCGGGCGTTGAATGACAATACGGCGCGGTTTCGATTGGGGTGATTGCGCGGCTTGCCACGTTAGACTGAAAACCCGGTGTGGCCATACCCAGCCGGTTTTTCCGTTTTTGTGGCCGTGATCTAAAAAGTTGGATCAGCGGATATGTATTCAACCATTTGATGACTGACGGGAGTCGACACAAGGCGTAAAATGCGCGGATTTTGCAGGCGAAAGGTTTCTTGAGAACGCAGCTCACCGAAAAACACAGGGCAGATGGTGTCAGCCCGCTAAAACGTCGAGGTTTATCCGAGTCGTCAGGCCATCCTCGCGTCGCTATATTGATGTGCACTTACAACGGGGCCGCGTACCTCCGTGAGCAGCTTGAATCGTTTTCCGCCCAGACCTTTCGCAACTGGGTTGTTTATGTTTCCGACGATGCATCGACTGATGACACCCTTGGCATACTTTCCGA
This sequence comes from Pseudomonas amygdali, assembly GCF_002699855.1. Lineage (GTDB taxonomy): Bacteria > Pseudomonadota > Gammaproteobacteria > Pseudomonadales > Pseudomonadaceae > Aquipseudomonas > Aquipseudomonas amygdali. The sequence goes on along the minus strand of NZ_LKBW01000083.1, from coordinate 1,391 downwards.
CTACCAGGCCCGCTGGGGGCGCGAGCGGCTGGTCATTTTCAGCGGGCCTTGCATGGGCTTTGCAGAGAATTTTGTCTCGCTGGTTCAGCGTTCTGAAATAAAAGCCGATTATTTCGCGTTCAGTGATCAGGATGACGTCTGGTTCAGCGACAAGCTAGAGAGAAGCGTAGGGCACCTTGAGCTACTGAAGCCCGATACACCGGCGCTTTACTGCTCCAGAACCCGGCTGGTCGATGCAGACTTGAAGGTCATCGGGGTTTCTCCGCTGTTCAAAAAAACGCCGTCTTTTAAAAATGCCTTGGTTCAGAGTCTGGCAGGTGCCAATACGATGCTGATCAACCAGGCGACCCGTGGTTTGTTGGCCAAATTGCCTGAACACGCTCCCCTGATCGCCCATGACTGGCTCACGTATCTTCTGGTTACAGGATGCGGCGGCCAAGTGTTCTACGACGCCGCCCCCTGCCTTTACTATCGCCAACACCGCGGAAACCTGATCGGGGCCAATGCGAGCACTCGAGAACGGTTGATACGATTTCGAAAAATGCTTTCGGGGCGATTTGCCAAGTGGAACGATGCCAATGTGGCGATCCTCAAGGACATGGAGTGTGTACTCACTGAGGAAAGCCGGCACGTACTGGAGTATTTTGAAAACGGTCGTAAGCAGCGTTTTTTCAAGCGCGTGTACACGCTTCGAAAATCCGGAATTCACCGGCAGACTGTGCAGGGCAATCTGAGCCTGATCCTGGCGGTGTGCCTGGACAGAGTTTGAGGTTGGATAACAATCTCCCTCAGCCGTTACGACCATTTAATGCTAGCGGAACGAGTTTCGGCGTTTACGTAAATCAGTAAGCCTCTGTTTTATCGGGTGCCTTGTATATCTGATAAGCCGAGTTAGGTGAATCCGTGACCGCTTCAAAATGGGTGTGAATGTATTCTTCAATCCATCGATGCGAATTTGAGAATCTGAGTTCTTCTCGTCCATCCATCGCCATGTTGAAGACTAATGCGAAACCGGGATCAGCCTTCTTTATGCGTTGAATTTCAGCTCGTTGAAAAGCCTCGCTTCGAGGCGAGAGTGCGTAAATTTCCCAGAGCGGCGCATCGCGCCCCAGCAAGGGATAAGCTCCCGGCCAGAAAGGTAACACCAGTACGCTTCTGCCCGCTGGAGCATAGCGATCGGTCAGATCCCTCAGAAGATGTACCGCTTCAGCCGTGCTGGGGTCCATGGACAGGCTCGATCCGGNGGACCCCGGGTTGCCAAGCGGCAAGAATGAATAAACTGACGACACTCGTAAGCAGGGCCAGTGCCCACTTTAAAGTTTCTGAGTGAAGTGTCCCTAGGAATGGTCTGAAGTAGGCCGCTATTTTTAGACTGCTGAGCCATAGCCGCT
>NZ_LKBW01000082.1 GCF_002699855.1 Pseudomonas amygdali | reverse complement strand
CACAATATTCTTTCACGGCTGCGAGTTTTGCCTGCACTGTATATTTACCCATGACGCCTCCAAAGGTTGCGTCCAACCTTCGGGGGTCATACCAGTTGCGAGCCTCCAGGAGGCCGGCCTGGAGCCCCGTTCCTTCACCGGAACCGTGGCGGCGCGGGTGCAAAGCGATCTTGGTTTTCGGGTGTCCGGCAAGGTGCTGGAGCGGTTTGTCGATACCGGGCAGGCCGTCAAGCGCGGTCAACCGTTGATGCGTATCGACCCAGCCGACCTGAAGCTCGCTGCCAACGCCCAACGCGAAGCAGTGAATGCGGCCAGAGCCCAGGCAAAGCAGGCCGCAGACGAAGAGATACGTTACCGAAGCCTGCGCAGCAGTGGCGCCATTTCAGCGTCAAGCTACGACCAGATCAAGTCGACGGCGGAGTCGGCCAAGGCTCGACTCAGTGCAGCCGAAGCGCAGGCAGAAGTTGCTCTCAATGCAACTCGCTACGCAGACCTTGTGGCGGATGCCGACGGCATTGTCATGGAAACCCTCGTTGAGCCCGGACAGGTCGTCAGTGCAGGGCAAGCCGTGGTACGGGTGGCACACGCCGGACCGCGTGAAGCGGTTATTCAACTTCCGGAAAACCTGCGCCCCCGTATCGGTTCTACCGCCCAGGCCACGCTGTTCGGCAATCAGGACCTCAACGCCACAACACGGTTGCGACAGCTGTCGGACGTTGCGGACCGTCAGACTCGCACCTTTGAAGCTCGCTGGATACTCGAGGGCGAGATGGCAAATGCCCCACTGGGCACCACCATCACCGTGAAAATCCCCAGCGCAGATAGCGCCGGGCAAAGCACGTTGCGGGTGCCAATCGGCGCGCTGTATGACGCAGGCAAGGGACCGGGCATCTGGGTCATTCAAGGGGAGCCAGCACAGGTTTACTGGACGCCAGTAGTGGTTCAGCAGCTTGATGACGAGCAAGCCCGCATCAGTACGCAGCTCAAGCCAGGCACACGAATAGTCGCACTTGGCGCGCACCTTCTGCACGAAGGCCAGCCAGTAAGAGTGACCGCTCAAGCGGCCTTGGCACAGAGCGCGCGCCCATGAGTAATGATCGTTTCAATCTGTCAGCGCTGGCCGTCCGCGAGCGCTCGATTACCCTGTTCCTTGTTTGCCTGATTTCGCTGGCCGGGATCATTGCATTTTTCAAACTGGGCCGGGCCGAAGACCCGGCATTTACAGTCAAGGTAATGACCGTGGTGTCCGTCTGGCCGGGAGCAACCGCCCAGGAGATGCAGGATCAGGTGGCGGAGAAGATCGAAAAACGCCTTCAGGAGCTGCGCTGGTACGACCGCGCTGAAACCTACACCAGACCGGGCATGGCATTCACAACCCTGACTCTGCTCGACAGCACGCCGCCGTCGCAAGTGCCGGATGAGTTTTACCAGGCGCGCAAGAAAATCGGTGACGAGGCCATGACCCTTCCGTCCGGGGTTATCGGGCCGATGGTCAACGACGAGTATTCGGACGTCACCTTCGCGCTGTTCGCGCTGAAGGCCAAAGGCGAGCCGCAACGCGTACTGGCGCGTGACGCCGAATCGCTGCGCCAGCGCTTGCTGCATGTGCCGAGAGTGAAGAAGGTCAATATAGTGGGCGAGCAGCCCGAGCGAGTCTACGTCGAGTTCTCTCACGAGCGACTGGCAACGCTGGGTATCAGCCCTCAAACGGTATTTGCCGCGCTGAACGACCAGAACGCGCTGACCGCCGCGGGTTCGGTCGAAACCCGAGGACCGCAGGTATTTATCAGGCTCGACGGCGCTTTCGATGAGCTGCAGAAAATTCGCGATACGCCTGTTGTGGCACAGGGCCGGACATTGAAGCTGGCGGACATTGCCACAGTAAAACGCGGTTACGAAGATCCGGCGACGTTCATGATTCGCAACGGCGGCGAGCCTGCGCTGCTGCTGGGGATTGTCATGCGCGATGGCTGGAACGGGCTGGACCTGGGAAAGGCACTGGACCAGGAAGTGGGCGCGATCAACGCCGAACTGCCACTGGGCATGAGCCTGAGCAAGGTCACGGATCAGGCCGTCAATATCAGTTCGGCGGTCGATGAGTTCATGATCAAGTTCTTCGTCGCACTGCTGGTAGTCATGCTGGTCTGTTTTATCAGCATGGGCTGGCGTGTCGGTGTGGTGGTTGCTGCCGCCGTCCCGCTGACCCTGGCGGTGGTCTTCGTGATCATGGCCATGAGCGGCAAGAATTTCGACCGGATCACGCTGGGCTCGCTGATCCTGGCACTCGGGCTGCTGGTAGATGATGCGATCATCGCCATCGAAATGATGGTGGTGAAGATGGAAGAAGGATACGACCGCGTCGCTGCCTCTGCGTATGCCTGGAGCCACACCGCCGCGCCGATGTTATCCGGCACGCTGGTCACCGCCGTCGGCTTCATGCCCAACGGCTTCGCGCGCTCCACGGCAGGCGAATACACCAGCAACATGTTCTGGATCGTCGGTATCGCGCTGATTGCCTCGTGGGTGGTCGCCGTGTTTTTCACCCCGTATCTGGGCGTCAAATTGTTGCCTGATGTGAAGCAGATCGAAGGTGGACATCAGGCGCTTTACAACACGCCGCGCTACAACCGCTTCCGTCGGATTCTGGCGCGCGTCATTGCAGGCAAATGGCTGGTAGCAGGCTCGGTCATCGGGCTCTTTGTGCTGGCCGTGCTGGGCATGGGACTGGTCAAGAAACAGTTCTTTCCAGTGTCCGATCGTCCTGAAGTATTGATCGAACTGCAGATGCCTTATGGCACCTCGATTTCTCAAACCAGTGCGGCTGCTGCAAAAGTGGAAAGCTGGCTGGCTGAACAGGCGGAAGCCGGGATCGTTACCGCCTACATTGGTCAGGGTGCGCCACGCTTCTACATGGCGATGGGGCCGGAATTGCCTGATCCGTCATTTGCCAAGATCGTGGTACGTACCGACAGCCAGGAACAGCGTGAAACGCTGAAACACCGATTGCGCCTGGCTATTTCCGAGGGACTGGCTGCAGAAGCGCGGGTAAGGGTCACGCAACTGGTCTTCGGCCCCTATTCGCCCTACCCCCTCGCTTACCGTATTGCCGGACGCGACCCGGAAACACTGCGCAGCATTGCGGCGCAGGTGCAACAGGTTCTGAACGCCAGCCCGATGATGCGCACCGTCAATACCGACTGGGGCACACGTACTCCGGCGCTGCATTTCACTTTGCAACAGGACCGTATGCAGGCCATGGGGCTGAGTTCCAGTCAGGTGGCTCAGCAACTGCAGTTTCTCCTGACAGGTCTGCCCGTTACGGCAGTGCGCGAGGATATTCGCACCGTGCAGGTGGTTGTACGCTCCGCTGGCGACACCCGACTTGATCCGGCAAGGATAATGGACTTCACCCTCACCGGCGTCGACGGGCAACGTGTTCCGCTGTCGCAGATTGGTACCGTTGATGTGCGTATGGAGGAACCGGTGATGCGACGGCGCGACCGCACGCCGACCATCACTGTGCGGGGCGACATAGCCGACGGCCTGCAACCACCGGATGTGTCGGCAGCCATAACCCGACAGTTACAGCCAATTATCGACAAGCTGCCCAGCGGTTACCGGATCGAGCAGTCAGGTTCAATCGAGGAGTCCGGCAAGGCCATGACAGCGATGTTGCCATTGTTTCCGATCATGCTGGCGGTCACGCTGATCATTCTGATTCTTCAGGTGCGTTCGATATCCGCCATGGTCATGGTCTTCCTGACCAGTCCGCTGGGGCTGATCGGTGTGGTGCCTACGCTGATCCTCTTTCAGCAGCCATTCGGCATCAATGCACTGGTCGGGCTGATCGCACTGTCCGGCATTCTGATGCGCAATACGCTGATTCTGATTGGCCAGATACACCACAACGAGCAGGAGGGGCTCGACCCGTTTCAAGCGGTGGTCGAGGCTACCGTACAACGTGCGCGCCCCGTGATACTGACGGCGCTGGCCGCCATTCTGGCCTTTATCCCGCTCACCCATTCGGTATTCTGGGGCACGCTGGCCTACACGCTGATCGGCGGCACCTTTGCGGGCACGGTGCTGACCCTGGTGTTTCTGCCAGCCATGTACTCGATCTGGTTCAGGATCAGGCCGGATGGCAGCGAGAGACGACTGGAGACACAGCCTGCCTGAATTCAGTCAGTCGGAAAATGCAGACGCCCTAAAGGTGTATAAGGCGCAGGATCAATAATGGGCTCGCGGTTCAGCAGCAGGTCAGTGATCAACTGGCAGGAAGCCGGGGCCAGCACCAGGCCGTTGCGGTAATGACCGCAGTTGAGCCACAGGCCATCAAACCCGGCCAAGGGCCCGATGAACGGAATGCCCTCGGGCGAGCCGGGACGCAGGCCTGCCCATTGGGCGACAGGCTCAGCGTTGGCCAGCTCCGGAAGCAATTCGATGGCCGACGCTTTGAGGCTTTCCAGCGCGGCATGCGTGGTGGTCTTGTCGAAACCTTCATGCTCCAGGGTGCTACCGATGAGTATGTGGCCGTCACGGCGCGGGATCGCGTAGCGCCCTTTGGCCAGCACCATGCTCGATAGAAAGTCCGACGCACACTTGTAGAGAATCATCTGGCCTTTTACCGGCTCGACTGGCAGTTCCAGACTCAGGGTCTTGAGCAGTTCACCGCTCCACGCGCCCGCTGCCAGAATCACCCGATCCCCGGTTACATCGCCTGAAGGCGTGCTCACGCCCGAAACCCTGCTGCCCTCGCGCACAAAACCGCTGACTTCGCACTGCTCGCGAATCTCGACATTGGGCATCGCCAGCAAGGCAGCCTTGAGCGACTTGACCAGCCGGGGATTGCGCACGTTGGCCACATCGGCCATGTAGATGGCCCGCGAATAGCCCTCCCCCAGAACCGGCACGGCATCATTCACCGCCGAGATATCGACACTGGTCAATGAGCGTTTCTCGCGCACCGCCCATTCAAGCGCGGCCTGTTCGTCGTCAAGGTCGAGCCAGTACAGGCCTGTCTTGTGAACCTCGGGATCGATGCCGGTCTGTGCGAGCAACCGCTCGGCGAGATGCGGGTAGAAGTCCTGCGACCAGTGCGCCAGCGCGGTGACTGCCGGGCTGTAGCGCCACGGGTAAAGCGGCGAAACAATCCCGCCGCCCGCCCAGGAAGACTCTTGCCCGACACCCGAGCGATCAAGCAAAACGACGCTGACCTGCTCGGAGGCGAGATTGAAGGCGGTCAGCAGACCTATGACGCCACCGCCGACAATGACTGTTTTTTGCTTGGACATCTAGGTCTCGGGACAAGAAAAACGGTTTTAGCGGCCCCAGCAGTCTTTGGTGGTCACGCCCGAGGTAGCGCCAGTGTTGCTGCGCGCACCGGTGTTGGTGATCACGAAACTGCCGCACTTGTCACCGGCCATCAGCGTGCCGGCTATGGGTGTAGCCGTCAGGGTGAAGTCGGTGGCGTTGAGGACCGGATTAATCGTGTAGTACGCATTGCTGGCAACCACACCCTTGTAATCAGCATAAGTTCCCTTTTGCGAATAGAAGCGCTCCAGCGCCTGGGTTTGCTCGGATAGCAGGCTGGCAATCGCCGACCGCTGGGTACGCTTCACGTACTCGGTGTAACTGGGGTACGCGATGGCCGCCAGAATACCGACAATCGCCACGACGATCATGAGTTCGATCAACGTAAAGCCCCTGGATGTCGCTCGCATGTCTAGTTTCCCTATTGGATTTGTCGCCACATGATGCGTTGGAAGACGTTGGCACTGCCGCCCTTCTCATTAAGCTTGGTGGGCTCGCCGCCGCTGGAGTCAATCACGTACTTGTTATCGTTGGCCCCATTGGTACCGGCAACGATAGAAGCCACTACCGGGATACCGGTACCGATACCGAGACCGCCAATGATCAAATCCGAAGAGTTGATATCGCCGTCATTGTTGGTATCCAGTACCTGGTAATTAAGCATGCTGCCAGTCGCGGCGTTCAGCTCGAACAAGCGCCCGGTCCCGGTACTTTCGCAGGGATCGGTAGAGTTGACTGCCGCCGTGGTGAAGATGATACGACCGCGTGAGGTTTGTGCCGGATAGATAATCCGTTCGCCGACATAAGGAGCCGTGGTTGCCAACGGCAGGTACCAGCCTTTCTTGGTGCCCCAATCCACATCATTGGAAGTCGTGGTGTAATACGTATTGCCACTTCCGACCACCGTCCCATTGATGGCCTGGGGCTGCAGATTGGCCTCAACGATGTTGCCTGATCCATTATCGCCATCCCAGATGGCATAGAAATCTTGCAACGCGCTGGTTTGCTTGTCCGTGGTTTCGCTGAATTTACCGGTGCCGAAATACACAATCTTGCCGTTGAGGGGATGGTCCAGCAACAACGGCTGAACGGTAATCGACTGACTGGCTCCCTGAGGTGCAGTGAACAGGGGTGAGCCATTGAAAGCTACTTTCCAGCTGGATGCTGCGGCCCCGCTCATGTCGAACTTCCACAGGCGGCCCTTGAGATCGCCCGCATAGGCTACTTGAACGACATTCTGCGAATTGACCCGAAGTTTCACCGAAGACAACCCGTTATCCGTTTCGCTGCCAGTGACCGGAGTCGGAATTTCGGCAATGAACTGTCCGGTGTTGGCGTTGAGTACATACAGGGACGCCCTCCCGGTAAAACTGCCGTAACCGTTGCCCACAACAACGATCCCGGTGCCATCGGCCATACGTGCTACATCCGGCTTGGAGTAGGTGTATCCAAGGTTGTTGAACTTGTTGTTGGTGTCTGAAGTGTCGGGAGCCTTGACTTCCCACAATGCCCCGATGCTGTCTGCCGAACCTTCGAAAAGCTTGATCGCAAAAAAAGCCTTGCCGCCAGCGCCCAGCCCGGAATACGCCACCGTGCGCCATACACTCCCTGCGGATGCCTGCGTATCGAAGACTGCAATCTGACCATCCACCGTGAAACGGTGAACGCCGGAACCGTAGGAAGAGGATGAAATGGTCGCCAATGAACTCAGAGACGTGGACGGCATATACGCGTATTTACGCGCACCAGAGCTGGCGTCGATCACATTGAAGAAACCATCGTTGGCGTTGGCCAGCAGACTGGAACTCATGTTGCTGGACTTGCCAGACAGGTAAGTGGTGTACGTGGTGTCTCCGAGCAGGTCAGAAGCCGTTTTCTCTGTCGGCAGCCCTGCGCCCAGTGATGAATTGACGATATCGCCCAGGAGCATGGTACGGGTACGAAGCTTGGCATTGGCCGTGCCCTTGGCCCAGGCAATAACTTCCGCGCCGGTCACTCCGGTCGGCAATGTTGCCGTGAAAGCATCACGCTGAGCCTGCGTGAAATTCAGAAAATCCAGAGTGATTTTCGTCGGTGTCGCCGCTGTGCTCCATGACTCGAACACAGGCGCCTTGGTGCTGCTGGTGATCGTGGTATCGGTGGACCAGACAGGGGCGCTCAGCGCTCCTGTCGTAGCGTCCAGATTGTAAGCCTTGATCGTGCCATGCCAGTCCGTCGGGTCATAAAGCGTCTGGTAGAAGCGGCTGCCCGCCTGAAGGGTGGACGAGTTTGCCACGCCACCGCCGCCCGAACCGGCCTTGGCATAGATATCGCTCAATGCGAGGTTCAAGGCGTTGTTCAAACCGGCGCTGTCATTGGTCTGGAAATACTTGCCGTGCCCATGGTTATTGTCAGCAGCGTCTATCAGCATCTGGTTGGCGGCTGTGAAACCAATGGTGTAGGTAGTCATGTTCTGTTGAGAGAAGCCGTCTGTGTCCCAACTTTTCTTGGTCAGGTCAGTGGCAGGTGTACTGCTCGCTCTTCGCATGTCGATGTCATAGGCGAACTTGGCGAGGTCGTCCAGATAAAGCGTATCGCCCTCACCATCACCATTAAGATTGGCCCCGTCATTGGCCGCATTCAAGTCCCAATTGGGCAGTGAGCGTGAGGTATTGAGTACATCCTCCGGATCGTTGGTCGGGAACGTCCGATCGTATGTCGGCAAGCCGTCAGTGATCACCACGCCAAAGTTTTTCTGGCACCGGTACTGTATAGGGCTGGTGTAGGTCGTCGGTGCCCCGCTATAACCGTAATACGGGGTCATGCCCCGAAAGTAGCGGGTTATCTCATAATACGTTTCGGCCAACGGCGTATTGGAGTCGCCTCGCAGTGCATTGATGGCCGCATTGAGGGCAGTGACATTATCGTTTGCATCAGCCTGACTGACACCGCCGTTGTTGTAAGGGTTACTGGCGACAGGGGACAGGTCTGCAACAGGTCTGGAAATCTTCCCTCCACGCCCGGGATCAGCGTTGGTCGGCGGGTTGAACCCGGCCAGACCGATTCTCAGGGATTTGTTGTTGGCAACAAGGATCAATGAAACGTTGCGCGCGACATTGATACGGTAATCGTTGGGAATGATGTTATTGACGGTGAAGTCTTTGGTAGTTGTGTTGGCGGCCCGCGTCAAGTCAACCAGATAAGAGAGGTAATCTGCAGTGTAGCGAGTGGTGCTCTCGTTGTCGGCCGGATCGGGCAATTTCAGGCAGTAACCCACGTTGTCACGCGCAACGTAAGTGTAGTCGCTTCTGCACGTGTAAGGCCCGGCAGAGTCCAGCGAGAGCGTGTCGTCGCCCTGAATGGAGAGAGACTGTCAGAAATTTTGTGTTCGGGCATAACATGTAGCTAGAGGTGCATGTATGCCGACCAAA
>NZ_LKBW01000081.1 GCF_002699855.1 Pseudomonas amygdali | reverse complement strand
AACGCATCAGTGTCTTACTACGCATCGCTATGAAGGCATGACGCCTCCGTCATAGCGTCAACTTGATGCATAGGCATTTTGAAATTCCTATGCATGAACCAAGGTAGCGGCTTTTAATTGCTCGACCGTAGCGTCCTGCACAACACAGGCCCTACCGCCAAACTGAACGAACCCATGAGCGCCATTCAGCGCGGTGATAGTCGTCGTGTGCGTGACCTCAGGATCGAAGCGCAGCAGCAGATAGCCAGGAAACAAACGCACCTTCGTCTCTACCGATGAAGGGCGATCCGGACGTTTGCGGTAGGTAGTGCTTTCGGGGGAATACACCTCCACGTCCAACTGTGCGATCAACGTGATAAGTGACTGATGTACGGCAGAATTGTGCATCAAAACACGCCAATTTTTCATATTCAGAACCTTCCGATCAGGCGCTCTTTCGAATTCCCAAACCGCTGAGCGCAGGGGCGAGTGGTGTGCTGATGGAAACCAGCTCCATCTGTACTGGGCCGGGATGGCCACCAGGTGATGGATTTGTAGATAACAAAATAGAGCAAACAAAAGAAAAAGTAAATGAAAAACCATCTATTAGATGGTTTGTTTTCTTTTCCGTGAGCCAACCGCATGAAACCATGAGATTTTATGGGTAAAAAATGGACACGCTTCGAAGCTTCGTAGGAGCAAAAATCAAGGCTCTTCGTAAATTGTCAGGCATGAGCCAAGCAGCCCTTGCTGAAAAAATAGGCTGTGATGCGCCGCTTGTAGGTTGTTACGAAAGAGGAATTCACCTCCCCGGCGTTGAGCAGTTGATAAAAATCTCGATGGCTTTTGATGTAGCTCCTGGCGAACTGCTACCAGGCGGCCAAGACGTACTGAGGACGCGCCTGATATCGCTTAGACAGGCAATCGCTGACAAAGCAATAGAAGTTGATTCGCCAGAATCTCTAGAAGAGATTCTGGCATTCATGAATAAATTCACGACTTACAGCAAGTCTGATGAAAAATAACAAGCCATATCAAACATCAGCCCAGGCCGTATTTACGTGAAATTTCCATTATTCGAAAACGTCGTTGGTAATTGAATTCAATTGCTTCGTGTAAGCCATATCAAACATCAGCCCAGGCCGTATTTACGTGAAATTTCCATTATTCGAAAACGTCGTTGGTAATTGAATTCAATTGCTTCGTGATCTATTGGAAAAATACCATCCGACAACAAAGATGCGTACTTTTCGTCTAAACGTATCAAGTCCATCAATTCTTTTATTTCGACTCTCACTTCATCTTCATCAATTATCATTATTTTCTCCAACACGGTGCACGCGGCATCTATGAAAGGTCAGAAAATCTATTTATCAGTTTTTGAAATTAGAACTCTTACCACCTTGATCAAACGCGCTGGCCACGACTAGCAAAACTGCTGATAAAACCAAGATCAGTACAACGCTATTTGTTGAGTGCGTTGGAGAACTTGAAACCAAGGATAACGCTCCAAGCGGGGCTAGGCCACCCGCTATAGCAGTTCCAATCTCACGACCAGTACCAACGCCTGATGATCTTGTGTTGGTAGGAAACTGACGACTCAAGAAAGAGCCTTGTGGAGCGAACATCATAGGTGCAAGTACACCAGTTGCGAAACCAATAGCGACACAGATCCACAAGCTCTGCCCTGTCTCCAAGAGTTGCATGAAGGTGTACGCAAATATTGCAGACAGCGTCCCTCCAGCCATCAATACTTTTTTGCTGCTCCAGCGATCACACAAAGCGCCAAAACAAGGAACCGTGAAAATTGCTATTAGACTGGCAATGGTTACAGATAGCGACGTAGTATTTGCGGAGACTCCCTTATACAAGGTGAGGTATGCGAGTGAAAAGGTTTTGAATATATAGCTTAATGCATTATACCCAATTGCAACAAGAAGCACGACAACAAGACCTTTAAAGTCTTTCTTAAGCAAAGTCAGCAAAGGCGCTTTTTCTATCCCTGTGTTCGACGTGACCTGTGATTTGTTGTCTTCACTGATCTTCTGGAACGCAATCGTTTCTGGAATGCTTCTGCGCACCCACAATCCAACCATGACAAGAACGATACTGGCTATAAATGGAATTCTCCACCCTCCAGAAAGCAAGAATGCTTCACCTTGCATCGTCAGAAGATAGACCGTCAACGACGACAGAAGCAGCCCCAGGTTCAACCCTAGAGCGGGCCATGCGCCCTGGCTGCCGCGCTTGTTCTCGTCAGCATGCTCATACGCTGTGACAGCTGCAGCAGCGAGTTCAGCACCTGCGCCTAGACCTTGCAAGATTCGAATCACCACCAACGTTGCCGGTGCCCAAATGCCTAGCGTGGCATAACTAGGAATAAGTCCAATGATTGTTGTGCAAAACCCCATTAGGCAAAAGGTCACCATCAACATACGTTTGCGGCCAAACTTATCTCCGAGGTGTCCGAAAAGAATACCTCCCAACGGTCGAGCTATGAAGCCGATTGCGAAGGTCGAGAAAGACAGTAAGGTCGCATTTTGCGCATCAGCAGGATTAAAGAAAACTTTAGAAAAAACCGTGGCAGCCATCAATGCATACAGATAAAAATCATACCACTCCAGCATTGATCCAACGATTGTTGCAGCTGCAACCTTCCGCAAACGAATTTTGCGCTCGGTTGTAGTTTCATCTGGCATCAATTTATTTTTTTCACTCATGGTTTTCCCATACTATTATAATTTATATTAACAGCACTGCTTAAACTACAGAGCCTTCTAGTTTCGCCACTATCATTTCTGCTATTGGGATCGCAGATGTGGCTGCCGGTGATGGCGCATTACACACGTGCAGCATTCTGGATGTTTGTACAAACAGAAAATCTTGTACAAATCCTCCTTTGTTTGTGACGGCCTGTGCGCGTATGCCTGCGTCCGAAGATTTTAAGTCTTCAAGGTTGAGAGAGGGATAATACTGTCGGCATTGCTCTAGGTAGCTTTTCTTGCAGGCCGAGTTTCTAATTTCGCTGACACCCGAGCGTAAGTTTTTTCCCAGAAGCTTCCAAAAACCTGGATACAAACTATATTCCAAAACATCGCGCGCATTAAATGCAAGTTTTTTGTAGCCTTCGCGCGAAAGCCCAAGCACAGCATTGGGCCCAACCGTAACCCCTCCATCAATCATGCGAGTTAAATGGATCCCGAGAAATGGAAGCCCTGCTTCTGGCACTGGGTAAATCAGGTGATTGATGCTATTATTTTTTTCTGGCGGTAAACGAAAGTATTCACCACGAAAAGGTATGATCTGAAAATCGACATTCAGCCCAGCCATTGCAGCTAGACGATCAGACTGTAAACCCGCGCAAACTACAATTTTTTTAGACTTCCAGGATAACGCTTCTGATGACACCGATACGTGGCTCTCATGCTCCTGAATTGCAGCTATCGTTTGACCTAATGCTATTTCCCCACCGGCTTTAGTTATCACATCAGCCATGACATCTGACACGATTCGGTAATCCACAATACCGGTGCTGTCTACAAACAATGCACCCAGACCTGTAATATTGGGTTCGCGTTGCCTTAGCGCCTGAGCGTCAAGTCGTTCAACGTTGAGCCCATTCTTTCTGGCTCGCTCCTCAAGATTGCTGAGCAAGGCAAGCTGCCGAGGATTAGATGCAACAAGCATTTTCCCGCAAACTTCAAATGGGATCTTGTGTTCGGTACAGAATGCTTTGCTCAGTTCTGCCCCGCGCTTGCACAGTCGGGCCTTCAAACTGCCAGGCTCGTAATAGATCCCAGCATGAATGACCCCGCTGTTGTGGCCAGTTTGGTGCTTTGCTATGGCGGCCTCTTTTTCCACGAGCACCAACGAAGCGCCTGGATGAGCCTTAAGTAGCTGCATGGCTGTGGCCAGCCCCACAATCCCACCCCCAATCACACAAAAATCGTAAATCATGAAAGTCCCTTTTTATGTCTGGTAACGAAGCGCCTGGATGAGCCTTAAGTAGCTGCATGGCTGTGGCCAGCCCCACAATCCCACCCCCAATCACACAAAAATCGTAAATCATGAAAGTCCCTTTTTATGTCTGGTTGTCTGACAACCAAAATTAACGGCGACAGGTACTGGTGCCCTCACGGATACCGCTACTCCATCACATCTATATTGAGGCGTAGAGCGGCAGAATTCAGATGCAAGCGAGCGCAGTTAGCGGCTTCAACCGGGTTGTAACTTTTGATCGCATCGTAAATTTCACGGTGCTCGCGGTTGGCACCGCTTGGACCTACCGCAAGCTTTGACGAGTTTTCCCACGCCATGAAACGAGCCCGGATGAGCTGGCTTTCTAGAAAGTCATGGAATGCAGCCAGGTATTCGTTTTTGCAGGCAGCTACGATGGCCCTATGAAATTCCACATCCGCCTTTGAAGATGCTTCAAAATTCCCGGCATTACCTTCCATCAGTGAGATGGCGTCAGACAGCCGCTCCAAATCTTTCGTCGTGTGCCGTTGCGCAGCCAGTGACGCGGCTTGTATTTCAATGCACGAGCGCAATTCAAACAGCTTAGCGAGATCCGCTGTATGGCTCTCGCTGCTTGGCAGCCTAAAAACCGTTCCAGAGGGATTTTGAGAAACAAAAGAGCCGTTGCCCCGACGAATAACTAGCACGCCATCGGCTTTCAGCTGTGAAATGGCCTCGCGCACTACCGAGCGGCTGACGCCGAACTGATCAGCCAGCTCATGTTCTGTTGGCATCTTCGAGTCGGCTGGGAGCCCCCCACTCGCTATTTCTTTGCGTATCGTTGACACGACACCTTCAACAAGGGATTGAGGTCGTGAGAAGCTGAGCATACTGTTTTTTGTCCTGTTGTCTGACAATAAGGCTAAGGAATATAGGATCCAAATTCCACTTTTCCCGACGAATGGCTGTGGGTGAGATTATGTTGATTCTCGCTTAGAGCGCACCGGCAGCAAGCGCGGAGCTGGGCAGCCCACAGCCACAGCATTGAATTGATGCTGTTGCGTCTTCATTTTCATGGACACTAAAAAGATGCCGCAGCCCAGAACGGGCTGGGCTGGGCTGGGCTGGGCGTGGACGATACAGGGATATTTTCACTAACTGTCTATGCAGTTCACCGACTCAGGCGCGCTATCAAAATCGCTTCGCTAACCAATGGGCGGCATTGCTTGAGAAACTCGATCAACTGCCGGGCTGGAATGTTGCATAGCTCGACTACGGGCGTGCGGCGAATAATGTTATATTCTTGACCTGACATTTCGTACACCTTTTGCGGGGTTTCGGTTTGTCACGAGTGCCAAGGTGGTAGAAGCCCTTGGCACTCGACTTTCTTACTCGCTGGATTGCCAGCCCTTCTTTTTCATGTAGTCCTTCATTGCCTCCTTGAACGCACCTACCTGCGATATATCATTGCTCGCGCAGAATGTGCGGAACTCACGCCTGAATGCTTGATCGAGCTTAAAGCCTAAGTCCACCAGTTTGTCGTCTGCCGCTACCTTAGTATTGTTGCCAACTGCTGCCGTGTCGGCGGCTGATTTTGGTGGCTCACCCAAATCGCGACGTGGTGGTTTGGGCACCTTGACGACAGGGGCTTCGCCGGGCTTGGAAGTCTTGGTAGACATAGCGTTGAGTCCTAAATTAGCGGTGACCTCATAATAACACATTATTAGCTAATTCGCGCTTTAGCTAATTAGCTTTTATGCTATTTAGTGAGTCGGCTGAAGTGATCGACAGCTGATTGGATGACTTCCATTGCCTTGGCGCGTGGGCTCCGAAATGAGGTTTCGGTTACAGAGCGGCCCTTGTTCATTGCGTCTGCATAGCAATCTTGGTGCTGGATTGAACCAGCGAGTGTGGCGAAGCGCGTTTTTCCCAGGTACTCGCGTGCGGCATCAGTTGCCGCATCGCGCTTTGTAGCCTTGCATAGGGCAAACACTATGCGGTCTACCGGCACGCCGTGCAGATCGGCCAAGGTGTTGGCAAGCGCAATTTGTGGGTCGAGGTCGTCTAAAGTTAGGCCCGTTGGCAGTATCAGCAAGTTGCTGGCCTTGGCGATCTTCACAGTTTCTTCGGTGGCGTTAGCCGGGCCGTCGAAAATGTATAGATCGGCATCTCCGGCGCGACTGACTGCGGTGGCCACATTGCCAAAGAGCTGTACCGGAATAGCGGGTTCGATGTTAGCCAGCAGACGGCGCTGCTGCCAGTTGGTAGCTGTAGCTTGTTTTGTGTCGAGGTCGATAATCTTAGTTTCCCAACCTGCTGCCGTGTAGGTGGTAGCAAGTGCGCGCGCGATTGTAGATTTCCAAGCGCCGCCTTTTTGAGAGATGCAGCCGATAGCAAGAGGGGGTAGCATTTGCGGGGCTTCCTTTTTATCTAATTAGCTAATTAGCTAAGATTAAGCAAAGTATAGCCATGATCTGGATGAGTGCAAGCAGATTATTGATTTAGCTAAATAGCTAAAGGCATTACCCCACCTAGCTATGCCAATAACAGCAATTGGCCATTCATCTTATGGTCGGTTGGTTGCTCCATTGCAGCCTCGGCCGCCAGCGCTACGTAACGCTCCTACGGCTCTTAATGTTGTGGCCTTGGAACTGGCGCAAGGCCATGCTCGGCTCGACCAAGTAGACGCCTTTCTCAGAGTCGCGATTGTGCTAATTAGCACAATCGCGAAATGACCTATTCCTGTGCTTAGCGCCGAAAGGACACAAAGGTGTAGCGGTGCAAAATGATACGGCTCAAATGGGTAGCTCTTTTCTACATAGCTCTTTTCTACATAGCTCTTTTCTACATAGCTCTTTAGGATTGCTTTCTGGAGAAATGAGCCACCCCTGATAGACTCTGTCCCTTTGGGTTTACCAAAATGGACCAATCAAGCATTCTTGATTTATGGTATCAAAAGCATATAATGATACCAATGATGGCAAAAACTGGTAACTACCAAGTGGCAAACGTGAACGTAAGAAATCTACCCGATGAAGTGCATCGGGCAATCCGCATCCAGGCTGCCCTGCACGGGCGCAGCACCGAGGCCGAAATACGCGACATCTTGGAGCGGGCGGCGAGACCCGAGGGACGTGTGAAACTTGGCTCGTTCTTGGCGTCTATTGCCCGTGAGGTTGGTGGTCTGACCGATAAAGAACACACCTTGTTTGAGAACACGCGCATCACGTCTCCGGCCCGTGCGGTGAGCTTTGAATGATCCTGCTCGATACGAACGTAATTTCAGAACCGCAGCGCCGAGAGCCCAATGCCCACGTCCTTGACTGGATCGACGCACAAGCGCTGGAAACGCTTTATCTGTCCACCATCACGGTAGCCGAGTTGCGTGCAGGTATCGCGCTGATGCCTGTCGGAAAACGCCAGGATAGCTTGCGTGAAAACCTGGAAAAGCACCTGCTGCCGATGTTCGCCAATAGGGTGCTGTCGTTCGATATGACTTGTACGAAGGCTTATGCCGAACTGCTGGCCAAGTCCCGCGCAGCCGGGTTGGCGGTCGAAACGGCAGATGCCTTCATTGCAGCCATCGCCCTCGCCAACGGCTTCACCGTCGCCACCCGTGACACTGGCCCTTTTGAGGCTGCCGGGTTGAATGTCATTAACCCCTGGGAAGCGTAAACGTAGTGTTGAATCAGGAACGTATCTAAAGGGTTACAGTATGACGACTATCAATGTTGCGCGGGTGTACCTGCGTGTCAGTACAGAAGACCAGGACTTGCAGCGCCAAGAAGCGATTATTGGCAATGCTCGAGAGTCAGGCTACTACGTAGCTGCGGTCTATCGCGAGAAGGCCTCGGGCGCTCGATCCGACCGTCCCGAGCTGTTGCGCATGATTGAGGACCTGCAACCGGGTGAAGTCGTCATTGCGGAAAAGATCGACCGAATCAGCCGTCTTCCTCTGGTCGAAGCAGAAAAACTTGTGGACGCGATAAGGGCTAAGGGCGCACGCCTGGCAGTGCCTGGAATCGTCGATCTATCGCAATTGACCGAGGCGTCCCGTGGTGTCGCCAAGGTGGTGTTGCAAGGCGTACAAGACATGCTGTTGCGTCTGGCCTTGCAAATAGCGCGTGACGACTTCGAGGACCGGCGAGAGCGACAGCGCCAAGGCATCGACTTGGCCAAGGGCGCCGGTCGATACGCTGGGCGTAAACCGGATACCAAAATGCATGAACGGGTCATCGCCCTCAAAAGCGGTGGGTGTAGCATTGCGGAGACTGCGCGGCTGGCCGGTGTCAGTGTCAGCCAGGTAAAGCGTGTCTGGGCACAGAACCAGGCTAAAGATAAGGTCTGAATGTCGCAAGAAACCTCGTTTTCACGCACGGTCTCCCGGGCGTCGCGCGTTTGATGTTTCGTGCTCCCTGATATGCCCCCCCCACCGACGTTTAAAAGCTTTGGCGTTGGCCCACGTTCGCAAGGAACCGAATCCGTCCAAAAGGCCACACAACGCGACACTTTTAATGAAAATTTGGTGGCTACATAACTTCAGCGTCGGCGGTCAAAAACCTTTTTAAGGCAACGCTGCAAAAAAATAGCCAACCGCTCAGCAGGCCCGGCAAGAGGCTGGCTCGCTCATTACACAGCCGCGCAGAGACATCACTGCAGTTCGAACGCGAGGCGTGAGCGGCCAAACGGCACCTTGGCTGGACGCGCCACTGAGGCGGCCCTGTTGGATGAGCGGATCCTCGCTCAAATATCAGCGTCGGTACGAAGATCAGGTGCAAGAGCTAAAGGTCGTATTGCGTCAGCAAACAACGCCTTGACCGCCAAGAACCACGGCCCAGTGCAACTCAACCGTGACAACGACTACATTCGGATGGACTAATTGCAGGCATGAGAATCCCCGACGTCAATCTAAACGCATTGAGCACAAACCGGTCTTTCAGTGAAGAGGACCAGCTCAAGCGG
>NZ_LKBW01000080.1 GCF_002699855.1 Pseudomonas amygdali | reverse complement strand
GAGCTGGTAAAACAAGGGCCTGCCTGACGGCAGGCCCTAACCAGCCCGAACACAAAAAAACTGATACTCCCTCGTCTTCGAATTTTCCCAGCAAGCTCTGCCCCAGCGGTGCCTTGGCAGTGATGACCGTGACCAGTTGTTCACCTGCGCTGACCTTCAGGCCAGCAGCATCAGGGCCGAGAAACAGGTATTGCGTCTGACCGCTCAAGGCTTCGACAGCGACAAGATCACCGGTCTGAATGCCGCGTGATTCATCGAATGGCTTGAGCGACCATTTCCGATACGCCGCCAGCGACTGGCGAATCTCCTCGACACGTCGTGCCTGGCCTGCTGCCAGATACGATGCTTCCAGCCCCAGCGTGTCGTATTTGTTCTCGGCAATATTCTCTTCGTGGGTTGCCGTTTCGTAGGCGGTCTGTGCCGCCCGTTGCGCGATGTCCAGATCGATTTCCAGCTTGTCGATGATCGATTGCAGCACGTCCTGCTTGTTCATGGTTTATCCGCAGTACTGATTGATGCTGGCGCGACTTTTTTCGCTCGGCGCAGTGCGGTCCTGCTGTATCCAGAAATCACACTTGGAACGGTTGAAGGTGCGCTGTTGTTGTTCCTGAGCCTGTTCACGGGCCTGACGGGCCTCGCTTTCACGCAGGCTTTGCTCGTATTTGCGGAACATTTCAGTCTCCGGGCCAGACGGCGCGGCAGTTTTTTGCGCAGGCGGGACGGTGAGCTGGGCGGCGGCGTTTTCCAACGCCTGGGTTTGCGCCGGGGGCAGGCTTTTGTAATACAGCAGTGCGGTCAGAAACACCGCCATTGCGCCCAGCCAGATACCCAGCGCAATGCAGACAATCAATTTCAACGACACATACAGGTCGCGACGGCGGGTAGTGGATGACATGGCTGAACTCCTTGCAGGGCAACAGATGCGATTGTGCCATGCCTGATGGCCGGGCATGAAAACTGTGCTGTCCAGTGGCATCAGGCTGGTGGCAACGGGGCGTTCTGAACGACAATCAACGTTTTTTGCCATCCAGCCTCAGGGAGCCACGATGAAAGTCTCGTGGGACATTTTTTGCAGCGTAGTCGACAACTACGGTGATGCCGGCGTGACCTGGCGTCTGGCACGCCAGCTGGTTGCCGAGCAGGGTCTGCATGTGCGTTTATGGATCGATGACCTGTCGGCTTTCGTTCGCTTGTGTCCCGACGCTGATCTTAAGGCTCAGCAGCAATGGCAAGAGGGCGTGAGGGTGTGCCAGTGGCCCGCTGAATGGGTAAACAGCGATATTCCTGACGTGGTCATCGAGGCCTTTGCCTGCCGCCTGCCGACGCCCTATACCGAATCGATGCTGCAGCGTTCGCCAAGGCCGCTGTGGTTGAACCTTGAGTACCTCAGCGCCGAAGACTGGGTCTCGGGTTGCCACGGTTTGCCTTCGCCACAGTTGAACGGTTTGAAGAAGTTCTTTTTCTTTCCCGGATTTTCCGACGCCACGGGCGGCTTGCTGCGCGAAAGAAACCTGATCGAACAGCGCCAGAGATTTCAGCAAGACAAGGCCGCGAGGCAAGGTTTCTTGCAGGGGTTGGGCGTCGAACCGTTGCCTGATGCCCGCTTGATCTCGGTATTTGCCTATGAAAATCCCGGGCTGGGCAGCTGGCTTGACGCGCTGGCCAGCGACAGTCGGCCGAATCACCTGCTGGTGCCGGAGGGGCGCATTCTCGCCGATCTGCGGCGCTGGCTGGGTGTCGACGATGAGTTACACGCAGGTTTCATGCAGGTAAGGGGAGGGCTGACGGTTCAGGTGTTACCGTTCATCCGCCAGGAACGCTACGACCAACTGCTGTGGAGCTGCGATTTCAACGTCGTGCGCGGCGAAGATTCATTCGTCCGTGCGCAATGGGCGGGGCGGCCGATGCTCTGGCACATTTATCAGCAGGAAGACGACGCGCACCTGCCCAAGCTTGATGCGTTTTTAGCGCTCTACCTGGCGTGTCTTGCGCCTGAGGCAGCGCATGCTGTGAATCAGTTCTGGCAGAACTGGAATATCGGCAGCGACCTGGACGAAAGCTGGCTGGCACTCACCGAACACTGGGCTGAAATTGAAAAGCACGCCGGGCACTGGTGCCTGCAACAAGCCGCACGGACTGATCTTGCCACGGCGCTGGTGCAGTTTTATGGAAATTCGCTATGATACGCGGCCTTGATACAAGGCTCTGTACGAAAAAGGCCTGCGCAGGCTGTTTCTCGTACAGAGCCTTTGGTTAATTCCATCCAAATTCGGATATATGCAATGAAAACTGGTAAAGAGCTGAAACCCGGTACCGTGATCCGTCTCGAAAACGATCCTTGGCTGGTTCAGAAAGCTGAATTCACCAAATCCGGTCGTAACAGCGCGATCATGAAGACCAAGCTGAAAAACCTGCTGACCGGTTACAAGACCGAGATCGTTTACAGCGCCGACGACAAGCTGGACGATGTGATCCTCGATCGCAAGGAAGCCACCCTGTCTTTCATCAGCGGTGACACCTACACGTTCATGGACACCACTGACTACACCATGTACGAGCTGAACGCCGAAGACATCGAAAGCGTTCTGCCTTTCGTCGAAGAAGGCATGACTGACGTTTGTGAAGCCGTATTCTTCGAAGACCGTCTGGTTTCCGTAGAATTGCCGACCACTATCGTGCGTCAGGTCGACTACACCGAAGGCTCCGCTCGTGGCGACACGTCGGGCAAGGTCATGAAGCCTGCCAAACTGAAAAACGGTACCGAGCTGAGCGTTGCTGACTTCATCGAAATCGGCGACATGATCGAGATCGATACCCGTGAAGGCGGTTCCTACAAAGGCCGTGCGAAGTAAGCATGGTTTTGTAACCCCGTTACGCAAAAAACCCGCATTGCTGCGGGTTTTTTTACGGCTGAAGTTTGAGCGTCTGCCTTTATTTCAGGTGTTCTTTCAACTCCTGAGACGCCTGCAGGATGGCTGAGCGAACAGCCGGGACCTGGCTGACCACGTTGAGCAGACCGTAGTCATGGATCATGCCGTTGTAACGTACCGCCGTGACTTGCACGCCCGCCTGGTCCAGCTTGCGCGCATAGGCTTCGCCTTCATCACGCAGCACGTCGGCACTGGCGGTCTGAATCAGCGCCGGTGGCAGACCTTTCAGTTGCTCGGTGGTGGCGCGCAGCGGCGAGGCGTAGATCTCGTTGCGTTGCGCGGCATCGGTGGTGTAGTTGTCCCAGAACCACTTCATCATGTTACGGGTCAGGAAGTGGCCTTCGGCGTATTGGTTGTATGAATCGTTATCAAAGTTGGCGTCAGTCACCGGCCACAGAAGCACCTGATACCTGAGCGCCGGAGTGCCTTTTTCTTTGGCCATCAGTGCAACGACCGCTGCCATGTTGCCGCCTACGCTGTTACCCGCCACAGCCAGGCGCTTACCGTCGACGTTGATTTCCTTGCCGTGCTCAGCTACCCATCTGGTTGCTGCGTAAGCCTGGTTGATCGCCGTCGGATAATGCGCTTCGGGTGAAGGCGTGTAATTGACGAACACCGCTACCGCGCCCGAGCCCACGACCAGATCGCGGACCAGTCGCTCGTGGGTCTGGAAATCACCCAGTACCCAGCCGCCGCCGTGGAAGGACATGAAAACCGGCAAGGTCCCTTTTACGCCAGCAGGGCGCACGATATTCAGGCTGATCGGCTGGCCATCGACGTTGATGGTCTTTTCGCTGACATCGGCTTTGGGCAGCGTCAGTTTGACCCCTGCCTGTGCTCCTACCAGCACGGCCCTGGCATCTTTCGGCGACAACTGCTCAATGGGCTTGCCAGTGCCCGAATTCAAGGCATCGAGAAAAGCCTGAGTGTTGTGCTCGATGGCAGGATCGCCTGCGGCAAACGCGCTGCCGATGGACAGTGCGAGAAGCGTACCCGTCATGACTTTGCTGAAGGTCTTCATGTTCGTTCCCTTGCTCATGTTCGTATCTATGGCCGGTGGGTTAGACGGTTACATGCAGGCGCACATCGACGTTGCCGCGTGTGGCGTTGGAATAAGGGCAGACCACATGAGCGGCATCGACCAGTTGCTGAGCGTCGGCTTGTTCAAGGCCGGGCAGGCTGACATGCAGGTCGATGTCCAGACCGAAACCACCGGGAATCTGGCCAATCCCTACGTGGGCGGTGATCGAGGCGTCTGCCGGGATGCTGCGTTTGCTCTGACCGGCGACGAATTTCAGGGCACCGATGAAGCAGGCCGAATAACCGGCAGCGAACAGTTGCTCCGGGTTGGTGGCTGCGCCGCCAGCACCGCCAAGCTCTTTCGGAGTGGCGAGTTTGACGTCGAGAATCTTGTCGTTGGATACGGCACGACCATCACGGCCGCCTGTGGCGGTTGCAACTGCGGTGTAAAGAGTGTCCATGATTTTTCCTCGTTCGGTAGGGTTAATTGCGCAAAATACTTGCGCGCTAACTAAGCGCAGGGCAAAGGTAGTCCAAGGATAGTTAGCGCGCAAGCTAAATTTTGCGAAAAGTCGAAAGAGGTCTTTTCCGGAGGAGGAAAGCTACCAGGGCGGGCAGCTGGAAATCTTGCCAGCCCCTTGATGTGCGGGGCTTTGGCGAGACGAGCAACAGGTCAGTCCGGGGGGCGTGACCCTTTGTCTTAAAGGCTCTGGTGCAGATGGTCACGCAAGTCCAGCAACTGTGTCTGCAGGTCACGAAGCCTTTCCATGTTCAGGCCGCTCGCCGACAGAATACAGCCGGGTATGCTCAGTGCCTGGTGTTGCAGTGCACGACCTTGTTCAGTCAGGTGCAGCAATACCACGCGTTCGTCTTCCTTGCTGCGGGTGCGGCTGATAAAGCCCTCGCCCTCAAGACGCTTGAGCAAAGGTGTCAGAGAGCCCGGATCGGTGAGCAGGCGCGTGCTGACATCACCTACGGTAAGGCCGTCTTTTTCCCACAGCACCATCATTGCCAGATACTGCGGATAGGTTAGCCCCAGCGCCTGCAGCAGCGGTTTGTAAACCTTGGTCATCATCAATGAGGTGGAATACAGGGCGAAGCACAATTGGTTATCCAGCAGCAGCGAATCGCAATCGGCAGGTGCAGCGTGGGCAGGGTTTTCTTCGGCACTCATATCAGGTCCTCAAACTCAGTCGAATGAGTTTAACTTAGTGTTGCATTCTTTAATGTGCCAGATAATTTCGAGCGTGCAGGCTCAAAGCGCTGACAGTTTGCGCCGCGCGCAAAAAAAACAGGTAACACCGGGTGTTGGTTGCGCGCAGGACTGCGTAGCATTTGGCCATTGACTGGGTGGGGACGTAGTGTGATTGAAATTGTGATGTTTGTGTTACTGGGTGCAGCGATGGGCACCCTGGGGGGGCTGTTCGGAATCGGTGGTGGTCTTGTGGCAATTCCCGCGCTGGGTGTGCTGTTCGGTCTGGATCAGCAGCTGGCGCAAGGGACAGCGTTGTTGATGGTGCTGCCTAACGTGTTGCTCGCCTTGTGGCGCTATAACCAGCGCAACCGGATTTTGCTGCGTAATGCGTTGATGTTGATTGTTCCCAGTTTTATTTTTGCCTGGCTGACGTCGCTGCTGGCGGTGCGCGTGGACCCGCAAAGCATGCGCCTGGGCTTTGTCGGCTTTCTGGTGGTTCTGACCGTGTTCAATGTGGCGCAGATGTATTGGCGCGGCCATCAGGCCGGTAGCGGGTTGCGCCATGAAAAATGGCTATGGCTGCTGGGCGTCGGGTCCGGTATGACCGGAGGTCTGTTTGGCGTTGGCGGGGGAGTGGTGGCCACGCCGATTCTTACCAGCGTGTTTGGCACGACACAGGTTGTGGCGCAAGGGTTGGCGCTGTCCCTCGCAGCCCCGAGCACCGGAATCACGCTGGTTACCTACGCGCTGCACGATCACGTCAACTGGTCGATGGGCATTCCATTGGCCATTGGTGGTCTGGCGAGCATCAGTTGGGGTGTCAAACTGGCGCATTCGCTGCCGGAGCGAACGCTGCGCCTGATGTTCTGCGTGTTTCTGGTGCTCTGCGCAGTCATTCTCGCGCTCAAGGTTTGAAGCCGTCGATGATGTAGTCGGCCATGCATTCGGTGATGGGCGAGGGGTTTTTCGGATTGCGCAGCAGTACGATGCTGGCCGTTGGCAGCTCGGGTAATTGTTCGGCCGCGCCGATGATGCGCAAATCTGCAGTGATCAGGCTTTGAAACTGTGCAGTGACTGCCAGGCCCGCGCTGACCACTGCTGTGATTGCTGCCATGCTGGAGCTGCTGTAGGCGATGCGGTAATCACGCTCCACGCTGTCCAGTGCGTTGCATGCCCAGTCGCGACAGAAGCAGTGCGTATTGAACATCGCCAGCGGAATGGGGTTTTGCTCATGCGGAGCAAAACCGCTGGCTTCCATCCAGACCAGACGCTCATGACGCAACAGCGTACCGATCTCGGTGCCGGGCTTGCGCGTAACGATGGTCAGGTCCAGGTCATTGCGTTGCAGCAGCAGGTCGGACGGTTCGCAATGCACCTCTACCTGAACCAGCGGGTAGGCCTGCGCGAACTGCGAAAGAATGCCGGGCAGAAAGCGCATCACGTAGTCGTCGGGCGAGCCGATTTTTACCACCCCGATCATGTGTGGCTCGCGCAGCGTATTGAACACCTCACTGTGCAGCTTGAGGATGCGCCGCGCATAGCCAAGTAACACTTGCCCCTCTGCCGTCAGGTTCAGGGTCCGGCCTTCACGCTGGAACAGTTGACGCTGTACGACATCCTCCTCCAGACGCTTCATTTGCATGCTGACCGCCGATTGAGTGCGGTTCACGGCTTCACCTGCGCGGGTGAAACCGCCGTGGTCGGCAATTGCCACAAAGGTGCGCAGCAGCTCTGTATCGATGCCTGGATAGTTGGCCAAACCATCAATCTCCCAGATGGACTGAATAAGAAACATTCTTCAAGCTGATCTTATGCGTCAGCTCTGTTTTTTGCGATGACGACTTTTAGATGAGGACCGGTCAATGAGTGACTGATAGGCATGGACATAGTTTTCGGCCATTTGACGCGCTGAAAAACGCTTTTGAAACTGCTCGCGTATTCGCATGGCAGATAGCTGGTCCACCTTATGGACGGCGGCTACCGCTTCTGCTTCGTTGCGGACAACGAAGCCTGTGACTCCGTCTTCTATGACTTCCGGGACTGAGCCGGAGGGAAATGCGATCACTGGAGTACCGCACGCCATTGCCTCGATCATGACCAGACCGAAAGGCTCTGGCCAATCAATAGGAAACAAAAGTGCCAAGGCACCTGACAGGAAAGTGGTTTTTTCCTGCTCATTGATCTCACCTATGTATTCGACCAGCGGAGAATCCAATAGCGGACGTATGTCTCGTTCAAAGTAAGCGCTGTCAACGGCGTCTATCTTGGCAGCAATCTTGATGGGGATATCGCATTGTTGGGAGATGCGAATGGCCGCATCGACTTGCTTCACAGGCGTGATTCGTCCCAGAAAAGCAAGGTATGTCCTTTCCACTTGCCGGGGTGTATGGAGTTGTAGCGGCAAGCCGTGATACACCGTGCCCACCCAGTTGGCGGCTGGCAGATCATTGCGTTGAGCGTTGGAAATCGAAATAAGCGGCATGTCTGCAAAGGTATTGAACACCGGTTTGAGTGCGGGCAGATCGACTCGACCATGCAAGGTGGTAACAAACGGTGTGGGCTGGCGGCTGAACAGGGAGAAGGGGTAGAAGTCCAGGTGGAAGTGAATAATGTCGAACTCCTGCGCACGACGCCTCACGCGTTCCATCATGACCAGGTGCGGGCTGATGACGTCGAAGCTTCCGTAATCGAGCCTCAGAGCGGCGGGCCAGACTGCATCAAGCTCTGCAGACGTCAATGAGTCGCCGCTGGCGAACAACGTCACTTGGTGGCCTAGTTCAACAAGTGCCTCAGTGAGGTAGGACACCACTCGCTCCGTACCTCCGTAGCGTTGAGGCGGGACCGCCTCGAACAAAGGGGCAACCTGGGCAATTTTCATAAGCGATCTCCGTTTTCAGGTACGTTTATCCATTCCCTGATTTTTTGAGCGGCCACTGCGTCACCTCCGCTGCCGAAGCGTTCGATCAGCCGAGAAGTCTTGCCGCCTGTGCACTGGCGCATGCGGGCAACTGCAACTGCCATTTTTTCATTGAGAACGGCACTTCGCTCAATGTCTCCCAGTGTTGAAATCGCCTCGTCGATGCTAGCCAGACAGGTTTGTGTGGACGTTGTGTAATCAATGTTGACGCCCAGCGTTTCCCAGCCTAGCTCCGCGTCAACCATACCGGCGTTGCGCAGATGAGCCAGCTGAAGGCCTTGCGTATTGTTGACCGGCGGCAGCCATATGACCGGTGTTTGCATAACAGCCGATTCGTAGATGTTGCCCAAGCCAGGTGTACAAACTGCAAATTGGCAGTCATGCATCATCCGGGCGACCTCCGTAAGGGGGTAAGTAGTGGCATCGTCTGATTCCAGTGCTTCTGCGATCGTTTGGCTGGTGGCGATGTGAAGCTTCACCCCCTGATCGAGTGCTGCACGCAAGGCGAGCGTAATCGCGCGGGCAAAGTCGATAAGCATCGCCTCATCGGTATAAGGGTTCTTAAGTCCGCCCAGATTAAGCAGGACAACGTTGGACTGGCTATTTCGAGGTGCGTACCTGGCTCGGGATGTGATGGGCGGGACGACAAAGTGATTTTTTGATTTTATGCCCGCCATGCGTTCAACTACGCCTATAAAGTTCTGGGCAATATAAAGCAAGCGAGGGCGGTGAATAAGTTCTTCGATGCGGGGCCAGCGTGTTTCTGCTTGCCAGCACCAGGTCAAGGCATCATAAAAAACAACGCGTTTACCTAAGAATGGTCTGAAGTAGGCCGCTATTTTTAGACTGCTGAGCCATAGCCGCT
>NZ_LKBW01000079.1 GCF_002699855.1 Pseudomonas amygdali | reverse complement strand
GCGTTACGACAAGCTGGCAAGTAGCTTTAAAGCGATGGTCACACTGGCTTGCATCGAAAGATGCTTGCGGGCTGACTTTTCAGACAAACCCTAGATAATGATGGTTCGGTACAGTTCTCTGATGAGGTTAAAAGCCGCCATAGAGTTTTCAATATGAAAGCTCCAGTGGACACTGAGGTGTACATAGGTAAAATGGGCTTTCGGAGTGGTTCTCATGGGTGTGGCACGGTGTTGTCAAGCCACGGACCATTGGAAATTTGGTTTCGGAACGATGAAAGTCATTTAATGGAGTGCGCTATGATATTTAATACTGCGCTGGAGTATGTAAATCACGCTCTTCTACTTGCTAAGGATCGGTGCGCGCGTAATCCCCAGTTTCCAGTTTATACATCGGTAATTAATCAACTCATCTATGTCAAGGCAGTTTTCGAGGGGGTTGAGAAAGACAAGTCGAGGCTTCATGATTTGTCACTTGGCGCTCTAGGAGCTAAAGAGTTTGAAGATATGGACTACGAGCTAGCTCGAGCCATTATGGATGTGAGCTATATAGCGTCTCAATCAGCTAATGGGCTAAAAGTAAAACTACCCACAGGCATCTTATACCAAGAGCCGCCCGTTAGGTGATGATTCAGATAGGGGCGAGTTCTATGTCACCTGCACTGTTCAGATTTGGAGCGACGGTATTTGTTTTTTTCATGACATTGGTCGATGTTTTTTCAGTTTACTGGATTTGGGAACATGTACTTCCTCTGTATGGGCGTATATAGAGAAATGCACCTGTCGTAGAAACTCCTTACCTTGCGTTCTGCCTACTCATGGTTCCGCCCGCCGTGCTGCTAATTATAATTGGAGGCTCTATAGCCGTATGGACAGGGAAGAAATTTGATCCTCCAAATAATTCTTTTTTGGGGGCTTTCCAAAGTTTGATGCTCAAGATTTCTATCAAGACAATAATCTATGTTGTGCCCTCCATAGCTGTATTGACTACTATTGTATTGCTTGCTAGAGACTATACGCCATGTCCAAAATTGCTTATTTCTGGTTCGGCATGGCAATTATTTTGGGTGAACGATGAGCGAGTTTGTTTTAAGCCGACGCGTTAAATTAACGATGGCTGGCCCTGCAAGATGGTGGGCGACCAAGAATATTGTATACAGGTAGACGGGAAGTGAGCTTTAGATTGCAGCGGCTTTACATTTATTGGTCTTTGATAGCTAATCTTTTGATTTTTGGGCATGGTCTATTAGGTGGTGAAGCCCATAATAATTTTATCTTTATTTTTGATTATTCGTAGTTATAACGGAAAATGAAGCTTGTTGTAGGCGCTTTTTGCACAAGTTGATGGGCTTTATCTATGAGGTTGAATGATTAAGGCTCTAAGGCAGTCATATGAAATTTAACGATACCTTTTTAATCGCGACCTCATGCTTTCCTTGGGTATCGAGGAAACCTCAGGGCGTTTCTATTTGTAATTTCCGGTGAATAATGGCTTGATCGATTGCGAGGAGTATTACGAGATCGACAAAGCCAGCTTTGATCTTTTCCACACAGATCTCATTGCTGCAGATGCTTTCGCCAAGACATGCCGCAGGAGAGAGCGGGATGATCTTTTGATCCAGAAGCCAGGAGTAAAGCGGGGGACGGCTATTTAGCCGCTAACAAGCGGTATAGACTCGGGCATCCGGTAGCAGCTTCCATACTGCTCTACACCTTGAGAAATTACTCTTGAAGGACCCATGATTGACTTGAGAAGCTCCAACGAAACCCTCGATCGATATGTTGAGCGCTACGATCACCTGCTGCCTCCGCCATCTGCGCAGTTGCTCCAACGTATGGATTATATGTTGCAGGCTGACGCACCAAGGTTGCCTGTAGAGAAGCCCGGCTGGATAGCGTCACGGACGTGTAACCTCACCGAAGCACAGGCGCTGGATCGCGCTAAAGGTAGCCTTCTTGGGCTGGCCATTGGCGATGCCGTCGGTACAACACTGGAATTTTTGCCCCGTGATCGTAGCCATGTCCATGACATGGTGGGTGGCGGACCTTTCAAACTCAATGCCGGTGAGTGGACCGATGACACAAGCATGGCTTTCTGCCTCGCAGATACTTATCTTGCGAAGGGCAATTTCGACCTTATCGATTACGCAGAGAGAATGGGCCGCTGGTACATAAATGGCGAAAACAGCCACAACGGTAAGTGTTTTGATATCGGCAATGCCACTCGGGCTGCGATCGAAGGAAGGCTGAAAGATGGCGGTCACTGGTATGGTAATGATGCCCCATCCACCGCTGGCAATGGCTCAATAATTCGCTTGGCACCCACTGCGATATTTCGCCGACATTCGCTTTCAGCTACGTGGCGTGAGAGTGATGCCCAAAGTCAATGCACCCACAACGCGTTGGAGGCTATCGCGTGTTGTACGCTGCTTGGCGCACAGCTCCATCTCGCCCTTAACGGCGCGGACAAAGAAGAAGCCCATTTGCCCGTTACTACCGCGAGCATTGCTCATCAACGCAGGCGAATACAAAGAAAAAAACCGCGACCAGATCCGCTCTTCAGGCTATGTCATCGACACACTCGAAGTAGCCCTGTGGGCCGTATGGAATACCGACAACTTCAAAGATGCTATTTTGCTGGCCGCCAACCTGGCTGATGATGCCGACAGCGTAGCCGCTACCGCCGGACAAATCGCAGGCGCGCTTTATGGGGTGTCAGGCATGCCGGAGGAATGGGTCAAGAACGTCGCATGGTCCGAGCATATTCAGGGGCTGGCCCAACAGTTGTCCGAGCGTGCGCCGCTGCACGACCCTTTGGACGAGTCTATCGGCGATTGATAGGGAAGCGCGCGTACTCTCTCTGAGGGTCAGCCCGCGATCCCTGATTTTTATCGCGTCTCAAGGAATCTGACCCACATGCCCAAACCGTGTCCGCAACAGCTCTACAACAAAGCCTGGCTATTCGCATCCCATGCCCACGTAGGCCAAAAAATGACAGGCTCGGACCTTCCTTACACCACCCACGTGGCGATGGTTGCCAACGAGTTGATCTTTGCCCATCGCGAAGAGTCTGTGGGCGCGCTTGAAATCGCCTTGCCCACAGCGTTACTGCACGACGTGCTGGAAGATACGCCGGTGACTCAGGATGAGTTGGCTGAAGCATTTGGTGTCGAGGTGGCTTCAGCGGTGGCGTGCCTGAGCAAGAACCTGGTCGTGCCGTCTTCCGAAGCGCTTTATTTCGCTGGGATCGCCAGGCACTCCAAAGAAGCTGCGTCGGTCAAGTTGTGTGATCGCATCACCAATCTTCAGTCAGCGCCGTCCACCTGGAAGAAGGCAAAGCGGGCGTCTTATCTGGTGGAGTCGGCGCAGATCCTGGCAGCCTTGGGGCATGCGAACGGGTATCTGCGGCAGCGGCTCATTGATACGATGGCGCGTTATGAGGCGCTTTATGTTGATGGCTTTGAAGGCTGAGTAATGAGCGGGCTTTCCATTTCGATAAATAGGGCTATGTAGTAATCATCGAGAGTTACGCACCCTACGATTTGTGCCGAGACGAGAACCATTTGAAAAACCTGC
The DNA here is from genome assembly GCF_002699855.1 of Pseudomonas amygdali. Classification (GTDB taxonomy): domain Bacteria; phylum Pseudomonadota; class Gammaproteobacteria; order Pseudomonadales; family Pseudomonadaceae; genus Aquipseudomonas; species Aquipseudomonas amygdali. The sequence continues at coordinate 57,117 of NZ_LKBW01000079.1, read as the reverse complement.
TCAGCCACCAACGACTGCGGGCTTCGCGAATTTCATCGATTTGCATGAACGTGTACGCAGCAGGCATATTGCGCTCCTTGGGTCGGAGTCTGCGAAGCCCCCTGATGACATGCCGCATGTAGAACAGTATGGTCACACAGCATCCAGTAAGGACAAGGGCCGCAACTACACCGCCAGTTAGCACGCCGAACGCCTGCAGGAAAATACCGGCCGCCAACGTGGCTGCTCCCGCGATCAAGCCAGTTTTATAACTTGTTGATAGTTGTGAAGTGCTAGCAACACGCGTCTGGATTTTCTGTCCGTCATATTCGAATGGTTGAAAAGAAGGCTTTTTGCTAGCAATCGCATAATAAGCCAACAATGTAATGATGGCAGGGGTTAGACTTGTAATGAAAGCATTAAAACTGTTCTCTCCAAAAAAAATAGAAGTGGAGACATAAGCTACGTTACAAGCGAGCAATGTAAGTGAACCAATCAGTGCGCTAATAAGCGACGACATATAGGTTGTGTACTTTTCGCACAGGTAGACTAGGTATATTGTCCAGGCAAGCATCAAGGTTACCGCCAAAAAATATACGTACCAAAAACACGTTAATTTAGATGGGCCAAAGGCTGTAAAAAAAGCAGTCGTGAAGAATGCTAGCCAGGCGCTTTTTTAAGGCTATCTGAATTAATCATTATGTCTTCTCATGGTTTAGCATGTTCCCGAGATGTTTATCCCATCCTTGATTAACGATGAGAGCCTGAACGCCTAGACCTGCCCCCCATCCAACGAGTATTACTAAAGTCAACTGCGCTGCCCCCTGGGAAGCAGCGATTAACACAACGCCAACAAAAGCACCTCTGGCCATGCCAGCCGCAGCTGAGGCAATGCTGGTCGGCTTACTGTAAACGGAGAGGTGGGGTCGTTGATCACGATGATTGGTCGCATACTGGCTTCCCTGTAAGTGATGACTCCATTTCTGCTTAGATAGGCAGTGAGGAGTACTAACGGTAAAATTAACCTTCTTGGCTAATACAAACTTCTACAGACTATTCCTTGACCTCAATGTACTCTGGTTTTACCCATTAGTACCGCCATCGTCACTGCCTGAACAAAGAAATAGGCGGAGATCGAGAGGAATAAATTCGTGTAATCGCTATACCTGGAGTTCGGGACAACATTGACTATAAGAGCAAAACCTGACGCAGGAAACGATAAGAGCATGGATGCTCCATAGGAAAGTCGAGACACCCTGTCAATAGGGTTTTTCTTACGGATCAGTAACACTGCCGTGCTGACCGGCGCATAAAAAGTAAAAAATGCCAGCACTGAGAAAAATAGCAGTACCACCGTAGTAACCACAGGCTCAAACATGTATACCTCCCTGAAAATAGAGCTCAATAATTTCGCATTACCAACGCAACTCCTCAAACGGATTCCAGCCCTGCTCGCCTCTCACTTCCTTCAGGTAATACGCGTAATTGGTCAACTGGCCATACAGCGAATTAAACGCAAACCCCAGCGCAGAACTCGCCTCCTTGGCGTAGCGGAACTCAAACATGTCCATCACGATGTTCAGCGCGACAGAAACCACTATCATGATCGCGATAATGCACAGGTTCTTCTTCCATAGCCCCAGAATGAACAGGTAAACCGGCCCGAAAAAGAACGCGAAGAAGTTGAAGTTGATTTTCACTTTTTTCAGAAAGGGCAGTTGCTTGAGCGCAGGTCTGAACCCCGGTGCGCTTGGGCCGCCGTGCGCTTCAAAAAAGGCGAAGCGTTCTTTCCATTTGTCGCTGTAATGGCCTGATGCGTTTACCGGGTCTGACGTGTTCATTCTCTAATCCCTGATGTGTGTGAATCCTGTGAATGGTCGTTCCCTGTTGCAGTGCTGGGTACGACACAAAATACGGGTAAATCATGGGCACGTCAGTCGTACAGACAGACTCGCCTCGTGGTGCATTTCCCGACGGTCTGTACGCACCTTCATACAGACCGATCCACCAGATCGCCCTTACTGCTTAGGCTCTTTCGTACCCAGCACATCGCGAATGCTGTCCACGACGTTGCTGTCCTTGATGACGTCGTTCAGCCAGCCTTCCAGCGGCATGTTGCCCCACTTGATGGCGCGCTCGATGAGGTACGGGACGGGGCTTTGCGGTTCGGTGTTTTTGAAGAACTGTGCAATGCCGGCGAGCATGGTGAAGGCTTCGTCGCGAGTGGCCGGGGTGGTGCGCAGTGGTGCGGATGCGCTGTCCTGGGTGGTCTGGGTCATCGCGGCACCTGCGGGTTGGTCGATGGCGATTTCGGGTGCGGTCTGAGCGGCGGCTGCCGGGGCAGGGCTCAGTTCTATTCCTCGGTCCTTGAGCAGCTTTTCGGTCAGTTGCCCGGCGCGTTGCAGGATGTCGCTCAGGGTGACGAGGCTGGGCGCGTCGCGGCCGAACAGGGTGTCGGCAGTGGCCTGGAGCTGCTGGCAGGCGTACAGGCTGGCAGCGATTTCGCTGGCCTTGAGGCGCAGGTGGTCGGAGTCGGTCAGTACCACGGAGCGCTGGAAGATTTCGGCGTTGATCTTGCCTTCGTCAACAGCAGCCTGCATGGCCTTGGGGTTTTGCAGCGCGAGGTTTTCCACGTGGCGCGACTCGTCGTAGCGCAACAGACCGAAGTTCTGCCCCTGGGTGATTGGCAGCCCGCCGACGACTTCGGTCAGCGTGGTTTTCAGCCAGGCCAGGCGGGCGGCACGTTCTTCTACGCCGTCTTCCAGCGACGGGTACAGATCGTCCCAGAAATTTTGCAGGATCCGCTCGGCCACGGTCAGGCCGAAGGTAATGCCGACAAAGTGGTATTTGTGCGCCAGGGCTTCACTGAGCCAGGCGACGAGCATCAGGTCCTTGCTTTGTTCAGCAAGGCCCTGTGCGGCCAACGTGATGGTCTGATCCCAGTCCGAGGACTTCAGATCGGTTTGCCAGTCACCTTGGGTGAGGTAATCGGGGTCTGCTCGACGAGCTTCCTTGACCTGATCGAACAGGGTGGAAAAGCTCAGGTCTTCGCCGCTGCCCCCGTTGATGGGCGCCGTCAGATCGGCAAGCGAAAGGTCGTTGAGAAATTCAGACATAGTCAACTCTGATCAGAGGATAAAAGAACACCGTACCTGGGCAGGCACGGTGCTGAAGACGGGCCGCTTGCGCGACCCGAGGTGTCACAGACTTAAGCGAATACTTTGTTCGCAGTGCGGTCCCAGCCGCCAGTGACGTTACCGCCACCCTGGCCATCGGAACGGCTCTGTTGGGTGTAGGTAGTCTTGATGCGAGCGAAGTTGAAGCTGATTTCTTCAATCGGCAGATCGCTGACGGCGTTGTCTTCGCCTTTCTGGTTGCCGCCTGCTACAGCCTTCACGGAAGACACAACGACTTCTTCCAGGTTGATGGTCAGGTAGGTCAGCTTGTCGCCGCCAGCACGGTTGACGTTCAGCTGGATCTTGGCGATGTGAGTGCCTTTGCAGCACGCTTCGAACAGCTTGGCAGAAGCCTTGTCCACAGATTTGCGGATGCTGAAGTCGCTCAGTGCAACGCGCTCGGACGAAGCACCGCCCGACGAGCTGGCGGTGGCGGAGGTGGCCTGGGTAGCGCCGAACTCGTAGCCGAGCACTTCGATCCAGTCTTTGTGCTTGTCGTCCAGAACTTCGCCCGGGATGCCGTCGATTTGGATGTATGCGTCAAATGCCATTTTCTGCGTCTCCTTTCTTCATTTAAGGTTGTGGTGTCTAAAGACAGAACACGACCCCTTTGATTAACCTTCTTGAAACGATCAAGAAAGGTTCTCTTGCCACGGCCCTGGTCTCATGTGGACAACCTGGGCTTCGGTTTGCTTGCACTGCGCGATCAATTGAGCGCGCGCACTTCGATCTCTACGCGTCGATTCGGCTCAAGGCACTGAATCAACTGAGCCCTCGGCTGCTGCATATCGCATTTGACCAAGGGTTTCTCGCTGCCTTCGCCGACCGCGTCCACCAGCTCGGTGGGCACGCCCTTGCCGACCAGATACGTCTTGATGGTCTGTGCACGCTGCCTGGACACCTGCATGTTGCTTTGCGGGTCGCCCAGCTGGTCGGCGTGACCTGCAATCACGATCTTGCCGATGTTCGGTGTGCTCAACAGCTTGCCGGCGATCGCACTCAACTGGTTTTGACCTTCGGTTTTCAGGCTCTGGAAGTCGGCACGACCAAAGGCAAACAGGGTGTCCGATTCCAGCGTGATGGTTTCGATAGCCTTCAACGACTGCGTCAACAGGCTGTTGATGTAATTACGCGAACTGGATGTCAGGAATGCGTTGTCGAGAATTCTCGGCACGTCCAGTTCGTGAATCTGATCGCTGTAGAAGTTGATCTGGCGGCTGGCGTACTCGTAATCCTGATTGGAGCCTGCCTCGGCGTTCGCAGTGATGGTCTTGCCGGTCTGGCGCGCAATGGCCGGGTACCAGTAATCAGGCATCTTCGCTTTCAGGAAGGCCGGGTCAGCCTTCTCGCGCTGCGCTCGCGACAGCATGACGTAAGTATCCAGCGTCGCCTTGCCGAAGGCCGCGATGGATTGCGCGCGGTTATCCGGCGGCAGTGCCTTGGGTTCGACGCTGTCGACGCCCGTGACCGGCATCAGGTCCTTGGCGTTGCGCTGGTAGACCTTGATAGTGGTCAGCAGGTAAAGCGAGCGCGTCAGGTTGTCTGCGGTCGGCTTGAGCATCACCGTTTCCAGACGGTTGAAGTAGCGCGTGCGCAGCAACGGCTCGACGTCATAGCCCCGGTAAAGACCCAGGCGCAAGCGCAGCGGTACGCCTTCGTCGTGATGACGATCGTAGTAAAGCGAAGTCCAAAAGCGCATGCGATCCAGCGTTTGCCACTCGGTGTACTGACCGGTGGCTTTGCTGTCATCGGCTGCAGCCTGGGCGAGTTCGGTGGAAATGGACTGGATGTTGTCCTTGTTGTTCCAGTACGACCAGCCCCACAGGCTGCAGATCAAAAGGGCAACAAGACTGGTGCCGCCAATCCACGCGGCCTTGCGGCGACGCTCGCGATGGTTGGTGGTGTATAGCGCCACCAGATGCTGGTCGGGAATGATCACCTTGCGGAACAGGCTGTTGATGAACAGCGGGTGCGGCTGCGCATTGCCGTCGACCAGGTCCTGCTCGCTTTCCAGCTGGAAGCGCTCGGTCACTTGGCGGGTGTGTCCGCCCATCTCGGGCTGGTCGGCGTCCAGTGCGCTGGTGAAGTAGAAACCGCGCAGCATCTCGGCACTTTGATACGGGTTGGCGCGCAGCAGGGCATCGACGAACATCAGCAGGCGCGGTTTCAAGGCTTCCAGTTCCAGCGGGAAGCGATACACCGCGGTGTCCTGACGCGTGATCTGGATGTCCTGAAGCACCAGCTGTTGGTTGGCGATCTCTTTCCAGTAATTGATCAGCTCGTCCATCGCCACACCGAAGCGCTGGCCCCAGTCAGCTTGCTCGAAGCCCTTGTGCGGGAAGGTCTTGCCCATCACTTCGCCACGCGCCACATCATCCAGCTGGCGGTAGAAGGGGACAAAGCCCGGTACCAGGTCACACTTGGTGAACACCAGATACACCGGCAGACGCACTTCCAGCAGCGCGTGGGTTTCCTGGATTCGCTCGCGCAGACGTTTGGCGATGCGCTCCTGATCCTCCACCGAGGATTGCAGAATGTCATGAATGCTGACCGTGACAATCAGGCCGTTTAGCGGTCTGCGCTGGCGATGCTGACGCAGCAATTGCAGAAAGGCGCGCCATTTGCCGGCTTCCTGCTGATCATTCATGTAGCGGCCAGCGGTATCCAGCAGCACGGCTTCCGAGCTGAAGAACCAGTCGCAATTGCGAGTGCCGCCCAGCCCGGCGACGCGTGCGCCTTCGCGCTCGGCGTAGGGGAAGTTGAGGCCCGACTGATACAGCATGGTGCTTTTGCCCGCTGCGGGCTGACCCACCACCAGATACCAGGGCAGGGCGTAAAGCGCGTCCTTGGCGTTGCTGCCGTTCGGCTTGTTGCTCTGCAACCGTTCGATGCTTTGCAGCAAGCGCTCACGCAGCAGGCTGACCTCTTCGCGATCCGCCGGGCTGGCATTGAGCACGGCCTGATCGGCGTCATCACGCAGCAGACCCTCCAGGTTCTGATGCTGTGATACGCCCCGATACAGCAACAGCACATACGCCGCCGACAGCAGCAGGAACAGGCCTATCCCCGTCAGCAGGCTGTTCATCGAACTGAAGCCCAGGGCACGGCCGATGCTCCAGATGATGAAGATCGACAGAAAAAAGCAGACCCCGAGAACATAGGGCTGGTAGCGCAAAAAGTAGTATTTGATCTTGTTCATACGGACTTCAAATCCAGCACATCGACAAAGCGGTCGATAACGTCATAAAGAGGGCGGTCAATGTCTGGAAACACATGGCCTCGGTGGTGTTCGTCGAACGCGTCAAAGCGTGCCAGCACGTCATAGTTCTCCGAATGCTCGCCCACGCCCGTCACCACGCGGTACACGCCTGAGGTGTTGCGCGACGGGAAGCAGAACAGTCGGGGGCGCATGAAGTCGTCCGCCAGAATGCTGATTTGCGGCACTGCCTTGTTCGGGTCAATGCGTGTCAGCCAATTGACCCACAGATCTGCTGTCGGGTTCTTCAAGCCTCGCTCGGCAGGCAGTGGCAGCGAAATACCGATCGGTGCCCTGTACGACGGGCGACCAAGCGCTTGCAGCCGGGTGAGCACGGCATTGCTGATGAACTCGGGGTATGAGCTCTCCAGCGAAGTCGCAATGTCACGCAGGGTGAAGTTCACCAGAAACTTCTCATGCACACGCCGGAACAGTTCAAAGTCCTGTCCTTGCAGCGGGCGCAAGGCCCTGATGCGTTCGAACAGCACTGAGGTGCCTTCGCCCTGTGCGGCCATGTGCAGCAGCGGTTTGATCTGCCCGGCGAACAGTTCGCTCAGGGTAAACGGGTTCACGAACACACCGGCGTCGCTGGACTTCACCGTTTGAAAGATGAAGAACGGATAACGCCGTGCACTCGAGTCCCGCGAACTGATCAAACCGCCCACCAGCCAGTTGCCGCTACGCGCCCGATAGCTGAAAAAACACACGGGCAACTGGTCGAACAACGTGCGCCAATCGTCGCGCTGCTGCATGTCGGCGAGTGCGCCTTGCAGCCAGGCATCGAACTCGCAGACATCGTCGCTGGCGCCATGCAGGCTGACGAAATCTGCGCTCGCGGGCACTTTTCCGAAGCAGCCAATCATCGACCGCCCTCCAGATCGAGCATGTGCATCCTCACTTGGTCCGCCCATCTGTTGCGTTAAGCGCGCTCAGCGCCTTGACGTTGGCCAGGTCGGTCAGCTTCACGCCACCATAGTTGCGCACCACCAGACTGACCGGCCCCTTGGCCGTGTTCCAGCTGAAACGCTGCTGAATACCGTCCAGGTCGGCGACCCGTGCGCTGTCGTTCATGCGCAGCAGGCCCCAGCGCCCGGTGTAGTCGAACACGGTGATGCGCTCGCCGGTCAGCGTGACCACATCCAGGCGTGCGCCCGGTGCTGTCGTGGTGCCCGGCCATGAGAAGCGGCTCCAGCTGGTTTTGCCGTTGCGGTAATGCTGCTCCTGGCCATCCAGCGTGAAGATGATGTCAGTGAAGTAGGCCGACGGCTCCAGCATGATCTCGAAACCATTGTTGCGATCCGAGAGGCTGGCGATGACCTCGCCCAGCGAACTGGCCTTGTCGATGTTGCTGACCATTTTCGGATTGACCAGCGGCGCAGCCTTGGCTCCGCTGCCCATACCCAGGCCTTCGCCATCGGACAGGTTGCCGATTTCGTTGCGCTTGAAGTTCGGTAGCAGGCCGGATTCCGGGTCGACGAAGCGTTGCAGGTCTTTCACCGATGCCTCGTTGCGGCTGTCCGCAGCAATCGGGTAACGATGCGCCATGACCTGTTCCCAAGGTTTGGCGACCTGTTTGGCCCAGGCTTTGGCGATCTGTTCGCCGGCCGGATCGCGCAGCGTTTCCCAGGCGAACTGGATCGGCAGGCTGAACAGGCTTTGCAGCGAGGTGGAAAGCCCGCCCTGACTGGTATCGACCGTGGTTTCAACGTAGTTACGCACGTTGGTGACTTCGCTCGGCTGCCCTTCAAGGGTTTCGCTGATCAACTGCTTGCTGCTCTTGCCGACATCCTGCGAGCGCTGGATGTTGTTCATCCGTACTTTGAGTTTACGCAGCGCTGCCAGGTAGCGATCCATGATGGTGCTGTCAGCGCCCTCGGCATTCTGCGCTGCGAAAACCCTTGATACAGGTTCGAAGCGTTTGGCCAGACTGCCGTCATCCACGGCAGGCAATGGCGAGATCAGTACGCTGGCCGCAGCTTCCTTGTTGTCGAAGATACCGCTGACCTTGCCCCAGAAGCCATCGTCGCGTTTGACTCCGGTCTGTTGCGCTTCGCGAGGCGCAGGCACGTCCCATTGCGTGTTGTCGTTGACGGCAGACAGCAGCAGTTTGACCGGCGAATTGCGTACGTCGCTGAGCAATGACAACTGCTGCGTGGCGTTGGCCATGTCGCTGAAGCGGCGCACACCGACGCTGTCGATCATGGTGTACCAGACCTGCGTGTAGTCGCGCTTGTAACGGGCCATGAATTCACGAACGAAGTTGGCTTTCTGCACCACGCTGTCGCCGCCTTCGCCATCCAGAACCCAATCCGACTCGTTACGCAGGTTGCCGGACACCAGCTTGATCAGCTCGGGTTTCACGAACTCTTCCCAGCCCTGACGGGTGAAAATCGCAGGTACAGCCTCCGAACCGTAGAGCAACTGGCGACCCGGCATAGGTACCAGATCATTCAGGCCGATTGCCGGGAACTGACGGCTGGATTCCAGTTGCAGGCGCAGGTATTCACGGTCCACCAGCGAGCTGGAGATCATGAAAAACTTCAGGCTCTTGCGGGTCTCGTCGATCAGCTGCTCATTGCGTGGCATGGCCGGCGCGTCACCATTCTTGAGCAGCTGTACGTAGACCGGCGAGTTGTCCTCGATGACGTCGTCGCTGATCGGATTGGTCTCGCTGGAAATGCCCGCCCAGGCCACCGGCAACGCTGCGTTGACGAACTCGGTTTCCGGATGCGTGGTCGGCTGAGTCAGAATCAGATAGAGCTTGAGGGCGTTGTATGACTCGATGATGGACGCCACTTGCCGTTCATCGAGTCGCCCGAGCATCTCTTCCGACAACGACAAGCCGCCTGTTGTGGCTGAAAGCTCGGCAGCATCGTTGGCAGTGGCCGGGTTGCGTAGCGCGGCAATCGCTTCGCTGCGCGTCTGGCTGGCTGTGCCTCTTGCTGCGCCGGTCAGTCGATTGGCAACCTCGCCGGTGCTGCGCGGGATGCTGCTCAGGCTGGTCGGACGGCCCGCAGCGACGTTGCGCGCGCCGCGGTCCAGCAGTTTCTGACCTTGAGCGCGTACCTTGCCCGTTTTGGTTTCCGACCCTGCGGGTGTAGCCCCGAAGCCATATTGCGGGTCCATGGTTTTGGCGAACTCGTTGAATTCACGCATCTGCAATTGCAGTTTCAGCGTGATCGGTTCCAGCGCCTGGGTACGCAGTTGCTGCAGGTAGGCAGTCTGGGTGGCGAAGTAGATATCGTCGCCACGGTACAGGCCGCCACTGAGCTGAAGAGGCACGCCCTTGGTGCGGTATTTCTCGATGGCAGCCAGCTGGTTGCGCAGCAATTCCAGGCCTTGGCCGGAAGCAAGGCGCTGGGCACGGTCCGGGGACTGTTCCAGTTCGGTCAACTGTTGGCTGATCGCGGCCAGCCACTCGCGGTTTTTCTGGAACGACAGGGCCTGCCAGCCGATGAAGGCCAGCCCGGCGAACAGCGCCAGAGCGATGACAATCGGCCCCAGTGATTTGTCGCGGCCATGACGTGACTGGTACAGGGTCAGGTCACGGTCAGGGAAAATGACGCGGCGGAAGGTATCGGTGATGAAGTAACTGCGATCACTGATTTTCCGTTGTTCGTCCTCTTCCAGCGCATCGGGTGCGGTCGCTGGCCGCAAGACGAACGACTCTGAAAGCTCGTCTTCATACACCGGTGTCAGTTGCTTGTCGGTTTGCAGGGCACTGGTGAAATACAGGCCGCGCAGCAACAACTGGGTACCGTTGACGTTACTGCGCGCGAAATGCTGCAGGAACTGTTCGAGTATCGCCGACAGCTCGGCAAAGTAGTTGGGGAAGTTGAGCAGGGCGCTGTTGGCGTCGGCACCCAGCGCGATCATCTGTGCATCGACGTGGCGACTGACATGCGCTTGCAGGTTCGCCAGTTTGCGATCGAGCACCGAACGCAGGCTTTCTGTGTTGATCTCTGTCAGACCGAACGTCATGCCCAGCGGCTGCTGGCGCTCATGCAGGTCCATACCGTCGAAAGCCTGGTTGAAGCCGGGCAGTTGGTCGGTCTTGGTCAGCATCAGATAAATAGGCGGGTTGGCGTCCAGGCAATCGGTATATTCCTCGATGCGCGTTACCAGGCGCGCACCCATCTCGTTGCGCTCGGCGGCAGAGGCGGCCAATAGCTCTGGCAGGCTGACCACCAGCACCAGACCATTGACGGCGGCCTTGCTGCGCTGCTTTTTGAGCATACGCAGGAACGCAGCGAATTCGCTGGCAGACTGATCGTCACGCAGGTAGCGACCCGCGGTGTCGATCATCACTGCTTCAGGGCTGAAGTACCAGTCGCAATGCTGAGTGCCGCTTTCCGTGTCATTGGCGCTACTGGCAATGCTGGCCGACAGGCCGGAGCGGGTCAGCAAGGAGGTCTTGCCTGCCGCCGACATGCCGATGACCAGATACCAGGGCAGATCGTAGAGCGCCGAGGAGCCGCCACCGCCTGCCGAGCGATCGGTGCGCAGCATGGCAATGGCATGCTTGAGGCGGTCGCGCAGCACTTGCTGATCACGGAACTCACCGGTGGACTTCAGCGAGCGGTCAACTTCGATCTGAACCAGATTTTCGAGGTTGTGTTCGGTACGAATCCGTCGGTATTGGCGCAGTACGATCAACAGCAGATAGAAGGCGCTGATGATCGCCATCGCTTCGAGCGTATAGCCTTGCAGCCAACTGATCCTGGGGGCGAAAAACCAGCAGACAGCCAGGCTGATCAGCCACAGTATCGGGACCAGGAACCAGAAACTTTTTAACAGGCGCAGTAATGTCTTCATGTCTTCCTGACTCGGTTACCTGATCGGGACTCAAGCATTGAACAGTTGGCTGATTTGTTCGGCCAATGCGGCCACGTCTTTGCCCAGCAACCAGTCAAGCGTCAGATAGACACCCAGGCACACGAGGGCGATGAGCACCAGGTAAAGCCATACCGGAACTTCATGGCGAAGCATCTGCGACACTTGGTCAGGCAATGCCCAGTCAGGCGACAGCGCCTTTGGCGTCTTGCGGTAGCGTGCGATGTCCTGGCCCAGCGTGTTGGCCAGATAGCGCAATTGGTCTTTCTGGCCGAGGCCGAACTTGCCTTCGAAACCCAGCGCCAGGCACAGGTGGTACACCTCAAGCACATCCAGGTTCTTTTTCACGTCGGCGCGCAGCAGTTCGATTTTCTCGAAGAAGCCTTCGCCCGCCAGGTGAACGCCGAAATAACGGAACTGCAAGGGCTCCATTTCGAAGTGGCGACGCATATCGTTGTCGCCCGAACGCAGCACGCTCTCATCAAGGAATGCGCACAGTGCGTACTGCGCGTCTTTTACCTGTTCGACGCTGTAATTGGCGCTGCGCGCCTGACGCTCCAGGTTGGCGAAGAAAGTATCTACGCTGGCTTCGAACGCCGTGACCGAGATCGCCTGGCGGCCGCGACGGACAATCAGCGCCATGGTGATGAAGTCACGTACCAGGTCTTTGAGCGTAGGTTTTTCGGTTGCGGCCGCAGCGGCACCTTGCATCACGGCTTCAGTCATTTAAGCACCGCCAACAGTTCAAGCTTGAGATTGGTAAACGCGCTGGGCGCGTAGAAGGAAATGGCCTGGGCTTCCATCATGCGTTCGTACACCCGGCCATGTGGCTCGATGGAGAAGTAATGGTTGTCCAGGCGCACCGGAATGGCGTTTGGCAGGCGTGTCGAGTGGTTCAGGGTGACGCCCGGCATGGCGCTGTTGACGACCACCTCGATGTCTTCCGGCGAGCCGACCTTGAACGCACGCGGCACCAGTTCCAGCAGGCTGGAGCCGGGCATGTCGGCATGCACCGAAATATAGAAGTCCGCTTCGGTGAGGCGTGGGTCGAGCAATTGGCCCTGCCAGTACGAAGGCCGGACCTGGCTCAGATTGATGACGATGCACTGGTTCGGAATCACATTCTCAAGCAGCAGACGAACCAGTTCGTCTAGCTTCACCAGCGAGGCCGCCGGGTCCTGATGATCGTAATCGGGGATGTCAGTCAGCTGGGTGTCCAGCGAGAACGTCAGCAAACCGCCCGCCAGTTCCGCGAGAAACAGATACAGGCGCTCCGGGTGCAGGCGTGGGTGCGCCAGCAGATGGGCCAACTGCGGGTAGGCGCGGTTGACCGTATTCAGCAGCCAGAACAACGTAACGTCGCTGGAACCGAACTCGGCAATCTGGTCGGCACGTTCGCGGCGGCGGCCAGAAAGTGCCTTGCTCTTGGCTTGCAGCACGCTGATCAGGCGTCTGCCAAGGCCAACCAGCGTCTCGTGGGTGCACACGTGCAACGTAGGGTGCACAAAATGCGCATCCAGGTTGAAGCCGCCGATGCTGTTACGTGCCAGTCGGGCAATCGGGCAGTAGCTGTAGCCATCCAGAGTGTCGCCATCGACCAGCATCACGACGTTCAGACGCAGGCTGGTGATTTCGTTTTCCAGATCGCCTTCGTTGAGGTCCGGCAGGGTGTCGAACTGTTTGCGAAAGCGCCGGGCGCTCTTCTGTTCCTGGCCATCTTCAACATAGTTCAGGCCAAAGGGCTCGGGCAGCTTGAGCGCCGCATAGACCTTGATTTCTCCGCCTTTGGTCAGGTTTTTCAGGTCGCGGGCGGCGGGCAGCGGGTCATGCTGTGGCGCGTCGTAAAGGCTGCCGTCAGGGAACACCAGCTTCAGGCGCTTCAGCTGCAACGAGCCTGTGGCCAATGCCTCGACGTCGACTTCCAGCGTTTGCACGCCCCAATGGAAAGGCGTGGAACGCAGTGTCGACTCAGCAAGCTGATGCTGGTGAAACTCATCCTGATATTGGAAATGTTGTGGCAAAAGGAACATGCCTTCCGACCACATCACGCGGCTTTGTTTACTCATTTGGCGCCTTCCAACAGAGAATTGAATTGTGAGTCCGCTGCCTTTTTCGCAGCACTGCCGGCCGAGTCCTGAACCTGCTGGACAGCGGCGTCCTGCACTCGCTCGGTAATACCTTTGCCGGCGGGTTGTTCGGGCATCGAATTGGATTTGGCGAACTGCTCTTCAGTCTTGAGCTTGTTCAGCACATCCACGCCACGAACGGCGAGGATGTAGTTGTTGTCCACCAGCACGCGCACACCGTCGGATGAGAACCAGATACCGTCCTTGCGCAGCGTGTTGGCGTCGAACGCGACCTTCCAGCGGCTGTTTTCGTCGGTCCGGAAGAACGCCGCGATGCCCACGTAGGACGCGTTGGGGTTCAGCGGCCATTGATCGGTCTGCCCTATGCCTGGCAACAGAATCAGCTCCTTGCTATCAACCAGTGTGTTGCCCAGAGCCTTTTGCGGATCATCCCAGAGGCTGTCGGCGTTGATCGACTCGAAGCGCTCCAGAGAGGCCAGTTGATAAACGCGCACCACCACCGAGAGCGGTTTGCCGTACTCATCGGGGTTGAGCTGATTACCGCCGTCAGTCGTCAGGATGACTTTTTCGTTGTCACCAAACATCATGTCGCCAGCCCAGGTGTCATCCATGCGCTTGGCGACACGGTCCGTCACGCCACAGGCGGACAGAGCCAGCATCATTGCCAGAACAGCCAGGCACCTTGCCAAGGCTGGCTTCGAGGAACAATTGCCTTGAAGTCTTTTATTCATCACGTCTTACCTATGGGGTGATCGATCAGGTCAGTGTGTAAGCGAAGTCGCCATCGCTGCCCAGATCGATGGTCAGGCTCTGAATCGGCTTGTCCTGCGCCATCCGCTCCAGCACTCGCTGGGCGAGTTCCGGCATGAGGGTCTTGGACAGGATGTTGTCGATGTTGCGTGCGCCGCTGTCGACTTCCGTGCAACGCGAAGCGATGGCCTTGATCAGCGCTTCGTCGTAACGCAGTACCGCCTGGTGATTGCGCTCGAAACGTTTGCGGATGCGCTCCAGTTTCAGGCCGACGATGCGTTCCAGAATCGCGTCTTGAACCGGGTAGTACGGCACGATGGTCAAGCGACCGAGGAACGCCGGTTTGAACACCTGATTCAGCTCGTCGCGCAGGCCTTCCACGATGTCATCGGGGGTCGGCTTCTGCTCGGTGTTCAGGCACCACTGCATGATGCGATCAGTACCGGTGTTGGAGGTGAGAATGATCACGGTATTGCGGAAGTTGATCTCGCGACCTTCGCCATCGTCCAGCACGCCTTTGTCAAAGACCTGGAAAAACAGCTCGAGCACGTCCGGGTGGGCTTTCTCCACCTCGTCGAGCAGCACCACGCTGTAAGGCTTGCGGCGCACGGCTTCGGTCAGCACGCCACCTTCGCCATAACCGACGTAGCCCGGCGGGGAACCTTTGAGGCTGGAGACTGTGTGGGCTTCCTGGTATTCGGACATGTTGATGGTGATGACGTTACGCTCGCCGCCATACAGTGTGTCAGCCAGCGCCAGCGCAGTTTCGGTCTTGCCGACACCGCTCGGGCCGAGCAGCAGGAACACACCGATCGGCTTGTTCGGGTCTTCCATGCGCGCGCGGGAAATCTTGATGCGCTTGCCGATCTCTTCAAGCGCATGATCCTGCCCCAGTACGCGTTCACCCAACAGCGCTGGCAGACTTTGTTCGGTATCGATCTCGTCGCGCAGCATCTTGCCCAGCGGGATACCGGTCCAGCCGGAAATCACTTCACCGATGGTGCCGCCGTCCACCAGCGCGTGGACCAGCGGTTGCTCGCCCTGCACACTGGCCAGTTCGGCACGCACTGCAGCGATCTGCTCAGCATCAGGCGCGCCGTCTTCCGGAACGCTGAGTGCGCCAAGCTTTTCGACCAGTTCCAGCTCGCGCTTCCACTGTTGCTCCAGCGACTCGCGGGTTTCCTGTTCGGCTTTCAGCTCTTCGTGCAGGGCCGTCAAACGGCGAGCGTGGTCGCTGCCCTTGGCGGTTTCCTGCTCCAGCACGGTGATTTCTGCATTCAGGTTGTCGATGTGGCGCTTGCAGTCTTCCAGCGCGCCTGGCTGTGCCGATTGGCCCAGCGCGACGCGTGCGCAAGCGGTGTCGAGCACGCTGACGGCTTTGTCCGGCAGTTGGCGGCCGGTGATGTAGCGATTGGAAAGACGTACGGCCTGCACCAGCGCTTCGTCCATCACCGTGACCTTGTGGTGCTCCTGCATCTTCGCCAGCAGCCCGCGAAGCATGTGGATGGCCTTGTCTTCGTCAGGCTCTTCGACTTTCACGACCTGGAAACGACGAGCCAATGCTGCGTCTTTTTCGAAATACTTTTTGTATTCTGCCCATGTGGTGGCGGCGATTGTGCGCAGCTCGCCACGCGCCAAGGCAGGCTTGAGCAGGTTCGCTGCGTCGTTCTGCCCGGCCTGGCCACCCGAGCCGATCAACGTGTGGGCTTCGTCGATGAACAGAATGATCGGGTGCAGGCTGCGCTTGGTTTCTTCGATGACCGACTTGAGGCGGTTTTCGAACTCGCCTTTGACCCCTGCACCGGCCTGCAACAGGCCCAGATCCAGGGTGTGAATGGCGACGCCCTTGAGCACCGAAGGCACGTCGCCCTGCACGATGCGCAGCGCCAGACCTTCCACCACGGCTGTTTTACCCACACCCGCTTCACCAGTCAGGATCGGGTTGTTCTGACGGCGGCGGGTCAGGATGTCGACCATCTGCCGCACTTCGAACTCGCGTCCCAGTACCGGATCGATACGACCATCGCGGGCGCTCTGGGTCAGGTTGACGGTGTACTGGTCCAGGGCAGGGGTCTTGCCGTTGCCCTTGGTGGTTGCGCCCGTGCTTGCGTCGGCGTTGGCCAGAGGCTTGCTCAGTTTGGTCTCCGGGCTGCCTTCGACCAGCGCGCTCATATTCAGGCGCAGGTCGTCAGCGTTGATTTTCTCCAGTTCCGGCGCCGAATCGATGACCACGCGGCGCAGGGCATCGTCATCCAGCAAGGCCTGAATCAGGTGGCCGGTGCGGATCTGCGACTGACCGAATTCGATCGACGCCAGTACCCAGGCCTGCTCGATCATGCGCGTGATGTGCGGCGAGAGCGCAGGCGTCCGTGTGTTGCCTTTCTTGAACGTCCCCAGCGCGGTGACCAACTGTGCTTGCAGGCGATCAGGCACCACATCGTAGTGGCGCAGGATCACCGGCAGGTCGTTATCGTTGTTGTCGAGCAATTGCAGCAGCAAGTGCTCGACTTCAACGTCGTAGTGGTTCTCCGACAGGCACAGCGCAGCAGCGCTTTCAGTGGCAGTGCGGCTCGTTTCGTTCAGCTTGGCGAACAGGGACTTCAGGTTCACAGGGAGACCCCATCAAAAGGAATATGGAAAACAGCGCAACGGGAGGGCTCCACGTCGACACCGGGGCGTTTGAGCCAGCCAAGCCAGCCCAGCGATACATTGCCTTGGCGACCCAGGCGGGCCACGGGTACAGCTTCGCGCTTGAGCTTCGGCGCAATCTGGAAGTCCAGTTCGGCGCCGATGTAAAAACGCACCAGTTCAACAAGCTTCTGGTAATCCTCGGTGCCCGGCTGAAAGCGCTGGTAGTCAGCCAGTTCCAGAGGCCCCATTTCGATACGCACGCACGACTGGTAATCCCAGACGCGATTGCCAGCCACGGCGCTTTGCCCCAGCACGGCGTTCTTGCGGCCCAGCTGCGTGCACTGGCTGCTGTCGAGCTTCAGCCAGCGCCCGGCGAACTGCTGGATCTTGAACGGCAGCGAGAAATAAAAACTCAGCATGACTTCAAGGTTCAGGGCGTTGCGCGGCTTCTGGGCGAACATCCCCGAGAAGTAGCTGAACAGTTCGCGACGCAATGGCGACTCGCCCTTGTCGAACTTTTGCTTCAAGGCTTCGGGGCCGAAACCCACCAGGTTGAGCAAATAACGATCAAAGTTCGACGTGCCGTTACGCTCGTACTCGATGTAAAACTTGTACTTCTGCCAGGCCTCGTAAAACAGCGTGGTCATGCGATGCGAAAAAATATCCAGAAACGCATGCGCAGCGTCGTCTCGGTACTGAATATGCCGATCGATGAGCAGCTCGGTGTACGGGCGCGGCAGCACGCCTGAAGGGCCGACCAGGCCCATGAACGTGACCTGCACCTCGGACAGCGGCAAACCGGCCGCCGAGAGCTTGCCTTCGCGTTCGAACTGCAGGTCGCTGACTTCACTGGCCGGAAAGTTCAGCGACAGCTGCGAACGAAAGCGCAGAGGGTCCTCATGCGGCCTGGTTTCCAGGTCCATGCGCCCATTCCTGCTGTAATGCAGGCGAAGCAAACGCACCAACTGAAAAAATTCGAATCGGTGCGGCTCAGCCCTTGCCTGGTCAATCAGACCAGGGGTTGATCGCCTGTTCGCGGGGGCCATTGGACCACTCTCTTTTCGCGCTGCACGGTGCGAAGGGTTAATTGGGTAAAGCTGTTCATCGAGCAGTACTGACCAAAGAAGTGGTCCAGCACCATGCCGAACAGGAACACGCCGCTGCCGGTGTACTGGCTTTCATCGAATTTCAGCGTGATGCCGACGCCGCGTACAAAGTTGGGGCGCGGATGCCCGATGCGCGCCACAACCGGTTCGCTGGTCACCGATACGATCCCGTTGATCTGTTTGCGAATCGCCGACACGTTGCGGTAGTTGTAAAGCGACAGCAGTTCCAGCAGCACTTCGCGACCCTTCGAAACCAGCGACATGTGGTTCAGCGACAGGTGCGAGATGAGCCGCCAGATCACGCCGTTGCCCAGCGGCACGCGCACCGTCGCCGTCGGTTTGCGCAGGCAGCGGATATCCTTGATCACCGAATTGGAGGGAATGTTGAAGTCCCCGCGCTCGCCGCCAAAAGGCAGCATCAGTGGTAAATCGCGATTGCTGCACGTCAGGCGGATACTGAGTGTGTCGTTGTTGGAATCAATCAGTTCCAGATCCCGATCCACGACGCGGATGAACATGTTCGAGCCATCGCTTCGTCGGCTCTGCGTCGGACGTCGCCGGGCGATCCAGAAGCTCTGACCGGGGCCTTGATCGCCGCGTGGTTCAAAGAACGGATGGTAGGTGCCGACCTGATCGTTGCCATTGACCTTCTTCACCCGCCGCACGCGATCGATAGAGACCACTTCGGCAGAGCTTTGCAGGCGAACATCCGGTGTCACCGCGTATTCATGCTGGACGTGGGTCAGCTTGATCGGCTCGGCCTGCTGGCGGAACAGGTTGATGATGGGCGTGCAGTTGAGCTTGAAATTGTTACGGCCGATGTTCTGGGTCAGACGTGCCAGACGATCCGTCAGGTCGTAGTCGGAAAAGTAGAAATTGATTTCCACTTTGGCGATTTCTTTGCCAGCCAGAATACGGGCAAAGCCTGACAGGTCGAAGAACATGAACTTGTCAGGGAAGGTGAAGTATTCGTGCAGCAAGCGGTAACCCAGAAACGAACGCTCCGAGTAATCCACCAGCCCTTCATCCAGACCATAACCGACAGACTTCAGGGCGTCGGCGGGCAGTACCACTTCACGAATGCGCCCTTCGTCTTCGAACGACAGGGTCGCTTTGGCCAGGTTGTTGAACAGCAGCTCATACAGTTGATGCATCAGCGTGCTTTCGCCATCAAGGAAAAAGCGCAGTCGGTCCAGTTCCATCTTGCCGAACAGGACGTCGGAGGTCGCACCCAGGCCGATGCGCAAGCGCGCAATCAGGTCTGCACTGTGGCCGTTGAACGCCGAACGCTCCATTTCAATGAACGAAGCACTTTGCACTGCCACTGGCCACAGTTCGACCGGGTAGCACGTACGAAACTTGCATACTATTCCGTCTATAGGTGTGGCATGCAGCTCGGTGTGCCGGGCTACGCGATAGGATTCGGTGACCTTTTCCTGCTTGCCCATGTTGAACTCGACGATGGACATCGAAGGGGTAGGGCGCAGGTAGTGCGGGTACAGCACCTCCAGAAACGACTCGACGATTTCAGGAAACTCATCGTCGAGTTTCTTGTGTACGCGCGCCGACAGGAACGAGAACGCCTCGATAAGGCGCTCGGTGTGCGGGTCTTCGCAGTTGTCGCCCTCAATCAGTAATCGCGAAGCGATCTTCGGATATTGAGCGGCAAATTCCTGGCCCAGAAAGCGCAGGTGCGAGAGTTCCTTCTCGTAATAGGGCAGCAGATCGTCGAGCATCAGTTGAGGTTCTGCACTTTGTATTCCTGAGTGTTGACCTGCAGCACGGCGTCAAAGGAAACCTGACGCGAAATGTCCTGCAGACGCAGTACTGCGTCCACACGAAAAGTCAGCATGCGCTGGCCGGTCTGTTGTGCAAGCAACTGGACTTTCACGCTGCGGAAACGTCGGTCACCGACAGAAATTGCCTTCTCCAGTTGGCGCTGAATCAAAAGACGGTCCTGTGGGTCGAGCACGCTTCTACTGGTGAAGTCGGGCATACCGTAATCGAGGATGGTGCCGCTCAGATTGGCGAAACCCTCCAGCTCGTTAGCGACCAGAGACTGGCGAGTGTTCACCAGAATCTCCAGGTCACGAACGATGCTGGCCTTGTAATCGGCCAGCGAACTCAACCGTTGCGATGACGATTCCACGGACTGATGCGGACGATCGTCGAGCAACCGATCCAGCAATGAAGGCAACAGCTTGTGTTGACTACTCATGTTGCCTCCCTGGCTAAGTGATGGATCAGCCGCGAGTCGATTGCGGCAATTCGGCGACCAGACGCAACGATGCTGTCAGTTCATCCAGTTGGTAATGCGGACGCAGGTAAGTCACGGCCTTGTAGACACCAGGCTTGCCAGGCACTTCAAACACTTCGGCACGCGCTTCGCGCAACGGGAACTTGGCCTTGGCTTCCTGACTGGCGGTGTCATCCAGCAACACGTAGCTGGACAGCCACTTGTTGAGGCACAACTCGACATCCTTGCGCGATGCGAAACTGCCGATCTTGTCGCGCATGATCGCTTTCATGTAGTGAGCGATACGCGAGGTCGCGAAGATGTATTGCAGTTGCGCCGAAAGACGAGCGTTGGCGTTGGCAATGTCGGTGTTGTACTGCTTCTGCTTCTGGGTCGACTGAGTGCCGAAGAATGCGGCGTAGTCGGTGCCTTTGCAGTGCACCAGAGGAATGAACCCCAGGTCCGACAGCTCTTTTTCGCGACGGTCGGTGATGGCAATTTCAGTCGGGCATTTCAGCGCGATTTCGCCGTCATCGGTCTTGAAGGTGTGGGTCGGCAGGCCTTCGACCAGACCGCCGCCTTCCACGCCGCGGATCGCCACACACCAGCCGTAGCGGGAGAACGCATCGGTCACTCGGGTGCCCAGTGCGTAGGCAGCGTTCATCCACAAGTACTTGTTGTGGTCACGGCCGTCGACGCTTTCGACAAAGTTGAATTCTTCGACTGGCGTGGTATCCGGGCCATATGGCAGGCGACCCAGCACGTGCGGCAGAGTCAGGCCGACATAGCGGGAGTCTTCAGAGGCGCGGAACGACTTCCACTTGGCGTATTCGACCGTATCGAAGATCTTCGCCAGGTCGCGAGGGTCGGCCATGTCGGTGAACGAGTCCCAACCGAACAACTCAGCCGATGCCGCGGAAATGAACGGCGCGTGGGCGGCGGCTGCAACGTGGGAGATCTCCTCGAGCAGGTACATGTCTTCCGGGCTGCGGTTGAACTCGTAGTCACCCAGCAACATACCGAACGGTGCACCACCGAAGGTGCCGTACTCTTCTTCGTAGATCTTCTTGAACAGTGCGCTCTGGTCGAATTCGGACGAGGCCTTGAGGTCACGCACGAGGTCTTTTTACGACGCATTGAGCAGGTGAATCTTCAGCGTGGTGCTGGTCTCGGTCTGGTCAACCTGATATTTCAGGCCGCGCCAGGACGCTTCCAGTTGCTGGAATTCACGGGCGTGCATGATTTCGTTCATCTGCTCGGAGAGCATCGAATCGATCTCGGCGATGCGCGCGTCGAGCACGGCGATCAGGTCCTTGCTTGGCGTCATTTCGCCTTCAAGTACCTGGGCCACCAGTTCGCCGATCAGATCGCGGGTACGGGTGCGCTCGGTCTCTGAGCGCGCAACGCGGCTTTCGGAAATGATGCTGTCGAGCAGGGAGGATTGCGGGGCGAAGTTTTCAACTTCAACCAGAGCGCTGTCCTGCTGAGTCACGGGTTGCTTATCGGTCATCGTCAGGCTCCTCCTTACTCTTTGCTGTCGGTGGCAGGAACGGCGGCTTCACGGCCGAACTCCTTGCCCAGGGTTTTCAGCTTTTCAGTGTTCTGCAACACGTCCATCAGCAGTTCTTCAAGCTTGTCGTTGCCACCCATCTTGTTACGCAGGTCAGCCAGCTTGTTGCGCACTTCCAGCAGCTTGCGCAGCGGCTCGACCTGACGCACGACGTTCTGCGGCTCGAAGTCTTCCAGGGCATTGAAGTTCAATTCGACGCCAAGCTGAGTACCGTTCTTGGCCAGGGTGTTGTCGACGCGATACGCCAGGCGCGGCTTGATGCCTTTAAGGACGCCGTTGAAGTTGTCGCGATCGATGAAGATGAACTTGCGATCCTTGAGCTTGGGCAGCGGCTCCAGGGGGTTGCCGGAGAAATCGCCGAGAACGCCTACAACGAATGGCAGCTCTTTCTTTTCCTGAGCGTCGCCGATATCAACGTCGTAAGTGATATGGACCCGAGGCGCGCGAACGCAGTCAAGTTTGTGCTGGGTACTTTCCTTCTTTCGCCATCGTCATCTCCTGTGCGAGCAACTCGCTGCAAGTCGTTTGCGTACCGGGCCTGGGCAGGCCGGGCGCGATTAAGGTCCTTCAATCGTCAGCAAAAGGCGCTGACGAATTTCATCGTTCATTTCCAGAATGTTTTCGTGCCCGACCAACTCTTCGAAGCTGGTATTGCCTGCGATCTGCGTGCTGTTGCGAATGACCGACTCATCCGGCAGCTCGGAGCGCACCGGTGAGCTGATCACGCAGAACGGCAGATCGCCGAAGTCTTTCAAGCGCTCGAAACTGACCGGGAAGCGCAACCCTTCGAACAGGCGGCTCATGCCCGGTGACTTGCTCAGGCAATAGAACAGGACCAGATAATGCACAACGTAGCGATACAGCTCGGCGCTACTGCGATTAGGGTCCTTGATGACCTTGCGAAACTGCGCCAGATCGAAGGAGTTGAAGCCCACCACCCAGCGCACCGGGCTGGTGATGCGTATGGTCTGCCCGCTTTGTGACAGCACCATGTCGTATTCGAGCGGGAACAGCTCGGGCGTCGTACTGATCAGGTTCAGCGGCACTTCCAGTTCATTGACCAGCTTGAACGGCTCTGCCGATGCAATGCGGTCATAGAGCTCTTTAAGCTCCTTGAAATGGTGCTGAGTCTCCCGACCGCTGCTGCGTTGCGCGCCCTGCAGGTATTCACCGAAGAATGTCTGCGGGCGTATCAGCAACGCGAGGGTCGACAGGTAGTCGGACGCCTGCACCTTGAGCGCGTCGGAAATAGCGCGCGTCTGCTTGCGCAGCTTGATCAATGCTTCTATATCGAACGTCTGAGTCATCGGTACATCGTCCTTGAACCCTTCACGACCGCTTCCCGGATCAGACCGGGGACGGGGAAGAGTTGCGAATTTCTCGACTGCACACCTGCTCATCAAGTGGTTTTGCCATGTGCGTAAAGCAAAACGCACCGCCACTATGAGGAAGGATTTGGTGCTGGCATATAGATGTCGTCTAGCCAGCAGTGTGGTCTATGGCACTATTTTCAGTAGGAAAGTTCCTACAGACGGTGGATATTTTCTCGGTTTTGTTACAGTAAGCAATGAATGCTATGAGCCACTACTGGTTAATATTACAGCAGTAATATTGCCGTAAGCCTTGATTTATAAGGGCTTTGGAGCGTTATCTGGATCCGATTTCGAACGCAATTAAGCTTAAAAAGATGAACTTATTTGCCCGCTGTTTGCGTCTTCAAGACGATAAAATCACGATGCCGTCTTGTGAGCGGATATTTCTCGGATGAGGGATGATGGCACCACGAGTGGTTCAGGTGGCAACAGGAGAGTGAGTGAAACGCACACCGATTCTTGCCGAGAGCAAGGAGGAAGGTGCTTGCTGATAAACGTCCCCGGATTTTCTTGCAGCAAATAAAAAACCCGCCGAAGCGGGTTTTTCCAAGACCATCCCGACTTCCTGTCGGACGCCTCCCAGGCGATGGTCGATCATCCTTGATCCTGGTGAACTCCCTGTTCACCACTTGATGGATCCAATCTTATGCGCCGCGTGCAGGTTCGGAAATAGCCAAATTCCCCCGCCGCGTGTAAGCCTTACGCTATACCTCACGTGTTCATGCTCGAACAGCGGGGTGAGGGGCAGGAATTCTGGCGTCAGGAAAGATTTTGCATCTGCAGGTTCGCCGACAGCAAAAATCGCCGGCAATAAAAAACCCGCCGAAGCGGGTTTGTACCAAGACCATTCCAACTCCCTGTCGGCTTCCTTCCCGGCGATGGTCGATCGTCCCTGATCCTGGCGAACTCCTTGTTCGCCAGTTGTTGGATCCAATCTTACGGCGCTGATAGCAGGTGAAAAATAGCCAACCTTCCCTATTGCGTGTAAGCCTTTGGCTATACATGTGTAAGGTTTTGTATGTGGATGGCCGTGAACGTACGCATCAAAAAACCGGTTTTAGCGGCGAAACAGTTGCTCCAGAGGGGTTCAATGTGTTGCTAAGGCGAGAAAGTCGCCGCCACTTCACAATAACGCTGCTCGGCATTTTTACTGTCCTCGTCGCGATTTCGGGCAGCACGTTTGGTCCACTCCCGGCATTCCTCCTTGAAGTTGACCTGCGCAGCCTTGCGACACTCGCGCCGTTCGAATGAGCGAACGGCGAAGTTTTCGCAGACGCTGTCGCCGTCGATGCTGTTGCCGTAAACCCGCCACTGCGCCCGATAGCGGTTTCTGCCGTCCCATTCACGGATGGAGGCCGTCGCGACGCTGTAGGGCCGGGCCGAGCGATTGGGGTTGCGAGCAGCGTTGGCTTTGAAGTCAGCCATGTAGTCTGCGGACACCATGCCTTTCGCCGGTTCTGCCTGAGCGGGTCGAGGAACCTGGCCAAAGCGACAGTTCAATACGCTCTCATCGATGACATTGCCGCTTTTCATGCAGTTATCCAGCGGCTGCACGGCGGCTGGCTCTTCCCGGGTTGCGGCGACAGGTAACAGGTCAGGCGCACGGATCGACGGCGCGGGTGCGGGGCTTGCCACCATTGTCGGTTCGCTGTCGATCATGGTGGTCTCTGGTTCAGGTGCAGGTCGCTCGACAGGTGGTGCCAGTGCCACCTTTGGGCTTCGCCCATGAGACACGACCAGCCCGGCCAGGCAAAGCGCAACGATAAGGCCTGCCAGCCATAACCGGTAGGGCCGCGACTTGCCCGGTCGAGCGCTAAGTTTACGGCTTGGATGCGCGCCCAGAACGACATCGACCTGGCCCGGCACAAGGCGCTGAATGCGGATGATCCCGTCGTCTTCGGGTTGCTGTGTGGAATCCATTCCTGCTCCAGATCAAGCGGTATGAAGGTGAGCGCCGCGCCTGCTGACGCAGCAGGCATGAAATCTCAACGTTATCGGCCACGCGCCGTGTTTCTGTAACGCTTTGGTGGTGTATGCATTTGGCCTGTCGCGCTAAGGTTGGGACCGTTTTGTTTGACTGATGGATTAACCGCGAATGCACCAGCGTCTTGAGCAGGTTTTTGGTTACACGCAGTTCCGGCCAGGCCAGGAGGCAGCGATCAGCGCCGTGCTGGCCGGACGCTCGGCTGCGGCAATTTACCCGACGGGCTCAGGCAAGTCGCTATGTTACCAATTGCCTGCGCTACTGCTGCCCAATCTGACGCTGGTGGTTTCGCCGTTGCTGGCGCTGATCCAGGATCAGCTTGCCTTTTTGCACCGCAACGGCATTGCCGCAGCAAGCATTGATTCGGCACAAAGCCGCGATGATGTCGCCGACGTCATGGCTCGCGCGCGTTCCGGAGAGCTGAAGATCCTGATGATCTCGGTCGAGCGCCTCAAGAACGAGCGTTTCCGCAACTTCATCGCCCAGGTGCCGATTTCCTTGCTGGTGGTCGACGAGGCGCACTGTATTTCGGAGTGGGGGCATAACTTTCGGCCTGATTATCTGAAGCTGCCGGACTACCAGCGCGAATTCAACATCCCTCAGGCACTGCTGCTGACCGCGACCGCGACACCGCAGGTCATTAACGACATGCAGGACAAATTCGCCATTGCCCCCGAGGATGTCATCACCACCGGCTTCTACCGCGCCAACCTGCACCTGTGGGTCAAGCCGGTCAGCGGGCGTGACAAAAGGCGGCTGCTGGTCGAGTGGCTCAATGAGCGGCGCGGCCAACCGACAATCGTTTACGTGACGCTGCAAAAGACCGCCGAGCATGTCGCGGTGCACCTTGAGCAGAATGGTCTACCCGCCAGTGCTTACCATGCCGGGCTGCCTAATGATCAGCGCGAGTCGATTCAGAAGCGTTTCATGGGCGGCAGCCTGAACTGCATCGTGGCGACCATTGCGTTCGGAATGGGCATCGACAAAAGCGACATCCGTGATGTGGTGCATTTCGACCTGCCCAAATCCATCGAGAACTACAGCCAGGAAATCGGCCGGGCAGGGCGCGATGGTGGTGCCTCGGATTGTCTGGTGCTGGCCAACCGCGACAGCCTCAATGTGCTGGAAAATTTTGTGTATGGCGACACGCCGGAGCGCGAGGGGATTGCCCGTGTGCTGGAGGATTTGCTCGATGCACGCCATGACGGGCAGTGGGAGTTTCTGCTCGGGCCGCTGGCTGATCTCAGCAATATCCGTCAGCTACCGTTGAAGACCCTGCTGGTGCAGCTGGAACTGCGCGGGATCATCGCACCGCGCTACGCTTACTTCGCCGAGTACCGCTTCAAGTTTCTGCTTCAGCCGCACGACCTGATGGCGCGTTTCGAGGGTGAGCGGCGCGAATTCGTTCAAGCGTTGATCGATACGTCCAGCCGGGCGCGTACCTGGGCCACGGTCAACTTCGACGCGATGTACCAGCAATACGGTGCCGAGCGTGGGCGGGTGGTCAAGGCGCTGGATTACTTTCAGGAAAAGGGCTGGATCGAGCTGGAAAGCAAGCAGATGACCGAGGTCTACAGCGTGTTGCGCAGTGACTTTGACCCGCAGGCGCTGAGCGTCGAGCTGCACGATTATTTCGCCCACCACGAGGCCACTGAAGTTGCGCGCATTCATGCAATGCTTGAGGTGTTCTCCAGTGATCAGTGCCTGACTCATCGGTTGGCACGCTACTTCGGCGATTACAACGCGCCCGAGCAATGCGGCCATTGCTCGGTCTGTCACGGCCAGATCGCCCATCTTCCACAGCCACCTGCGCTGGAACCTCTGGATAACCGGGACTTTCAGCAGGTGTGCGGTGATTTTATCCACAAGCACCAGGACTTCACTGGCCAGCCACCCAGCGCCGAATGCCTGACGCGCTTTTTGTGCGGCATCAGCGTGCCTTTGTTCACCAAACTCAAGGCTCGCGCCACCAGCGGTTTTGCCTTGCTGGAGGATTATCCGTATGCGCAGGTGAGGGCATGGGTGCAGGCGATGCTCTAAAACAAAACCGGCCGCTCAAGAGCGGCCGGTTTTGATTCATCAGTAAATAACGGCTGTATCAGTCGCGATGACGACGATGGCCGTGGTGCTTCGGACGACGGTCATGATCGCGATAGTAGCGGCGATCATCACGGCCACCGCGATAACGACGATCATCGCTGCGGCTTTCGTTGCCCATGTAGTTGCCGAGTGCGGCACCACCGCCGCCGCCTACCGCCGAGCCGATCAGGCTGCCGGTGCTGCCGCCAACGCTGCGGCCTACAACGTTACCGCCTGCTGCGCCCAGACCGCCGCCAATGGCTGCTTCTGTACGGTTGCGACGGTCTGCACCGACCGCACCGCCGGCTGCGCCACCCAGGCCAGCGCCAATCGCTGAACCGGTGCTGCCGCCGAGCTGTTGACCGACGACCGAGCCGAGTACCCCACCCAATGCTCCGCCTGCGCCTGATTCGAGGTTTCCTGCAGAGGCTGCACCGCTGATCAAGGCAAGAGACAACAACAGTATCGAGGAATACTTCATGTATGGAATCTCATAGGGATGACGGCGCGATCTTGGTGTCAAGTGAAGAATGTAGCAATGCAATTCCGACGAGTAACACGATTGCCACACAAACTGCTAAGTTATTGTTTTGGCTAAGGAACTTAAGTCGGAAAAGAGGGTCTGAGGATACTTGTGAAAGGCCCGTTTCCAGCGAAACGGGCCTTTTTTGTGGTCGTCATTTATGAACGTCAGATGATGCGGGCCGACTCTGCCGATCGCTCGAGACGAATGGCCACGAACTTCGACGTCGGCGTGCTGCTGCCATCGCCAACGCTTTCCAGCGGTACCAGCGGGTTGACCTCTGGGTAGTAGGCCGCAGCCTGACCGGCCGGAATGTCGAACGCCAGCAGGGTGAAGCCTTTGACGCGGCGCTCGCGGTTGTCGCTCCAGATTGAGATCACGTCAGCTTTCTGACCCGGCTGAAAGCCCAGACGAATGATGTCGGCTTCGTTGACGAACAGCACATCACGCTGGCCTTTGACACCGCGATAACGGTCGTCCAGGCCATAGATAGTGGTGTTGTACTGATCGTGCGAGCGCATCGATTGCATGATCAGGTCCGGAATCTGCCCGGTCGAGCTGATGTCTTCATGGATCAGGCTCAGCGGCAACGCGTTGGATTTGAAGTTGGCGCGCGTCGAGACTGTGTTCCAGCGGCGTGCACCGGCG
Source organism: Pseudomonas amygdali (assembly GCF_002699855.1). Classification (GTDB taxonomy): domain Bacteria; phylum Pseudomonadota; class Gammaproteobacteria; order Pseudomonadales; family Pseudomonadaceae; genus Aquipseudomonas; species Aquipseudomonas amygdali. The sequence continues at coordinate 28,886 of NZ_LKBW01000079.1, read as the reverse complement.
GCGTTGCCCAAGTAGAAGCCACCCGGATGTTTTACGCGCTCGTTGAAGTCCTTGAAACCGGGGATGGTGTCGGCGATCAGGTCGCGAATGCGGTCGTAGTCTTCGACCAGCCACAACCAGTCCACAGGTGCCTTGCCCAGTGTTGCGTTGGCGATACCGGCGATGATCGCAGGCTCGGAACGCATCTGCTTCGACGACGGCTTCAACTGTCCGTTGGACGCGTGGACCATGCTGAACGAATCTTCCACGGTCACGGCTTGTGGGCCGTTGGCCTGGATGTCGATGTCGGTACGGCCGAAGCACGGCAGGATCAGCGCGTCCTTGCCGTGGAACAGGTGGCTGCGGTTCAGTTTGGTGCTGATCTGCACGGTCAGGTCGCAGTTGCTGAGGGCTTCTGCAGTGCGATGGCTGTCCGGTGTTGCCTGGGCGAAGTTGCCGCCCAGCGCGATGAACACCTTGGCGCGACCTTCGGCCATGGCGTGAATGGCTTCGACCACGTTGTGGCCATTTTCGCGGGGCACTTTGAACTGGAAGCGTTTTTCCAGAGCATCGAGCAGGAACACCGGTGGGCGCTCGTTGATGCCCATGGTGCGGTCACCCTGCACGTTACTGTGACCGCGCACCGGGCACAGGCCTGCGCCTGGACGGCCAATGTTGCCGCGCAGCAGCATCAGGTTGGCGATTTCCTGAATGGTCGCAACCGAATGGCGGTGCTGGGTGATACCCATTGCCCAGCACATGATGACGTTCTTGCCCTTGGCGTACATGCGTGCTGACTGTTCGATGTCAGTAAGCGGCAGGCCGGACTGCTCGACAATCTCGTCCCAGGACGTGTCATCGATGGCGGCCAGGTATTCAAGCACGCCTTCGGTGTGTTCGTTGAGGAACGCGTGATCAAAGACCGACGGCTCATTCGCCAGCTGTGCATCACGCTCCCATTGCAGCAGGAACTTGGCCATGCCGCGCAACAGCGCCATGTCGCCGCCCAGGGCAGGGCGGAAGTAGGCGGTGTTGGTCGGACGGTCACCGTTGGTGAGCATTTCGACCGGGTGCTGAGGGTGCTGGAAACGCTCCAGACCACGCTCTTTCAACGGGTTGACGCACACCACCTGCGCGCCGCGTTGTACCGCTTCACGCAGAGGTTCCAGCATGCGCGGGTGGTTGGTGCCGGGGTTCTGGCCGAGGACGAAGATGGCGTCGGCGTGTTCGAAGTCTTCGAACGTCACGGTGCCCTTGCCCACGCCGACGCTTTGCGACAGCGCTACACCACTGGCTTCGTGGCACATGTTCGAGCAGTCCGGGAAGTTGTTGGTGCCATAGGCGCGCACGAACAACTGATACAGGTACGCCGCTTCGTTGCTGGCGCGACCCGAGGTGTAGAACTCGGCCATGTTCGGGCTGGGCAGGTTCTTCAGGTGCTTGGCGATCAGCGCGAATGCGTTGTCCCAGCTGATCGGCTTGTAACGGTCGGTTTCGGCATCGTAGGCCAGAGGCTCGGTCAGGCGGCCCTGATACTCAAGCCAGTAGTCGCTCTGCTCCAGCAATGCACTGACGCTGTAGCGGGCGAAGAAGGCCGGATCGACACGGCGTTTGGTGGCTTCCCAGTTGACCGCCTTGGCGCCGTTCTCGCAGAACTTGACCATGCCGCTTTCCGGCGAATCGCCCCACGCGCAGCCAGGGCAGTCGAAGCCGCCATTCTGGTTGGTCTTGAGCATCATGCGCAGGTTCTTCAGCGCGTTGTCACTGCCCAGCCAGTGTTGCGTCACGCTGATCAGTGCGCCCCAGCCGCCTGCCGCACCTTTGTATGGCTTGTAGCGGGGGATAGGTGTCTTGTCGGCTTGATGATGAGTGCTCACGCTTGAATCTCCATCGCAGGGCTATAGACCCGCGGCGCACTGTGCTGCGGCAGGTGAATTAAATTGAGGTTGTGGCGGCGGGCCCATTGCAGGGCCAGACCGGTGGGCGACGACAGGCTGACCAGGGTCTGGATGCCGGCGCGCAATACTTTCTGAATCAGTTCCAGGCTGCAGCGGCTGGTCACGATGGCGACGCCGCCTGCCAAGGGGATGTCCTGACGGATCAATGCGCCGATCAGCTTGTCCAGCGCGTTGTGGCGGCCAATGTCTTCACGTCCCAGCAACAGCTGGCCGTTACCGTCCATGAACACCGCAGCATGCACTGCGCCACAATGGCGGCCAAGCGGCTGGAACTCACCGATGCGCTGACGCAGGCCTTCCAGCCACTCAATCGGCGGCAAGGGTGCGCCGGGCAGCACGTTCAGTTCTGGCAGAGCCTGCTCTACCGCTTCAACGCCACAGAGCCCGCAACCGCTGGTGCCTGCCAGTTGCCGACGCTGTTGCTTGAGTTCCCAGAAGGCACGGCTGGCGATTTCGACTTCGGCCTGCATCGCCGAGCCGCAACCGCTGATTTTGAAGTCGTAGATTTCGTCGTGCGAGGCAATGATGCCGCTGCCCAGGCTGAAACCGACGATAAAGTCTTCCAGATCGGTGGGGCTGACCAGCATGACTGCCTGGCTGATGCCGTTGTAGGCAATCGCCAGTGCCACTTCTTCGGCAAGTTCGTTACGTGCAGAGTCCGTGCCCTCGAGGTTCGAGTAGCTGTAAGACTGGCTTGCTTCGGGGGCTGGCGTAGCAAAGGACGCCGAGCTGACCTTGCGCGTAACGGGCATGGGCTGAAATACCGGCAGAATGACATCTGCAAGACTAGGCCCGTTCTGGTAAATCGTCTAATCGCTAGTGCTGATGTGCCGATAGATGACGTCGATCAACGCTCTAGCGCGGCATTTCTGCTACCAGTGCAAAGCAGGCTTCAGCCAGTGCCGAGCGCGGTGCACTGCGGCGCATGATCAACCCCAGCCGGGCCAGCGTACGGGCGTCGGCGATCGGGTGCAGGCGCAAATGCTCGGTGAGCGTTTCCAGGCCGCCATCCAGCGGCATGATCGCGCAGCAAAAACCGCCATGGACGGCCTGCAGCAACTGATGAACGGCATCGGTCTGGATCAATGGATTGGGCTGAAGGCCACGGCTGTGGAAGTTGTGATCGATCGATTGGCGAAAATGCATGCCGCTGGTCAGAGTGCCCAGCGGCAATTCGACCAGATCGGCCCAGCTCAACGGTTCGTCACCAAAGGTAAAGTGCCGACGGTCATACAGCAGCCCCATGCGCGTGTCGTCCAGGGTCAGCGAGTCGAAGCGTTCGGTGTCCAGCCGTTCCAGGTATGAAACGCCCAGATCGATACGATTGCTCGCCAGTTGTTCCAGCACCTGCTCGGAACTCAGTGACGACAGCTCGAAGCGCAGGTTGGGGTGCATCTGGTGCAGCCGGTGCAGCAATGGCAGCGGATCGAAGCTCGACAGCGGCACTACACCCAAGCGCAGTGTGCCGACCAAGTGCCCCCGGCAGGCAGCCGCTTCAGCCTGCAGGCCGTCGTAGGCTGCCAGTACCGTGCGTGCCCAGGCCAACACGCGTTCGCCTGGCGCAGTGAAGCCTTCAAAACGCTGGCCCCGATTGACCAGGGGCAAACCGAGCTCTTCTTCCAGATTGCGCAGACGCATCGACAAGGTGGGCTGGGTGATATTGCAACGCGCAGCCGCATGGCCGAAGTGCCTCGTTTCATCAAGGGCGATCAGAAACTTAAGTTGCTTGATGTCCATATTCACTCCGCTGGGCCGTCCAGACAGCCGATTCTACGCGTTCAGGCTGAAGGATGGAGCACGCCCTTGATCAGCTCCCGATAATCGTCCACCGCAGCGAACTCTTCGGTGTCTTTCGGGCCTTTCTGGCTGTTGGGCTGGCTGACGGCCAGCAAATGGGCTACACCAAAGTGGCGGGCGCTGCGCAGGATCGGCAAGGTGTCGTCGATAAACAGGCTGCGTGCCGGGTCAAACGCGGTGTCGGCCTTCAAGGCGTCCCAGAAATGCTGGCTCTCTTTGGGGAAGCCGTAATCGTGAGAGCTGATCAGGCGCTCGAAATAAGGCGCCAGCTCGATTCGCTCCATCTTCAGCGACAACGAATCGCGGTGCGCGTTGGTGATCATGATCACCCGTTTGCCCGCTTGCTTGATGGCGGCGAGAAAGGTCTCGGCGTCCGGGCGCAGTGCAATCATGTGCGCAATTTCGCGTTTCAGGTCGCGAACCGACAGTTTAAGCTCGGCGCTCCAGAAATCCAGGCAGTACCAATTGAGCGTGCCCGCGTTGTTTTCGAACAGCGGCTTTAACTCCAGCCAGGCCATGGCGAAACTGACGCCGTGCAGTTCGGCGTAGCGCTGCGGCAGGTGCTGCATCCAGAAGTGTTCGTCGTAATGCAGGTCGAGCAACGTGCCGTCCATATCCAGCAGGACGGTATCGATTTCGCTCCAGGGCATGGAAAGCATTAAGGCCTCGTCAGGGGTTGAGAGCGGGTAAGCATATCCGACACAGACATCGGGAAAAGCTCGGTATAGTACCTCGTTCATGTAAAGGAGCCTGTCATGCGTCAGAAACCTACCGTACTTGCCCGCGCAATCGTCGCCAGTAGTCGTCTGTTCCGCGTTGAAGAGCTGCAATTGCGCTTTGCCAATGGCGTCGAGCGGACCTATGAGCGTCTGGCCAGCAAAGGTACGGGCCCCGGGGCGGTGATGATCGTGGCCATGCTCGATGCCGACCACGCGGTGTTGATCGAAGAATATTGCGGCGGCACCGATGCCTACGAGCTGTCCCTGCCCAAGGGGCTGATCGAGCCCGGCGAAGACGTGCTGGCGGCCGCCAACCGCGAACTCAAGGAAGAAGCCGGTTTCGGTGCCCGGCAACTGGAATTGTTGACTGAACTGTCGCTGTCCCCCGGTTACATGAGCCAGAAAATTCAGGTGGTCCTCGCCACAGACCTTTATGAAGAGCGGCTGGAAGGCGACGAGCCCGAGCCAATCCGGGTCGACCGGATCAACCTGCGCGAGCTGTCGAGCCTTGCGCAGAATGCCCAGTTCAGTGAAGGCAGGGCGCTTGCGGCGCTGTACCTGACCCGTGACCTGCTAACCCAGCGTGGATTGTTCCAGCCATGACCGATTCGTTACAAAACCTGCCACATCCGCTGCTCGCCCCGGTGATTGAACTGGTCCGCCTGGCGGGCGAGGTGATCCTGCCGTTCTGGCGAGCCAATGTCACCGTCACCACCAAGACCGACGACTCGCCGGTGACCGCCGCCGACCTGGCAGCCCACCAGGTTTTGGTCGAGGGCTTGCAGGCGCTTGATCGGAGCATTCATGTGCTCTCTGAAGAAGACGCCGACATCCCGTTCAGCGAGCGAGCGAAATGGGAGCGCTGGTGGCTGGTCGATCCGCTGGATGGTACCAAGGAGTTTATCTCCGGCAGTGAGGAGTTCACCGTCAACGTCGCGCTGATTGAGCACGGTCGCGTGGTGTTCGGTGTGGTGTCGATGCCCACCAATAACCGCTGCTACTTCGGCGGTGCCGGGCTGGGTGCCTGGCGCAGCGATGGCGTCGGTCACATCCAGCCGATCGCAGTGCGCACACAGCCTGGCGAAGGGCAGACCTTTACCGTAGTCGCCAGCCGCCGCCATTCCAGTCCGGAGCAGGAGCATTTGCTGGCTGGCCTGTCGAGCGGGCTTGGGCATTTGCAGCTGACCAATATCGGCAGCTCATTGAAATTCTGCCTGCTGGCCGAAGGTGCTGCCGATTGCTACCCGCGACTGGCCCCGACTTCGCAATGGGACACCGCTGCGGCGCAAGGCGTGCTTGAAGGCGCTGGTGGCGAAGTGCTGCAACTGGACGGCAAACCGTTCAGCTACCCGGCACGCGAATCGCTGCTCAACCCGTTCTTCCTGGCGTTGTCTGCCAACGCCGAATGGCGCGACAAACTGCTGGTGCTTGCGCAGTCTTGAAGCCGGCTTCAAGGCCTCTGCCCGGCGAGCGTAGGAGCGAACCGGGCGACGCTTCGCGTGCTCGCGAAGGCGATGGTTCAGACGATGAATTTTCATAGATTGCACCGGCCTCTTCGCGAGCAAGCTCGCTCCCACAGGTCTGCGTACAGTGCATCCAATGCGTGCAGCCTCACTGGCGCAACACGAACTGCCCGACAAAGCGCACGGCCTTTTCTTCGCTTGATACAGGTATGAAGGGTCAAGCGCGCTTTTGTGGGAGCGAGCCGGGCGACGCTTCGCTTGCTCGCGAAGGCGATTGTTCAAGCGATGAGTTTTTGCAGATTGCACCGGCCTCTTCGCGAGCAAGCTCGCTCCCACAGGTCTGCGTACAGTGCATCCAATGCGTGCAGCCTCACTGGCGCAACACGAACTGCCCGACAAAGCGCACGGCCTTTTCTTCGCTTGATACAGGTATGAAGGGTCAAGCGCGCTTTTGTGGGAGCGAGCCGGGCGACGCTTCGCTTGCTCGCGAAGGCGATTGTTCAAGCGATGAATTTTTGCAGATTGCACCGGCCTCTTCGCGAGCAAGCTCGCTCCCACAGGTCTGCGTACAGTGCATCCAATGCGTGCAGCCTCACTGGCGCAACACGAACTGCCCGACAAAGCGCACGGCCTGTTCTTCGCTTGATACAGGTATGCAGGGGCGAGCGCGCTCTTGTGGGAGCGAGCCGGGCGACGCTTCGCTTGCTCGCGAAGGCGATTGTTCAAGCGATGAATTTTCATAGATTGCACTGGCCTCTTCGCGAGCAAGCTCGCTCCCACAGGTCTGCGTCCAGTGCATCCACTGCGCGCAGCTTCACCGGTGCAATACAAACTGCCCGACAAAACGAACAGCCTGTTCTTCGCTGTCCTGCGCGGTAATGCTGGTGTGCAGGGTCATGCGGGCGCGGCCTCGGCGTTGGTAGGTGGTGATGAACTTGTCCCACAGCGCCAGCTCTGGCGCATCACAGCGGGCGATGGCGTCGGTGCGTACCGGCAGTGGATAACTGATCTGCCCGTCCTGAATCACAATATGCCCATCGCTGATCCCGGCCTCGCGTAGCCGCAGGTGCAGCCAGCCCCAGCCCGCCAGCACTGCGCCGCAATACAGGCTGCCGCCGAACAGCGTGTTCTTGTGATTGACGTTGGGTGCCAGTGGCAGGTGCAGGCGCAGTGTCTGGTTGTGCCAGTCAATCACGCGCATGCCCATTTCGCGGGTCAGCGGAATGTCGTGGTGCAGCACCTGCTCAAGTTCGCAGGCTGCGTCATGTTCAGGCTCAATCGTTGTCATCGGAAGCTCCGCTGCTGTCGCCAAACGTCAGGCCGTGTTTACGCAGTTTGTCGTGCAGGGTTTTGCGCGGCACACCCAGCGCTTCCGCCAGGCTGCGAACCGAGCTGTGCGGGCGAGCCAGCTCGGCGGCGATCAAGGCCCGTTCGAAGCTTTCCACCTGATCACTCAAGCCGCCGCCCGGCGGTGGCGCCTGCTCTGCATCGCCGCCCTCCAGCTCCATCTCGAGACCCAGCGCAAAGCGTTCGGCGGCGTTTTGCAGTTCCCGGACGTTGCCCGGCCAGTTATGACGCAGCAACAGCGCGCGCTGGCCGGGCTTGAGTTCGTGCTTGGGAATGCCGTGGCGCATGCTCGCGGCATCGGCATAATGCTCGAACAGCATCAGCGCGTCTTCGCCACGTTCGCGCAACGGCGGGATACGCAGCGAGGCCACGTTCAACCGGTAATACAAGTCCGCCCGGAAGCGGCCCTGATCAGCCGCTTGCCGCAGGTCCTCCTTGGTCGCCGCAATGATGCGGATATCCAGCGGGATCTGCTGATTGCTGCCCATTCGCTCGACCACGCGTTCCTGCAACAGGCGCAGCAGTTTGACCTGGACATCCAGGCTCATGCTTTCAATTTCATCGAGGAACAGCGTGCCGCCGTTGGCAAACTCGAACTTGCCGATACGTCGCTTCTGCGCGCCGGTAAAGGCACCGGGTTCATGGCCGAACAACTCGCTTTCCACCACCGATTCAGCCAGCGCGCCGGCGTTGATCGCTACGAACGGGCCGCTGCGGCGGTTGGACAGGTCGTGCAGCGCGCGGGCGACCACTTCTTTGCCTGCGCCGGTTTCACCGAGGATCAGCACGTCGGCTCGCGTCCCGGCCAGTGCGCCGATTTGTTCGCGCAGACGCAGGATCGGCGGCGACTGACCGATCAGGCGTGTGCTCAGTTGTTGGCGATCACTCAGGGCCAGGCGCAGGCTGCGGTTATCCAGCACCAGACGGCGCAGCGCCAGGGCACGGCGCACGCTGTCGAGCATGGCATCGCTGGCGAAGGGCTTTTCCAGAAAATCATAGGCTCCGGCGCGCATGGCTTTGACCGCCAGCGGCACATCGCCGTGACCGGTGATCAGCAGCACTGGAAGGTCGGGGTCCTGCGCGTGAAGCTGGTCGAGCAGCTCCAGGCCATCCATGCCCTGCATGCGAATATCGCTGACCACCACGCCCGGCCAGTCGCGGCCAATGCGTTCGGCCAGCCCGGTTGCCTCGGGCAGCGACAGAACGTTCAGGCCAGCCAGGTCCAGCGTCTGACGCAGTGCCTGACGCAGGTGCGAATCGTCGTCGATCAGCACCACCTGAATCTGGCTGTCGATGGCTGTGTCCGAACTCATGCAGAAAGGTCCTCTGGCGGTTGAAGATTGGCTCCGGAAGCACCGGCCCGCAGGCGCAGGGTCAGCAGCGCACCGCCGCTGGGATGGTTGGCGAACAGCAATTCGCCGCCCAGCGCGCGCATCAGCGTATCGCAGATGGCCAGACCAAGGCCAAGCCCCTGGGTGCGGGTCTTGGTCGTAAAGAAGGGCTCGCGAGCCCGTGCCAGCGCTTCCTGGGAAAAACCGGGGCCGTTGTCACGAATGTACAGGTTAACGCCCTCAGCGGTTTGCTCGACACTTATCCACAGCCTGCGCGGCGGGCCTTTCTCGGTGAGGGCGTCCAGCGCGTTGGCGAGCAGATTGCCGAGCACCTGACGCAGGCGGGTTTCACCGGCCTGCACCCAGATCGTGGCGTCCGGCAGGTCACGGATCAGTTCGACTTCCATGGCGCGCCGCCGCTTGGCCAGCAGCGCCAGCGCATCTTCCAGCGCCGGTTGCAGTGCCACGCTTTCAGGGGCGTGGCGGTCGCGACGGGCGAAGGCGCGCAAGTGCGCGATGATCGAGGCCATGCGCCCGGTCAGTTCGCTGATCAGCTTGAGGTTGCCGCGTGCGTCCTCGGTGCGCTGATGATCGAGCAGCACTTCGGCGTTTTCGGCGTAACTGCGGATGGCGGCCAACGGCTGATTCAGCTCATGGCTGATACTCGCCGACATGGTGCCCAGCGCCGTCAATTTGCTGGTCTGCACCAGTTCGTCCTGGGCCTGCACCAGCTCCTGCTGCGCCTGTTCGCGCTCCAGCACTTCCTGACGCAGCCGGCTGTTGAGCCCCTCCAGATCGCTGGTCCGCTCGATAACCCGCATCTCCAGTTCGCGGCGCGCCTTGGCCTCGAAAGCGATGCGGTCCAGATAATGACGACGACGCTGCATCATCAGGCCCAGCAACAACATCAGCACCAGCAGCGCTGCGCCGCCAATCGCCACCACCGTGCGCACCTGACGGTCGACAAGGGCGCGAGGCGCGAGAATGTTGACGTTCCAGCCGGTTTCTTCGATGGCCTGGGTCTGGGTCAGCCAGGCGTGTTCATCGATCCTTAACGGGCGCGGATCGCGGGTCGGGTAGGACTGGATCGCGACGATGGCTTTTTTCTCGTCATCGGTCAGGTCGCGGGTTGCCCGAAAGCGCCATTCGGGGTTGGACGTCAGAATCACCACACCGTTCTGGTCGGTCAGCAGCAGTTGCTCGGGCGTCTTGCCCCACAGGGTTTCGGTGTGGTCCAGATCAACCTTGACCACCAGTACGCCGATGATCCGCTCACCATCACGCACCGGGCCGGCAAAAAAGTAACCACGTTTGGCAGAGGTCGTGCCGAGGCCGAAGAACCGCCCGGTTCTGCCCGCCCGTGCATCAATGAAGTAGGGCCTGAACGAGAAGTTTCGGCCAATGAAGCTGTCCTTCTGCTCCGAGTTCGAAGCGGCCAGGGTCAGGCCGTTGGCGTCCATCAGGTACATGACATCGGCACCGGTCTGACGCGTGATTTCGCTGAGCAGACGGTTGGCGTTCGCCAGGGTGGGTGTGTCGCCCGGCGCCGCCAGTGCGGCGCGCAAAGCAGGCAGGTCGCCGAGAATCTGTGGCAGGGTTTCGTAACGGTGCAGGGTGCCGAGCAAGTTGGCGACGTACAGGTCCAGAGTCTGGCGGTTCTGATTGGCCAGCACGTTGCGGTAATAACGTTCGGCCAGGTGTTCCAGCGGCCACAGCAACGGCGCCAGACAGAGGGCCAGAAGGGCGAGGCTGCGCCAGCGAGGGCGGCGCGGCAGTGCGGGAGTCATGGTCATCGATTGGCCGTCGCCGAAGGGTTGACGATGCCTGCTGGCGATCACGCCGCAGCAGGCAGCAGAAACACCCGGTCGATCCTGACGTGGGCATCAGGCGCGTATTATGCCCGCCGCCGACTCGTCAGGCACCCGGACATTGCGCCGGGTGGCCTGTGATCATGTGTTCAGGGAAACAGATCGGCTTCTTTCAGGCGTTTGCCTTGCTGGTCTTTGGCCGACAGATTGGGCTGGCCGTCGAATTGCCAGTCGATGGCCAGGTCCGGGTCGTTCCAGGCGATGCAACGCTCAGCTGACGGCGTGTAGTAGTCGGTGGTCTTGTAGAGAAACTCGGCATTCTCGCTGAGTACTACGAAGCCATGCGCAAAACCTTCCGGCACCCACAGCTGCCTGGCGTTTTCAGCGGACAGCTCGACGCCGACCCACTGACCGAAGTTCGGCGAACTGCGGCGAATGTCTACGGCCACATCCAGCACCTTGCCAACGGTGACGCGCACCAGTTTGCCCTGGGCGTTTTCGATCTGGTAATGCAGGCCGCGCAGCACGCCTTGCTGCGAACGCGAGTGGTTGTCCTGCACGAACTCACGGGTCAGGCCAGTAGCAGCCTGAAAAGCCCTGGCGTTGAAGCTTTCATAGAAGAAGCCTCGTTCATCACCGAATACCTTGGGTTCCAGAATCAGGACTTCCGGCAATTTTGTCGCTACTACGTTCACGTGGCTTCCCCTGCAATCTTCAATAAATGGTGGCAGCTCGACAGTCTGCACTCACGCGCGTCTGCCGAAAAGTAGGGTGATCAGGCAATCAGGTCCTTTGGGTCGGTGAAACCCAGTCGTTCGCCCTGATAACTGCCGTCCTGAACCCTGCGGCACCAGTCCAGGTTGTCCAGATACCACTGCACCGTCTTGCGCAGCCCGGACTCGAAGGTCTCTTCGGGCGTCCAGCCCAGGTCGTTGTCGATTTTGCTGGCATCGATGGCATAGCGCTGGTCGTGGCCCGGACGGTCAACCACGTAGGTGATCAGGTCGCTGTATTGCGCGATGCCCGCCGGATGCTGCGGGGCCAGCTCATCGAGCAGCGCACAGATACCGCGGACGACGTCGATGTTTTTCTGCTCGTTATGACCGCCGATGTTGTACGTCTCGCCGACTTCACCTTCGGTCACGACCTTGAGCAGTGCTCGTGCGTGATCCTCGACATACAGCCAGTCGCGCACTTGCAGGCCATTGCCGTACACCGGCAGCGGCTTGCCCGCCAGGGCGTTGAGAATCACCAGCGGGATGAGCTTTTCGGGAAAGTGGAACGGCCCGTAGTTGTTGGAACAGTTGGTTACCACGACAGGCAGGCCATAGGTGCGGTGCCAGGCGCGCACCAGGTGGTCGGACGCAGCCTTGCTTGCCGAGTAAGGTGAGCTGGGCGCATACGGCGTGGTTTCGGTGAACAGATCATCGACACCGTGCAGGTCGCCATACACCTCATCAGTGGAGATATGGTGGAAGCGGAACGCCTGGCGCTGCGCTTCCGGCAATTTCAGCCACCATGCGCGCGTGGCTTCCAGCAGGCTATAGGTGCCGACGATGTTGGTCTGGATGAACTCGGCCGGGCCATCGATGGAGCGGTCGACGTGGGACTCAGCCGCCAGGTGCATGATCGCCTGCGGCGCAAAGCGTTCGAGCACCGCACTGACGCGGGCCTGATCGCAGATATCCGCCTGCACGAACTCATAGCGCGTGTCGGTCGCAATGGACTGCAACGATTCAAGGTTGCCCGCGTAGGTCAATTTGTCGAAGTTCAGCACTTCGTGTTCGGTGTTGTTTATCAGGTGGCGGATCAGTGCAGAGCCGATGAAACCTGCGCCCCCGGTAACGAGTATTCGCATGAACTGACCTTCTTGTGTGTTTTGACGTAATAGCAGCATAGCGCTTGAGCGCATATGGCGAGATAAGGTCATTAAACCCGAGCAGGCGGTTGAATAAAACTCTGGCGGGCTTCCAACACTGAAGTACTTGTGCTGATGGGGAGTGCAGAGCAATCCCCCGTCAATGCCCTTATAGTTGCGCGACTGCCCATGACGCCTTGCTCGTCGAGCCCGGGCCTTCCAACAAGATCGAGGTTCTCCATGCCGCTTGCCACGCTCATCCGCCGGTCCAGTCTGCCTTGTCCCGAGGTGAGCGTGGATCAGGCGCTGCAATTGCTCGCGCAGCATTACGGCTTGAGCGGCACGCTGAAAGCGCTGGGCAGCCAACAGGATCGCAACTTTCTGCTTGAAACCGACACGCGGCGTTATGTGCTGAAAATCTGCCACGGGGCCTATTCGAGCACTGAACTGAACGCCCAGCACGCGGCGCTGCAACACCTGAGCAACCACAGCGCCGTTGGCGTGCCCGGCGTGGTTGGCGCCAATGACGGCGGGCAATTGTTATCCATCAGGATCGACGGGCAGGCGGTTCACGTGCGCTTGCTTGAATTCATTGATGGGCAGTCACTGGGGCACGCCGGGCATCTGGGCCATGAGGTGGTGGTCGGGTTGGGCGAACTGTGTGCCTGTGTAGACCTGGCACTGGCAGGCTTCGAGCATCCTGGCCTGGAGCGCATTCTGCAATGGGATCCGCGCCACGCTCATGCGCTGATCAAGCACCTGCTGCCGGTGATCAAGGACGCCGACGCTCGCGCCTGTGTCATCGAGGCTGGTGAACAGGCTCATCGTCGTTTGTTGCCATTGATAGCAGCGCTGCCGATACAGGCGGTGCATCTGGACATCACCGAGCACAACGTGGTCTGGCTGCGTGATGCACAGCGCCAATGGCAATTGCAGGGGTTGATCGACTTCGGCGATCTGGTCAGCACCTGGCGAGTGGCCGACCTGTCGGTGACCTGCGCGGCGCTGCTGCACCATGCCGACGGCGACCCGCTGTACATCCTGCCAGCCATTCGCGCCTACCACGCCCTCAATCCGCTGAAGACCGAAGAATTGCAGGCGCTCTGGCCGCTGATTGTCGCTCGATCCGCAGTGCTGGTACTCAGCGGCGAACAGCAGGCCAGCATCGAGCCGGACAACGCGTACATCCAGGCCAACCTTGCCGGGGAATGGAACATCTTCGACGTCGCCACTTCGGTGCCGATGGCGCTGATGGAAGCGGCGATTCTGCAGGCCGTGGGTGTGGAATTTCCGCCTGCCGGACAGCCCGCTTACTAGCCGATGCTGCCCGCTCTACAAGGGCTCAAGCCGACAGTGGTGGATTTGGGTGTGCTCAGTGAGCACTTTGTGGCAGGCAACTGGGAGCAAAGTGGCATTGATGAATACCTGCTCTCCCAGGCTGCGGGTGACGATGGCCTGGCGGCCAGCCGCTTTGGGGAATACCGGTTGTCGCGCACCTTGCCTGACAGCGCTAAGGAGCCCGAAACTTTCGCCCTGCACGTTGAATTGCATGTGCCCGCCGAAACGGCGCTGCATGCACCGTTCAACGGCACTCTGCGGTTGACCGCGGATGCTGCATTGCTGCTGGTCGGCGAGGGCATAAGTTTGAAGCTGTGGGGCGTGCTGCCGGATGCTTCACTGGCTGATCAAGTGTCAGCAGGCGCGCTGATCGGGCAGGGCGGTGGTTCGCTGTTGCTGCAACTGTGCACCACGGCAGACCTCAGCCCGCCGCTGTTCACCACACCTGCCTGGGCGGCAGCCTGGCGCACCGTGTGCCCGTCGCCGTCGACCTTGCTCGGTTTTGATTGTGACGCTCCAGCGCTCGCAGACGCCGCGCAATTGCTGGCGCGGCGTGATGCCAGCTTCGCCCGATCGCAAAAACACTACTATCAGGCTCCGCCGCAGATCGAGCGTGGCTGGCGCAATCACCTGATCGACATGCAGGGCCGTTCCTATCTGGACATGCTCAATAACGTCGCGGTCCTCGGCCACGGCCACCCGCGCATGGCCCATGAAGCGGCTCGTCAGTGGTCGCTGCTCAACACCAACTCGCGCTTTCACTACGCGGCAATTGCCGAGTTCTCTGAGCGCTTGCTCGAGCTTGCACCCGAGGGCATGGACCGCGTGTTTCTGGTCAACAGCGGCACCGAGGCCAACGATCTGGCAATCAGGCTGGCCTGGGCCTATAGCGGCTGACGCGACATGCTGAGTGTGCTGGAGGCATATCACGGCTGGTCGGTGGCGACCGACGCCATTTCCACCTCGATTGCCGACAACCCGCAGGCACTCAGCACCCGCCCGGACTGGGTGCATCCGGTCACCGCACCCAATACCTATCGCGGGCCGTTTCGTGGCGCTGACAGTGCGCCGGAGTATGTGCGCAGTATCGATCAGGTACTCGTCACGCTGGCAAAGCAGCAACAGCAGGTGGCGGGCTTCATCTGCGAGCCGGTGTATGGCAATGCGGGCGGGATTTCCTTGCCTGCCGGCTATCTGCAACAGGTGTATCAGAAGATTCGCGCTGCGGGTGGTGTATGCATTGCCGATGAGGTGCAGGTGGGTTATGGCCGTCTGGGTCATTACTTTTGGGGCTTCGAAGAGCAGGGCGTGGTGCCGGATATCATCAGCATGGCCAAGGGCATGGGCAACGGCCATCCGTTGGGCGCGGTCATCACCCGTCGTGAGATCGCCGAGGCGCTGGAGGCCGAGGGCTATTTCTTCTCCTCATCCGGTGGCAGCCCGGTCAGTTGCCGGATCGGCATGGCAGTGCTGGACGTCATGGAGGAAGAAAGGCTCTGGGACAATGCCCGGCTCGTGGGCGACCACTTCAAGGCGCGCCTGCAGGCTCTGGCCGATAAACATCCGCTGGTAGGCGCGGTGCATGGCATGGGTTTTTATCTGGGCATGGAGTTGGTCCGCGACCGCCAGACCCTGGAACCTGCCACAGAAGAAACCGCGCAGCTTTGCGAGCGCCTGCGTGAACTGGGCATCTTCATGCAGCCGACTGGCGACCACTTGAACATCCTCAAAATCAAACCCCCGATGTGCACCACCCGGCAAAGCGTGGATTTTTTCGTCGATAACGTATCGAAGGTGCTCCACGAACTGTAATAGAGGACGCAGAGCGTCCAGAACGGCATACCCACGCGGAGCATGGGCACGATAGGTGGCGCCTGGGCACCCATCGTTCCGCACGCACCAGTGGGGGAATGGCCACGATAGGTGGTGCCCGGGGCCCCATCGTTCCGCATGCACCAGCGGGGGAATGGCCACGATAGGTGGTGCCCGGGGGCCCATCGTTCCGCACGCTCCAGCGTGGGAATGGCCACGATAGGTGGTGCCCGGGGCCCCATCGTTCCGCATGCACCAGCGGGGGAATGGCCACGATAGGTGGTGCCCGGGGGCCCATCGTTCCGCACGCTCCAGCGTGGGAATGGCCACGATAGGTGGTGCCCGGGGCCCCATCGTTCCGCATGCACCAGCGGGGGAATGGCCACGATAGGTGGTGCCCGGGGGCCCATCGTTCCGCACGCTCCAGCGTGGGAATGGCCACGATAGGTGGTGCCCGGGGCCCCATCGTTCCGCATGCACCAGCGGGGGAATGGCCACGATAGGTGGTGCCCGGGGGCCCATCGTTCCGCACGCTCCAGCGTGGGAATGCCGTTCGTGACGCTCCGCGTCACACCCATCTTGGGGAACGGGCACTGTGATGGATTTTAAGTCGATTAATATCGGTAAAAATAACAAAATATAGTGAGCGTAACAAAATTTTAGCTTTTAATGCCGATTTATATCCGCTATAAAGGCATTCATAATCGTCATCGCCTGTCTGCTATGGTGATAAGTCCTTGCATCCGCCCCTGGAGATATTTTCATGAGCCGTATCGTTTCTGTCGCTGCTACCCAGATGGCCTGTTCCTGGGATCTGGAAGCCAACATCGAGACCGCTGAAAAGCTGGTGCGTGAAGCTGCCGCCAAGGGCGCACAGATCATCCTGATTCAGGAGCTGTTTGAAACCCCGTACTTCTGCCAGAAGCCGAACCCGGACTATCTGCAGTTGGCGACTACTATCGAATCCAACGTCGCAATCAAGCATTTCCAGAAGCTCGCCAAAGAGCTGCAAGTTGTACTGCCGATCAGCTTCTTCGAGCTGGCAGGGCGTGCACGTTTCAATACCATTGCGATCATCGACGCAGACGGTACCAACCTGGGCATCTACCGCAAGAGCCACATCCCGGACGGCCCCGGCTACCACGAAAAGTACTACTTCAACCCGGGCGACACCGGCTTCAAGGTCTGGCAGACCCGCTACGCGAAAATCGGCGTTGGCATCTGCTGGGACCAGTGGTTCCCGGAGTGCGCACGCAGCATGGCGTTGCAGGGCGCAGAAATTCTGTTCTACCCGACCGCCATCGGCAGTGAGCCACACGACAAAACCATCAGTTCGCGCGATCATTGGCAGCGCGTGCAGCAAGGCCATGCCGGCGCGAACCTGATGCCGCTGATCGCCAGCAACCGTATCGGCAACGAAGAGCAGGATGGCTACGACATCACCTTCTACGGCTCGTCGTTCATTGCCAACCAGTTCGGTGAGAAAGTCGCCGAGCTCAACGAAACCGAAGAAGGCGTGCTGGTCCATAGCTTCGACCTGGACGAGCTGGAGCACATCCGTAGCGCGTGGGGTACGTTCCGTGATCGCCGCCCTAACCTGTACGGCGCGGTGAAGACCCTCGACGGTTCGCTGGAGTCCTGATCGCCATGACCACGCTCAATAGCACGCCACGCGCCGACGGTTTCCACATGCCGGCCGAATGGGCACCGCAAACCCAGGTCTGGATGGTCTGGCCCGAGCGCCCGGACAACTGGCGCCTGGGCGGCAAGCCCGCCCAGGCCGCCCACGTTGCGATCGCCAAGGCCATCGCCCGCTTTGAGCCGGTTACCGTGGCCGTGTCTGCCGCGCAGTACGACAACGCTCGTGCGCGGTTGGACATGCCGAACATCCGGGTTGTGGAAATGAGCAGCAACGACGCCTGGGTGCGCGATAGCGGCCCGACGTTCGTCATCAACGACCGTGGCGAAGTGCGCGGTGTGAACTGGGAATTCAATGCCTGGGGTGGCTTCGACGGCGGGTTGTATGCGCCGTGGAACCTGGACTCTCAGCTGGGCAGCAAGGTACTGGAAATCGAGCGCTGCCCGCGTTACGTCACCGAAGGCTTCGTGCTGGAAGGCGGCTCGATTCACGTCGACGGCGAAGGCACGCTGATTACCACCGAAGAGTGCCTGCTCAATCGCAACCGCAACCCGCACCTCACCCGCGAACAGATCGAAGCAATCCTCGGTGATTATCTGGCTGTGGATAAAGTTGTCTGGCTGCCAGATGGCCTGTTCAACGATGAAACCGATGGGCATGTGGATAACTTCTGTTGCTACATTCGTCCGGGTGAGGTGTTACTGGCCTGGACCGATGATCCCGAAGACCCCAACTATTCACGTTGCCATGCGGCGCTGGGTATTTTGGAAAACACACTGGATGCAAAAGGGCGCGCGTTTATCGTTCATAAAATGCCGATTCCCGGACCATTTTTCGCCACAGAAGAAGAATGTGCAGGCGTCGATCAGGTGCACGGCAGTCAGGAACGCAACCCTTCAGTGCGTTTGGCCGGGTCCTATGTGAACTTCCTGATCGTCAATGGCGGCATCATTGCGCCGAGTTTCGACGATCCGATGGACGAAAAGGCCCGTGAGCTCCTGCAAACACTGTTTCCAGAGCACGAAGTGGTGATGGCACCTGGCCGCGAATTACTGCTCGGTGGCGGCAATATTCACTGCCTGACGCAGCAGCAACCGGCCCCTCACAAGGCCTAGTTAGAAATAACTAGTAACATCGGATGGGCGCAACTGGTCCCGTTCTTGCTGTATCAAGCCCATCACCCGATGGGCTTTTTGTTTTTACCTGTCGAGTAACATCCTGTAACAGATGCGCAGTGCGCTATCTCTGAAGCAGGTTGGTAAACCTTCGTTTTCTTAGCTTGACTGTCATATGGCGTGAGTAGATTTAGCCCCTCATGAAATCAAGAGGTTTTCGTTATGAACGCAGGTATGAACCAGCAGCGTGCTCGTGGTTTTTCTGCTTCTCTCAGTAACGAGGCCCGCCAGCTAGTGGCGGATTGGTTAAGGACGACCAGGCCCGCGAAATCCAGACCGGATGTTCGCGCAATGTTGTTACAGCGTTACCCGGCAGGCCTGTTCAACGAGGCCGAGCTCGAAGCGTTGCTCCGCGTGTTGACCGAGCGTGTTGATTGCTCCAGCAAACTTGGCTGAGCCGCTCTAGGCCGGCCATCTGCGTGTTTGACACCCCCATGCGTCGGGACTAGGATTCGCGTCCCACCGTCTGCGGCTCAATCCTGTACGTGCATCAGCAGTCCACTGCGATGAATTCGTGTCGCCTTCTATACTGCTTGTTCAGAGGCTGGAGGCCCCGATAGCTATTGGCGGTCGCTGCAGCGCGTGTCAATTCGCAGAAAAGGAAGACAAGATGCTTAACAAACGTATGGGCATGCTCGCTTTGGGCATCATCAGCGCCAGTCAGGCCATGGCCGAAGGGCAGGCAGACTCGAAGGGTTTCGTCGAAGACAGCAGGCTGATCGTCAACCTGCGTAACGCCTACATCAATCGCGACTACAAGAACGACCGTGAAGACAAGTCCGAATGGGGACAGGCTTTCATGGGCAACTTCGCGTCCGGTTTCACTCAGGGCACTGTGGGCGTCGGCGTTGATGCCTTTGCCCTGTACGGCATCCGTCTGGATGGCGGCAAGGGTCGCAGCGGCAATGGCGGCATCGACTTTTTCAAGCAAGGTGACAGCGGCGCTGCTGCCGATGACCTGTCCCGTGCAGGTGCGGCGGTAAAGGCCCGTATCTCCAATACCGTCATCAAGTACGGCGACCAGATGCCTCAGTTGCCAGTGCTCAGTTACGACAATTCCCGTCTGCTGCCGGAAAGCTACACCGGCACCATGATCACCTCCAAAGAGATCGACGGGCTCGAAGTGGTTGCCGGACGTTTCACCCAGGAGGCGCGTAAAAGTGCTGAGGGTCGCGACAGCGGTGATCTGAAAAGCATCAACGTCTACGGTGCCAGCTACAAGTTCACAGATGCATTCAGTGCAGCTTTCTACGCCTCCGACAACGAAGACGTGCTCAAGAAGCAGTACGTCAACCTGAACTACGTCTTTGCTCTGCCGCAAGATCAGTCGCTGACCTTCGACTTCAACGGCTACAAGACCAAGCTGGACAAGGACTTCACCACCAGCGATGCGCGTGACAACAAAATCTGGAGCCTGGCCGCGACCTGGGCTGTGGGCATCCACTCCTTCACCCTCGCACACCAGCGCAGCACCGGCGACATGGGCTACGCCTACGGTGGCTATCGCAATGATGGCGGCTTTGGTGATGGCGGCAACACCATCTACCTCGCCAACTCCTACTGGTCCGACTTCAACGGCAAGGACGAGCGCTCCTGGCAGGCTGCCTACGGCGTCGACCTGTCCGGCCTGGTCCTGCCCGGTCTGAGCTACAAAGCGGCTTATGTACGCGGCGACAATATCGACGACGGCACGCCTGGAAGCGGCGATGGCACCGAACGCGAGATCTTCAGTCAGCTGACCTACGTGGTTCAGAGCGGCCCGGCCAAGGACCTCTCGATCCGCCTGCGCAACTCGTTCCTGCGTGTCTCGGATGATGCGTTGGCGTACAACAGCGAAGGCAACGAGACGCGTATCTTCGTCGACTACCCGATCAACGTTTTTTGATGTGAGGGAGGCGGCCTGGCAAAAAAGGCCGCCTCAATCCGCAATCAACTGCACAAACACCGCGAAGCCGCCGAGGAATATCCAGAAAAAGCTGAACAGCCAAGGGCTCCGCTTGGAGAACAGCAAGGACTTTTTCGGCCCTGTTTCGCTGGATTCCCAGTCGCTGAACAGCGGTGAGTCGTCATAGGTCAGCCCGATGACGGGCTCGCTGAGCAGCAACTGAGACTGTTTGTGATGCCAGTGCTGGATGATGTCGCAAGCCGCCCGAATACCCGGCCAGGCGAACAGCGTGCTGAGCAGCCCCAGCAAGGCCAGCATCGGCGGCACCACAAGCGTGAACATCGCGCCCCATTCAGTGTTCATGTTCGCCATGGACGACGCGTAAGCAATCACCAGAAACGACTGTGCTGATAAATAGGCGTTGGTGCGGTTGGACAGATTGGTGGTTTCGTAATGAATTTCGCGTCGATAGAAATCCAGCCGTTCCTTGGGCGAGCCAAACAATTTGACCTGCTGCTCATCCACCACGCTTTGGGGTGTCTGATCCGTAATGATTCTGGGCACTGGCGTTACCGATTTGTAAAAGATGCTGGATAGACTCCCTTGTGCATCAAGCAGTTCGACTTAATCCCCGGCATACGGGACCGTTCATCCTGTGAGCTCTGTTCAACGGAGAGGGACATAGTCATGACTAACACCCCCACGCTGTACACAGACCGCCTACTGCTGACGCCCCTGAAGCTAGAGGATGCGCCAGCTGTCCAGCAGCGTTTCCCGCTATGGGAAATCGTGCAGTACCTGAACAACCGCGTCCCCTGGCCTTACCCTGAGGACGGTGCGCTGCACTACATTCAGGATGTTGCGCTGCCAGCCATTGCGCTTGGCACCGAGTGGCACTGGATGATCCGTCTGCACAGCGCGCCCCGGGAGATCATCGGCAGCATTACCCTCATGACCCACCGCGGCAACAACCGCGGCTTCTGGCTACACCCGGACTGGCAAGGTAACGGCTACATGAAAGAGGCCTGCCGTGTGGTCAATCGACAGTGGTTCGAAGTAATGGGTATGCCCGTGATGCAGGTACCCAAAGCCGCCCCGAATGAAGCCTCGCGGCGTATTTCGATCAACGAAGGCATGCGCATAGTGAGCACGCACGAGGGTGAGTTCGTCAGCGGGCGGTTCGAAGTGGAAGTCTGGGAGATGACGCGGGAGGAGTGGTCGGCGCGGGGGCTGTAAACAGTCACTTCGAACATCTGACGTAGAGGCCGACCGGGCACTAGTCTGTTGCCCAAAACCATGAGCCCAGTGATATTCCCGATAAACAGAGGGCGACCCGAATGCCGTTGACCCGCAAGACCGAGCCCGACATTACCCTGGTAATGGTCCAACCCGAAGACTTCGAAACCTTGGTGGCCATACGTATCGAAGCCATGCGCGAAAGCCTCGAGCGCGTTGGTCGGTTCGACCCGGTGCGCGCCCGAGAGCGTTTTCGTGAAGGGTTTTCTGCGCCATGCACACACTACATCCAGGTAGACGGCAGTAAGGTCGGCTTTATGGTCGTGAAACCGACCAGCGATGGCCTGTTGCTGGATCACCTATACATCAAGCCCGCCTTTCAAGGGCAGGGCATTGGTTCTGCAGTGCTTCGGCAGGTGTTCGCGCAAGCAGACGCAACCGCCTCGACAGTACGGGTAGGCGCCTTGAAAGACAGCGACTCAAACCGCTTCTACATCCGCCACGGTTTTCAGCTCGTTGAGAGCGGCGAGTTCGACAACTACTACCTCCGCCCGCAACGTCTGCCGATGTGCTGACGGGTTGGAATATTAATCCGCAGTTGTCACGTTTTTGGCTGTACGCGCAGCTCGAGCTGATCAGCGAGAGCGTAGGGATCTAAATGATCTTTACAGCTGCTTGCAAAAATGGCCACTTTGCCTCACTGTAAATACAAATGTCATTACACTGGAGGATGCCCACATGGCGTCTATCAACGTTCGTATCGACGACGATCTCAAAGCGCGTGCTTACCTCGAGCTGGAAAAGCTTGGCGTCACCCCCTCGGAGTTGCTGCGCCAAACCCTGCAGTACGTAGCTGAGCGTGGTCAGCTACCCTTCAAGACGGTTCTGATGACAGAGGAAGACGAAGCGCTGTTGGCAACTGTGCGCGAGCGCCTTGCAGCTCCGCAGCGGGTCAAGGTTTCACTGGATGACCTATAACCTCGAATTCGATGCGCGGGCTCTAAAGGAATGGCACAAATTAGGAGATACCGTGCGTCAGCAGCTCAAGAAAAAGCTGGCTACGATTCTGGTTGCTCCGCGTGTTGAAGCCAATCGTCTGCATGCATTGCCTGACTGCTACAAAATCAAACTGCGCAGTAGCGGCTATCGGCTGGTTTATCAGGTTATTGACCAAGAGGTTGTGGTCTTCGTGGTTGCGGTAGACAAGCGTGAACGGGAAGAGGTTTATCGCAAGGCGACGGACCGGCTGGGTAGGGAAATCAGGGCCGCGTTATTGCGTCCTGACTGAGCATGCCGCCTGTCGCTGGATAGTCCCTACATCATTTTGATGCTTCGCCAGTTGCAACCGAATCAAGATTCCGCACCGACGCCTTGAAGAAAGCGACTCCAACCGCTTCTACATCGGCACGGTTTTCAGCTCGTTGAGAGCGGCGAGTTGGATAACTACTATGTCCGCCCGCAACGGCTGACGAGTCGCTGACTGGTGTTGATCAACCCTCCGTGGCGGCCTTTTTGGCCGCACGTGCAGCGAGCATCGCCGCTTCCGTTTCCTGGGTGTGCAGCTCACCTTTGTACGCCAGTTGATTGAAGAACATGCCGTCGATCTGATCTTTCGATGGCGTCGACGTCTTGGGAATAAACAACGCGCCCAGATCCAGCGAGCTGGCGAAGTTCTCCTTGGTCAGGTTGTACCGTCCCAGATAACTGCCGTTCCACGGTGAATCGGCATCGACCATATCGATAGCCGTCTCCCGGTAGGTGGCGGCTGCAGCTTTCAGCCCACTGGACGCATTCAGCAGCGTGTTTAATTGCTGAGTGTCCGCATCGCTCAACTCACCGGAACTGTTGGTCGCCTTCAGATTGCCGTTTGCCTCAATCGTGAAGCCAAACTTCTTTCTGGCCAGATCCGGATAGACAGACGCCAGCGTCGACTTGAACGCTTCATACGAAGTCTTCAACGCCTCTGTAGAGTTACTGTGCTGCGCCGCCTTCTGCGGGAAGTCAGGCGACTGCGAACGGCCTATCCAGGTATCGACTGCTTCCATCGGCTCAGTGGTTGCAGGCACTTCGGTACTCGGGTGGTAAACAACGGCAGGCGTGTTGGCGGCAGCGTTCTTCAGCGCTTCTTTCTGCGCATCGGTGAGCGGCTGCGGCGTGAGCGTGATGCCTGAATTGGGCAGGGTGATGGTTGGAGAGGTGTTGTTGCCGGGGGTTAGTGAGATAACCATTTCATCGATCCATGATTGCGGGGTGTAAGGAGGGTATCGACGGAGTGGGGGGAGCTTTAGGGTAATGGCTGGGGTAATGTGTTCAGGTTGTTACAGTGATCATGCGCTTGTGGGCGCTGACGAAAACGAGCAGAAAAGCCCTGAGCAAACCCGGTAGCTGTCATATCAAGTCTGAGCGTCTAAACGTTATGCGCTTTGAGACTGGCAGGCACTGCCAGCAGGGAGCGTACACTTCTGAATAAACCCAAATCTCTCCACGACACCGGGAGTATCAGTTTTTTTGTGTTCGGGCTGGTTAGGGCCTGCCGTCAGGCAGGCCCTTGTTTTACCAGCTCGGTCTGGTAAATCGGTCTCCGTACAGGATCGCAAATTGATTCATTGCCACTTTCCAGTCGTGTGCCGCATGACCCCAGTTGGCGGTGATGTTGCGCAACCCAAGCCATATCAGTTTCGTCGCGGCCTCATCGGTCGGGAAGTGCCCTCGAGTCTTGATGATCTTGCGTAACTGGGCATTGATGCTCTCGATGGCATTGGTCGTGTAAACCACTTTGCGTAAGCCATATCAGTTTCGTCGCGGCCTCATCGGTCGGGAAGTGCCCTCGAGTCTTGATGATCTTGCGTAACTGGGCATTGATGCTCTCGATGGCATTGGTCGTGTAAACCACTTTGCGGATGCCCGCCGGGAAAACAAAAAACGGTATAACCCGATACCAGGCGCGACGCCATGCAGCAACCACAGTCGGATACTGCTTGCCCGAGGGGCCCGCTTCAAAGGCGTTAAGCTCTTGCTCAGCCACATCTGCATTGATCGCCTGGTAGATCGGCTTGAGTGCTTTGGCCAGTGCCCGACGTTTATCCCAAGCGGCATAGTCCAAGCTGTTGCGGATCAGATGCACGATGCAGGTTTGCAGCGTCGTGGCAGGAAAAACCGCCCCCAACGCCTCCGGTATTCCTTTGAGGCCATCCGTGACGGCGATCAGAACATCTTCAACGCCACGAGTCTTGAGGTCGTTGAACACCTTCATCCAAAACTTGGCACCCTCGGTGCTCTCGATCCATATACCCAGAATGTCGCGCGTGCCATCAGGTAATACCCCCAGCGCCAGATAAATAGCCTTGTTGCACACTAACCCCTCGTCCCGGATTTTGACCCGTAACGCATCGAAGAAGATCACCGGATACATCGGTTCCAAGGGTCGTTGCTGCCAAGCGCTCACCTCTTCCATGACCGCATCGGTGACTGAGCTGATGAAGTCATGGGACACGTCAGTTCCATACTGCTCAGACAGAAAAGCGCGGATCTCACGCACCGTCATGCCCCGGGCGTACATGGCAATTATCTTGTCGTCGAAGCCTGTAAAACGGCGTTCGTGCTTGGGAATCAGGATCGGGGCGAAGCTACCATCGCGGTCTCTGGGGATATCCAGGCGAAGCGGCCCGTCGTCGGTCAGAACCGTCTTGCTGCTTTTGCCATTACGCTGATTGGTCGACTCCTCAGGGCGCTCCGCGCCCTGAGGGTAACCAAGGTGGTGACCCAGCTCGGCGCCGAGCGCACGCTCGATCAGAGCCTTCTTGAACGCCATGGACGCGTCTTGAATGGCTTCGGCGCTCATCGGGCCTTTAACAAACTGCTCGATCAGCTCTTGGGGAATCGAGGGCAACTCCCTCGCTGTTGCATTGGCGGACTTCTTTTTGGTCGGCATACATGCACCTCTAGCTACATGTTATGCCCGAACACAAAATTTCTGACAGTCTCCTATTTGATGTTGTTGCGTCCCCTCCGCAGTTTGGAAATGCCAGCGGCGGCACCACGGGTCATGCCTCTTGCAGCACCAAATCCTGAAATTTTGCTGATCATTCCGCCTCCGGAGGGGCCGCCGCCCATGATGGAGGCTGCTTGCTGAGGCAGTTCGATGACCAGCGCTGTGAACGTGCAGAAGACAATCAGGATGGTGAGATTCCCCTCCAGGGTGGTCGTCAACGTTCCATCTTTAATCATCACGGTGTTGATAAAGCCGACTTCGATAGCCAGCACAACCGATATCAGGACCTGAGCCAACATAAAGCCCGCGATGGCTGATACCCACCCCCAGAAATACTGCCGGGTCTGTTCAAACAGCAGAAAGGCGATGAACAGAGGCCCTACGGCCACGATAGCCGTTGTCGAGACTTTCAGTACAAACAGCGTGGCGACGGCGGCCAGCAAGAACGGAATGCCTCCCAGCACGTAAAACACCACTCCCTGAATGCCCAACCAGATATCAGAAAAACTGGCGTCGAAGATACCGAACTTCATAGCCCCTATCAGGGCGCTCAGGTTCGCCGCATAAGTAACAATCAAACTGTCGATCTGGTTGGTTTGCGTGCCCTCCTGGCCGGACAAGATTCCCCCCATCCAGTTGGGGAAGCCGGTGATAAAGGGCACAATCGTCTGTACGTACCATTGCACACTGAACGCACACGCGGTAATGGCAGCCATTTTCATAATTTCTTTGGCCACATCCTCGAAGGCAACGTTCATCCCCCGGTACAGCCATTGCATGTTTCGCAGCGTGAAGTGGATCAACCACAGGGTCCCGATGAGCGCTCCAAGCCCCAGCATCACCTTGGCCATCCCGGTGACCAAGGCGCTTTGCAGGGCGGCATCAACGAAATTGAACAACGTCTGGGCTATCTTTGTTACGTCCATGCCGCCTCCGTTATTTTGCGCGGGTATAGGTGATGTAATCGTAATAGATGACATCGCCTTCCAAACGCATGGTGACAAGACCGCCACGCATACTCAGTACCGTATCTGACTCCGCCTTAGCTTCGAGCAGCTTCATGCTTTTTTCTCTTTTGCCATGCCCCAAAATATCATCCGTGGTTTCAAGGTTTATGTGGAAAATTTCGCCATCCTTAGGAATGGTCTGAAGTAGGCCGCTATTTTTAGACTGCTGAGCCATAGCCGCTTTCAAAAAACGGTAGCCGTTCAAAATCGATCAAGTCTGCCGCTTATTTCATCCATTTTTACCGCTGCACGCGCCCCGCAGTAGCTATTTCCCTCATTACGGACGCACCTCTCCTGCGCTGGAGAGCAAATATCGACGCGCCATCCAAAGGTTCGACAGGGCGAATAGCGTCACCATCTGAGCAGTGTTTTTCACCAAGCCTCGGAAGCGCACTTTCGTATAACCAAACTGACGCTTTATCACCCGAAATGGATGCTCAACCTTGGCGCGAACTTGGGCCTTGGCTTTCTCGATCTTGCGCATCGCTTTGTACAGCGCGCTGCGTTTACCGTGTTTTTTGTAGGTACTGCGCCGGGCTGCAACCTGCCAGATGACTTGGCGTCCTGCATGCTCTTCGCGCTTCTCGACACCGGTATAGCCTGCATCGGCGCAGACCACGTTCTCAGCACCGTGTAGCAGTTTGTCGACTTGGGTTATGTCCGCGACATTGGCCGCAGTGACCACCACGCTGTGCACCAGCCCCGATTCATCGTCGACCCCAATGTGCGCTTTGGCACCAAAGTAATACTGGTTGCCCTTCTTTGTCTGGTGCATTTCCGGGTCGCGCTTGCCTTCCTTGTTCTTGGTCGAACTGGGCGCATGAATCAGCGTGGCATCGACGATGGTGCCTTGTCGCAGCGACAAGCCACGGTCGCCCAGATAGCCATTGATCACGCCGAGAATACCAGCGGCCAACTCGTGTTTTTCCAGCAGGCGACGGAAGTTGAGGATGGTGGTTTCATCCGGAATCCGCTCCAGACTAAGGCCGGAAAACTGGCGCAAGATCGTCGTCTCGTACAGCGCCTCTTCCATCGCCGGATCGCTGTAACCGAACCAGTTCTGCATGAGATGAACCCGCAGCATCGCCATCAACGGATAGGCAGGACGGCCGCCTTCGCCCTTCGGATAATGGGGTTCGATCAGGGTAATCAAACCTTTCCAAGGCACGACCCGATCCATCTCGATCAGGAACAGTTCTTTGCGGGTCTGCTTGCGCTTAGCGGCGTATTCGGCATCGGCGAAGGTCATTTGATTCATCATCGAAAAGCTCGGCGATTGGTGCCCGGAGATTTTGCCAAATCAGGAAGTCTTTTTCAGGATTTCCTCAGGATGCAGGCCGCCAAGGCAGCGTAAGTGGATAATTGTCCAACCTTCGGGGGGCATACCAATAAAAAGCGCTTTATCTATGTAAAGTGATTGCGCGCAAGACACTACGTTGTGCTGCGGTACAGATGTGACGCAGAGCGTCACGAACTGCGTACCAACGCGGAGCATTGGCACGATAGTCAGTCAGATTTGTGTATTCGTGCGAAGGAACAGCTCATCACCCACCCTTGCGCCGCTGTTGCCAAGCCGCCGCCAGTCCGCTGAGGCAGATGATGGCGATACCGGCCTGTGCGGTCGGTGATGGCATGTGGTCGAACACCACGAAACCCAGCAGCCCGGCAAACACGATCTGGCAATAGCTGAACGGTGCGAGCATTGCCGGGGCGGCGAAGCGGAAGGCCTGGGTCAGCAACAAGTGGGCCGACATACCACATACCCCCAGCGCCAGCAGAAACGGCAGATGTTTAAGCGCAGGCACTTCCCAGAAGAACGGCACCAGCGCGCTCATCAACAGGGTATTGAACAGCCCGGCAAAAAAGTTGCTGGTGGTCGGGCTGTCGAACGGGCTGACCAGCCGCGTCAGGAGTTGATACAGCGCAAAGCACAAGGCTGATGACAGCGGCAGCAGAATCGCCGGGGTAAACAGCTCGCCCCCCGGATGAATGATGATCATCACCCCGATAAACCCGACAACCACCGCAACCCATTGCCCGCGCGTCACACGCTCATGCAACAGCGGCACCGACAGTGCCGTGACCAGCAACGGAGCGAGAAAGTTGACCGCGGTCGCCTCTGCCTGCGGGATGAACATCAGGCTGCTGGTAAACAGCAGACTGGTGCCCAACAGCGCCAGCGCACGCAATGCCTGCAAGCCGGGACGCTTGGTACGCAGCACGCGCAACCCCGCCGATGGCATGAAGATGCAGGCCATGAGCAGCGTGTGCACCAGATAGCGCGCCCAGACCACCAGAATGATCGGATAGAAGCCGGACAGGTACTTGGAGAGTGTGTCGTGACTGGCGAACAGAAAAGTCGCCAGAAGAATGAAACCAATCCCTTTCAGTGGTTGGTTGACGCCGGACAAAGGCGTGCTGGCAGTGCTCATCGCGCTTCCTTGTTCAAGTTTCAGCAGCCGGACGCCGTCGGAGTATCAGTTTTTTTGTGTTCGGGCTGGTTAGGGCCTGCCGTCAGGCAGGCCCTTGTTTTACCAGCTCGG
>NZ_LKBW01000078.1 GCF_002699855.1 Pseudomonas amygdali | reverse complement strand
AACGCATCAGTGTCTTACTACGCATCGCTATGAAGGCATGACGCCTCCGTCATAGCGTCAACTTGATGCATAGGCATTTTGAAATTCCTATGCATCAAGAGCCAAACCTTTATGTCGGTGGAGACACTCTAAAAATACGTCGAGGTCAGTTTGGTCTCGCTGCTCGCCAGTGACCATCAAGGTAAGACCTCTCACGGTGGCCTTGACTACTTTCTTTTCATACTTTCGTACTTCTTGTTGGCCATTGGATTTTTTTTTGCTCAATACTCCAAACAGCGAGCCGCGCAAAATGGCGTTTGCCATGGCGCGCTGGCCTTCGGCTACTGGCGGTAAGACTGATGCCACTGGCGACAAGCTCTTTGCGCTCAATGCAGTAGGCTCATGCACGATGCCATCTAACGTGCGTTCACCTCCTTCGCTTACCCGAGGCTGCCCGCCAGGCATATGGATGGCCTTTATCCTTTTCTCCAGGGTATTAGCCACGGGGCACCCCCTTCAAAAACTGACAAAAATCTTGTATCCTCATGAAGGCCAGGATAGGTAGCTCCTTTTAAATTCCGTTGTTGGCATTCCAGCCCCAAACTTTGGATTGGGCGGGGCTGGGATTATTTTTTGAGGCCACGTATAAAACGATGCACGGTGCTTACTGACACAATCACTCCTTTAGCATTCAGCCACTCAGCAATCTGTGCGTAGGAATACCCATTATCACGCATGTCCATAATCTCCTTCTTTTGCTTAACCAAAGCATCAGCCCGATTTGCTCCTCTGGGTTTGCTTTCTTCAAATTCCACAGGCTTCACCTCATATTTCTCAGAATAATACGTGAACGTGTCAAACGTGTCAAACGTGTCAAACGTGTCAAACGTGTCAAACGTGTCAAACGCACGATGGGTACGGTATAGCGAGTAGCCGGGCACGGGATAGCACCGATGAGCGTACGGGGCAAATATAGCTGTACGCCTCTAGAAATAAGGCTTTCAGCATTAGTGGCACTTTGACCTAGAAGTTCTTTAGAAAAAAGATATAGAAAAAAGACGCGCGTGCGACCCCTCGCCTCTGTGGATAACTTTTTTGGCCCTCGAAGCAAAATCACAAGCAACGTCCAGAGCATTCGTGCTGCGCACTCACCCGCCTCAACCCCGCAAGCGGGGACCCCTTTCGGCGGAGAAAATCCAAAGCGGATGCTTTCGCACTCAGGGCAGAGCCAAAGCAAGAGCGCTAGAAGCTCGTGAGCGCGCCAAGAAGGCGAAAACTCAAAAAATCCTCACACAGGGGTGGCCTGACCACTGATCGCGCCTTAGGCGGGATCGTGGAGGCTTGCTTATTTTCGAGATCGCGCTGAGAATAGCACGTTATACGCATAACGCATAACGAGGTTGTAGCCATGCACAAGCGAATGACAATTACGCTGGATGAGGATGTTTACGATGGGCTGTACAGAACGGTCGGTAAACGCAAGATGAGCCAATTCATTGAGGACTTACTGAGACCCCACGTTGTGGGTAAGTCACTCGATCTTGGTTATCAAGCTATGGCGGCAGACACGGCACGCGAAACCGCTGCAATCAACTGGTGCAATGCCCTGTCCGAGGATATGCGCGATGCTTCGCGGTGAAGTCTGGTGGGTTGAATTCGATCCTTCTGTTGGCAGTGAGATTAAAAAAACGCGGCCAGCAGTGATCGTGAGCAACGATTCAGCTAACCGCCATTTGGCACGGGTCGTTGTTGTACCGTTAACCAGCAGTACCGAGAGAACGTATCCCGGTGAAGCGCTCGTAACGCTTGAAAGGCAAAGCAGTAAAGCGATGGCCGACCAGATAATGGCAGCGGACAAGAAGCGTCTAAAAAACCGGTTAGGTAAACTGTCCAAGATTGATATGTTAGCCGTTGAAAATGCTATCAGTGTTCATTTGGCGATGCCGCTTTGATTGAACGCAAGGTCAATGAAACACCTAGGGAGATATCGCATGGCGACTCATGCTGAGTTAATAAACGATCTTTACGAGATTGTTGATGCTTGTTCGCGTATTCGTGGCGAGTTTAGAACATTGATGACCAGCGCGATAAATGAATTTTTGATGGAGCTTTTGGCAGAAAAAACCATTGACCAGGCCCTTCACACCGAGCTGGTCAAAACACTAGAGTCAAGCTGTTTTACATTCGATTGTAATTGGGCTGTCAGCTTGTCACCGGGCGGCGAGGTTAGAGGGCCCTTGGCGGCAGAGGCGCGTCATTTTTTGGATATGGCCGTAGAAGTCGCTATTTTTGAGTCAATGCTCGATGAGCTGGATGAGGATATGAACTCAGTGACGATTTCGAATATTGAAGCCGAAATAGACGCGTTCGTTGGCAAAATAGGCCTAGACTTTGCAGATGGACGTTTAAAGGAAATTCACTATGATTTTCTTTTAAATTGGATTGAAACCATCTCATTGATATTTTGAATTCAGGGCGCAATTGGGGCGGGGTTTAGTGGAACAGCGCACCGACTTAGGGTGGGTAGCCAGTGGCCAGATATTTTCATGACCTGAACCCAAGCGGCTGTCAGAAAGGTTATAGAGGCACTACCTATGGAACAGATGATTGATTACGCGCCGTTGGCAGCACTGGTGATTGCGGCATTTTTTACCTGCCAAAGGGTAGCCGGGAAGTCTTGAGATACACCGGAGCAACATTGGTGATTGCTCTGAGCATCTTGGCCGTCTATCACATACGTAAGTAGGGAGGCTTTCTGGCTTTACGCCCGGCGTCAATTGTTTCGACCATTGCAAGGCCTGCATGCTGGTCGAAAACCCTCACGGTATTTTTTCCGTGATGCCTTGAGAGTACCACTGAAAACCAGCATCAATAACCAACTTCTTTTTGATGCCGGACCGCTACGACAACTATTTCGTTTGTGTCGTAGCGGTATAGAATCACATAGCCACTGTCGCCAAAATCAATTAACCATTCCCGATACTCGGTTGCCATCCTATCGGCTAGCCTACCTACTTCGGGTTGTTCGGCAATAATCCTAATATCCTCCCTGATAGTTTTAACTGCTCGTCTTGCGGCTTCTGGATTATTTAGCGCCAAGAAACGATAAAGGCGTTGAATATCGTGCAACGCGGAGGGCGACCAGATCAGTTGTGGCATGCAGGTGGCTCTACGTCTTTACCTGCTTCCAGTTGAGCTAACCATGTATCGACTTCTTCCAGAGTCAGATGCAGACCGGTGGCCTTATATTCATTCCATGCGTGAATAGCTTCTTGCTGAAAAACCTGGCGCTTTTCTTCGCGCTCAACGTACTGTTTTATAGCTTCGCGCATCATCCAGTGCGGTGTCCGCTGCTGTGATTTTGCAAGCTGCTGGATTCGATCACGCATCCCTAAATCCAGTTTTACTGCCATGGGTTGATTTGTTGCCGCTTTCATAAGGAATAACCTCTGGGTATAGAAAGGTAATACCTCATTATAGAATCATTAGGTTTTTCTGTCGAATCCTCAGCGCCGCCGAAACTCGTTTCGGCTGGTGATGTGGATTGAACAACCGAAGCGCAGCGCAGGGCGTTAGGCATGAGGCTTTTCACCAGAATAGGCCGTTGGCTACACGCCGTGTTCACGGCTTAGCCCCTGTCCAGCTTGCTTTTCAGCTCTCTGTGCGTTAAAGATAGCGTGATGGATGGACGAAAATTTTAAGATCGGATGCGGATGCAGGATAGGGAGAGTGGCCCAAATTGACGCCACTGCGTGGCTAAATTTGGGCTGTCTCCCCGCTGCCGGAGGCTCTTGTATGAGTGCAAAAACTGAAAAAAAGGTGTGCTTTAGAATCAGTTCGGAAGCGCATGAGCGGGCAGTCGCTAAAATATCAAAGAGCGGTACAACGATCAGTGCGTTGGCGAAGCTGTTTGTGCTAAGAATTGCAGAAGAAGACAGCGTCGAAGAATTCAATTTAAGTGAAAATAGCGAACGGCTTAGATTTTCGTTATCAACGGAAGAAAAGGAAGCGATTGCCTATCATGCACAGTTGAATGACTGGTCCATGTCCAAGGAATGCCGGTTCAGGATTGTGTCGTCGCTGTCGGCAGCGTCGAAATTACTACCAGATGAAATCAAGAAAATAAGAGGCCTCAGGGCGGCCATTGATACGGTCGGTCGTAACATTCGCCATATGATGTTCCAATCGAAGAAGCTAGAAGTGAACGACGCGAGTTTTCTTAAAGAAATTGAAACATTGAACAGCTATATGGCCATGGCGATTAAGAAGATAGATGAGTTGCAGGAGGCCTCTGTAGATCGCTGGAGCTTTAACCGTAAAGGCATGAAGGGATAGTTATGGGCGTGCATGTCGAAAAAGAATGGCGAGTCAAAAGGGCGCGCGCCGATAAGGCGTCAAAGAGCGCTTTTACATTCAAAGTCAACCAGCACAAAAAAAATAATGGCAAGTCCACCGGAGCTATTCGACAATTACCCAGTAAGGAAATGATGGTAAAAATCACTGGGTCGGCTTCCACCGCTAGCGGTATTAAAAACGCCATAGACTATATGTCTCATGATGGGGAGCTCAGCCTCTATGACGATGAAGGTAATGAATGGAATGGACCGGAAGGGCTTTCCGAATTGAAGGACAACATGATTAACTCTGGGGCCATTGCGCCTACTGCAAAGGCAAATGAAGACGCGGACCAGCTTAAAAAACAAACACATAATATTGTGTTCTCGCCGCCACCCTCAGAAAAGGTG
The DNA here is from genome assembly GCF_002699855.1 of Pseudomonas amygdali. Lineage (GTDB taxonomy): Bacteria > Pseudomonadota > Gammaproteobacteria > Pseudomonadales > Pseudomonadaceae > Aquipseudomonas > Aquipseudomonas amygdali. Next base: position 4,362 of record NZ_LKBW01000078.1, on the reverse strand, counting down.
TTGCGTGAGGAACTGTTTGATACAGTGAGGGAAACACTTAAAGAAAAATACCCTGACAATGCGTTTGTCATGGCGTACCACGACAATACGGAAAAACCACATGTCCATGTGGTTTTGAAAATATCGGACAAAAACGGTCAACGGATGGACATCAAGAAACAAGACCTGCGGCAACTGCGCACCACCATGAGCCTAAAGTTGCAAGGGCTTGGCTACAATGTGAAAGCAACCCATAAGCGTGATTTTGCGTTGAAAGACCACCTTAAACATGGTCCAGAGCGGACACGTAACCTGTACGAAGTGGTTGAGTTTGGATCAGCCAGTTATCAGTTCGACAAAAAAAACAAACGTTCGAACTACATCACCTACAAGACCCTCAATGGACAAAAAGAGGTGACCGTATGGGGTAAGACGCTGCTTGAGGAAATCGAACGGGAGAAAGTCGAGGTGGGTCATGTCATCAAGCTTAAAAAGGAAGGCGCTGTAGCCGTTGAGGTACCATCGTATGATGAAAATGGCGAAGTCCAGGGCTACAAGACAGTCAAGCGCAACGAATGGAAAATTGAAAATACCAGTATTGAAGGGCCGGATAGAACAGTCACAATGGCAGAAAAGTTAGAAAAAGCAGACAAAAAAATTAACCTTCATACCCCTGAGCGTCAGAAAAAGCAGATGAAAGAGAAACTCCAATTCACTGAGGTGAAGGAACAGGTGTTGCGGCCCAAGATTAAACTCGGGCCTAGGTTGAAATTCTGAGCGGTGTTCAGTAAGTGTCAACCTTGACCAAAACGAAGTGGTCATACGGGACGGTCACACCGGCGCTGAATTTCCATGTGTCTTTGGGTGCCAGGTTACTGGCAGTGGCAATGGCGTTCCCTACCAGAGCGTTATTGGCGTCGTACAAATTGAAATGTACGAAAACGTTCCCTAGCGCTTGATCCTTGGTATTGGTTGCTGTACCTGTAATGTATGAAATCGACGGAGTTTGGCCTGGAACTGCTTGCAGGTGGCCTACTGTTACGGGTGATGGCTCACTGGCGATAGCCGCCGCTGAAAGCACCATGCAGGCCGCAAGGGCGTAAATTGCTTTCATAGGTTCATCCTTTGTTTTATTGAGGTCCAGCGATTTTTTACCTCATAATTACTTGATACGCAACGAGTTTCCCCCTTATGCAGCGAGCAATGCGGAAATGGCATCCAGCAATGCGGCTTTTACGTCATCCAAATCGTGTTGTCCATTCGCTTATCCATGGTCTGTCCTCTAAAGGCGGCTAAGCCACTTCATCAGCGCTTCTGCCACGCATGGCGGGGCCATGTGACCGGCGAACTCTCGCAGCAAGTACAGATACTTCGGGTCTGAAAGCTGGCATAGGGGTAGGTTACGGACTGTGTTATAGTCTCGCTCGGACATAATATTTCCCTCTCAGGATGCGTTGTGTTCCACGCTGGGGATGGTTCCCGCCATGCCCCGGCATCTATTACGGTGTCACATCAAATCTACGTCATTACCTGTATTAAGAAGCGCGCTTTTTCGCTGTCGGATAGTGATTCAAAGGCGAGCAAAGATGCTCGTATGATTGTAATGCGCGTCTTCCCTGTTTCTGTTGTTAATTTTTTCAAGCCATTCAGGGTGTTTTCATCAAACCGGAATCCTACCATCGTGGATTTTTGTTTTTGATTGGGCCGCGCATCGCCCTTCACAATGAATTCAGCAACGGACTTCGATTCAGTCGTTTCTGTTGAATTGTTGTGTTTTTTGATTTTACTCAAATCCATATTGAACCACCGAAGTTCGCCAGTTAATGATTAATCATTTGTTATTTATCTTTGATTAATCATATATGTTATTCAATGCTTAATCAAGCTTGGTTTGTATCTCGGTGAACAGTAGCTCGAGCTGGCCCTTCGCTTTGGAGGCGTTTTTTGCCCGTACCTCATGAACGCCCAACCCTTGGTTTATGGCCTTCTCGTAAGGCCTCAAATCAGAAACACATGAGCGTAATGGGGGTAGCATCTCAGGATTGGTTTTAAGGTACTCAGCGAGGTCTTGAGCATCAGTGTTGAATGATGATGTTGGGCATCGGTTGAAGAGGGTGAAGCCTTGCACACTGGAATTTTTTTTCTGTGCTTCTCGGACGACGGAAGACAAGCCATCAAGCGTAGCGATTTCAAGCAGTGAGGATGGTTTGACGGGTGTGAGAAATATGTCAGCTACGGTAAGTGCACTACGCAGTTCCATGCTGTCATGGCCCGCAGTGTCTACAAAAACCACATCAGTGACAGTCTCTAGCTTCCGAATGTCTATGCTTATGTCGCCATAGCACGTCATGACCGGGATATCGGGAACGTCTTTTTCTGCGCGAAATCTCGTCCATACCTCCAGGTCCTGATTTTTATCAGCCCTCACTATGGCAACGGAGGCTGTTTTTTTTTGGAGCATTACCGCGAGATTGGCAATGAGAGTGGTCTTGCCTACACCCCCTTTGTGGGAGCCGAAAAGGATAATCATGGTGCTGGATACCTAGATAATCAATGAATAATCAAATGTGATTTATCTGTGAATAATCTATGATTAGTCACGTATGAATAATCATAGATCAGCCTTTGATTAATCGCAACCGATTATTCTTTGATTAAGCATTGATAATTCATTGCTGATTGGCTGCTGTCCTAAGCGAGGTAGCCAATGCCATATGGCTCAAATGGGTGGTTCTTTCATTGGTGGCTCTTTAGGGTTGCGTTTAGGTAAATTGGGCCATGGCTGATAAGCCCGGCCTACTTGGGTGTACTTCAATCGGACACAGTCCAGGCTGCACGAGGGCCTGTCCCATATCGGAAGTGCTTACCGTACGATTTTTTCCGAATTCTGCGGGCTCCCCTTAACTGACTTCCCTGTTCCATTGCTCCCGGACCCCTCTCCGCCTTCGCTACGAACAGGGGCTAGCCCCTGAAGCCCCGAGGTGCTGCAAGGAAATTGCCTCCGGGACCTGACAACCTCAGCGCTGCTCGATGTGGGTCCGTTGCGGTAAAGCTGGGTGATCATGGCGCGAAGTGATCTTGCGGAGGACCTGAGAGCGTCGAACGCGATCTATAAATGCGGCGCTTCTGATAAAAGCTTAGACGGGGATATATAGCAGGGGGTGTACGCCGGAATCCCCGAAAATTCCGTCGGAAAACATCATGAGAGTGGTTCCCGGCTGCTTTTGCTATCCGATACGGTTTTTCGTACATATTTGGCCGCTCAATCAAGCCGTTTTCGGCTTGGCGGTGTCGCTGCCGGAAAACAACTGTTTGGCGTCAATCCGCACCAGTACTGGCTTCCCGTCCATGACGGAAATTTCTGGGATTCCGGCTTACAACCCCTAGCAGCAGTAAAAAGCCCCGAATCAACGGGGCATAGGGCATACCACTTTCCTATTTCCTTCGGCCAATACGCATGACGACGAACACAGCGCCGAGGACCACAATGGTGATGGCGAGCCACAACATGAGCGCTAACATATCGCCGCGTACATAATCCATAAATTGGCTGAACGAAGTCAGATCGTGTTGGGCCGAATAAACGACAATGGCAGCAACGGCGATGATAATGAACACATACTGCATAGGCTTTCCTCCCTTTTCGCGGTTGCGAAAATCGGCCGGCCTCTACAGCTCCGGCCTTGGTCTATACGCCTTCCGAAAGACCGATTAAACGTCTAGGCTCTGCTGTTCCTCGGCTTTGATGAGGAAGTCACTCAGAGAAGCGCCATTTTCTATGGCCTGTGCGATCGGACGAGGCTTTCTGCCAACGCCTGCCCAGTACTTAGTCACCCCATCTTCGACGAACACATACTTCGGCTCGCGCTTCTGGGTCGAGGTGCGGCTTTTTTTCCGGGCTTTGGGCTCAAAGTCACCACCTGCCAACTGGCCGAGGTCAAAACCTTCACTTTCAATCAGTGCCAGCAGCTCTTGACGCTTGACCTCACGGGCTTCGCGCTCAAGCTTTTCAGCGGCGTATTCTTCTTTACGCTCGTCAAGGGCTACCCCTAGTTTTTCATGTGCTTCCAGCAATAATTCATAATCATTTTCACGGACAAAAGCACGGATGCTGCGCACGTTGGACAACACACGCATGACGTCTTCGTAGGCATTAGCAGCCATAAATAAACCTCTCATAGCACTCAGTAAAAATGGGCGTTACTTCTTTTTAGCAAACTCAAAGCTGACAGCGCCAGTGGTTTTATCCTGCAAAACTAGCATGGCAGAAAACGATTTTCCTGTTTTTTTACTGACAAAGCCCTTGATTTCAACTGTGAACCGCCCCGGGTTTCTCGGAGACTCCAACCTTTGAGAGGATGGAGCGATGAAAAAACTACCGAA
>NZ_LKBW01000077.1 GCF_002699855.1 Pseudomonas amygdali | reverse complement strand
CAATATTCTTTCACGGCTGCGAGTTTTGCCTGCACTGTATATTTACCCATGACGCCTCCAAAGGTTGCGTCCAACCTTCGGGGGTCATACCACTCCAGCGTGGGAATGCCGTTCGTGACGCTCTGCGTCACAAGTCTGCGCCGCACCGCAAACGCAAGACCGGACGCGGAGCGTCCAGAACGGCATACCCACGCGGAGCATGGGTACGATGGTGTTCTTGAGAGCACTTATCGCTCTCCGACGCGGAGCATCGGCACGATAGTCGTGAGGCTTCCAGCAGCCATCAACGGAACCGGTCAACCTCGTTACGCAGTTCTGTCGCCAACCCATTCAGCTCCTGAGCGGTGACCGCCAGGTTGGACATCACCTGGCGCTGTTCGCTGTTGGCCATGGCGATGCTTTGCAGGTTGCTGCTGAGCATGGTGGCGGTGCTGCTTTGTTCCTGGGTGGCGGTGGTGATGGCGGCGAACTGGTGACCGGCCGAGCGGCTTTGTTCGTCGATCTGGGCCAGTGCCGAGGCCACTTTGGCGTTAAGCGCCAGGCCTTCCTGCATCAGGGTGTTGCCCTGTTGCATGGTGCTGATGGCGTTGCCGGTTTCCTGCTGAATGCTGGCGATCATGCCGGAGATTTCGTCCGTCGCTTCACGGGTACGTGCGGCCTCGATGGCGGCGTTGAGTGCCAGCAGGTTGGTCTGGTCGGCAATCGAGGTAATCACCCCGACAATGCTGCCGATCTCCTGCGAACGCTGGCCCAGTGTGTCGATGACCGTTGCTGTACTGCTCAGCGAGGTTGCGATCTGTTGCAGCGATGAAGACGCCTCGTCCATCGAGGTACGACCAATGCGCGTCTGCTGCGCATTTTCCTGTGCCAGACGCTCGGTATTGCTCATGTTGTCAGCGATGTTCATCGACGTGGCGCTGAACTCCTCGACGGCACCGGCCATGCTGGTGATCTCGCCGGACTGTTGCTCCATGCCCTCGAACGCGCCGCCGGACAGGCCGGACAATGCGTGGGCGCGCGTGCTGACTTCCTGCGCCGCGGTGCGGATATGCGACACCATTGATGACAGCGCTTCGCTCATCTTGTTGAAGCTGCCCGACAGTTGCCCGATCTCGTCGTTGCTGGTCACATTGAGGCGTACGCTCAGGTCGCCCGCACCCAATGCATCGGCCTGGCGTACCAGTTCGGACAGTGGACGCAGCTTGCTGCGCAGTAGCCAGATCGCGCTGATCACTGCGATCAGCATGGCCAGCACACTGCCGATGGCCAGCTGGGTGCCGACGTTCCAGGTCACTTCACTGATTTCGTCACGCGGCATGCTGGCGATGACGGTCCAGGGGCCGCCGGCGAACGGCTGGCCAACGCTGTAGTAGTCGTCATCGCCGTCATCCCAGAACTGCGCCTTGCCCGGTTTGCTGGCGAGGTCGGCAACGGACTTCGCTGCACCGTCCAGAGATTTGACGCCCGCCGGCGGAACCAGCCAGGCACCTTTTTCGTCCAGCAGTGCCAGCGAGCCGGTAGAGCCAATGCGAAAGCTCTTGAGGTTATCGAACTGGGTTTTCTGTGCGTCGGTGTAATCGAAGCCCACAAACAGCGCCGCAATGATCTTGCCGCTGCTGTCGCGAACCGGGCTGTACTGAGTCATGTAATAGCGATCAAACAACACCGCTTTGCCCACATAGCTCTGACCGGCGATCAAACGCTCGTAGGCTGCGCCCTTGCGATCCAGCACGGTACCGATGGCGCGCGTGCCATCCTGTTTGCTCAGAGAGGTGCTGATACGGACGAAGTCGTCGCCGCTGCGCACGAAAATCGTCGCCACGCCCGCGGTCATCGAGCGGAATTCATCAACCTCGGCAAAATCGTTGTTCAGTGCGGTATCACGCAGAAACAGGCCTGGCGTGGAAGTGCCCGCTACCGTGACCGGTTTGTCGGGTTGCAGGTTCAGGCCACCGGCAAAGCGCTTTTCGAACAGACCACTGAGGCGCTGAGTGCTATCGCGCAGGGTGCTGTGGAACGTGCTCAACTGGTCGGCGAGCAATCTGGCTTCGCTCGACATGTGCTCTTCGCGAATGACCAGGTTGGACGCGTCCAGAGACCTTAACGCGAACAGGGTGCTGCCGCTGATAACCACAGCCAGGATCACGGCCAGAGCAATACCGAGTTGCGAGGCAATTCGGGTACGGGGCTTGGACATAGAGACTCCATGCCGAATGATTGGAGTTGCCTGATCCGTGGCTTACCATTCAGCGAACAAATTAATGAGTGTTTTAAGCTGCCTGAACAGGCATTCGTTAAGCAGTGCTTCGGCCACCAGAGTCGTTACTTGAGTAACGGTCGCGACATTAACCAATGATGGCAGTTCAATACTAAACTAATTTTTAATGCAGTACTTCAACTAACGGCAACTCCATAGCGTTGACTTCCGTCTGCAGAAAATCGCTGAGGCGACGCAACCTCTCTGCGCCGGGCCTTGTGCGCGGCCAGACCAGATAATAATTTTCTCCGCTGAATACCGCGGTGCGCCACGGCAGGCTCAGACGGGCCTGCGCCACGTCTTCGGCGACCATAAGTAAGTCGCCCATCGATACGCCGTAACCGCGTGCTGCTGCAATCATTCCCAGCTCAAGCGTATCGAACACCTGCCCGCCTTTGAGCGACACCTGATCGGCCAGCCCCATGCGGTTCAGCCAGGTGCGCCAGTCACGCCGGTCAGGGGTGGGATGCAGCAACTCGGCCTTGGCCAGCCGCTTCACGTCCCATGGCGGGTCCTTCAACAACGTAGGTGCCCCCACCGGAATCAACAGCTCCGGGAACAGCAAAGTGGCTTCCCAGTCCGAGGGGAAATGCCCGTGACTGAGTAAAATCGCGCAGTCGAAAGGCTCCAGAGTAAAGTCCACGGCATCGATATCCATCCAGGCGCTGGTCAGCTGCACCTCGTTGCCTACTTGCAGATGACGGAAGCGACTGAGCCGCGCCAGCAACCAGCGCATGGTCAGCGTCGATGGCGCTTTCATGCGCAGAATGCCTTCGTCGGTCTGCAAGGTGCTGCAGGCTCGCTCAAGCGCCAGAAACCCATCACGCACGCCGGGCAACAGCGCACGCGCTGATTCAGTCAGTTGCAAGTTGCGCCCGTTGCGCTGAAACAAACGACAGGCAAAGTGCTCTTCCAGCGTGCGGATGTGACGGCTTACTGCACTTTGAGTGATCGAAAGCTCCTCGGCCGCTCGCGTGAACGACGTATGCCGCGCCGCAGCTTCAAACGCCCTTAGTGCATAAAGAGGGGGGAGACTGCGAGGCATATGGCGCTTCCTGCTGGCGATGAGTGGCTACTTTACTGCAAATCGTCTCAGATGAGTTTTACTCATGCAGCGCATCAGGTTTATCGTTTTGTGCTTGCGCGTCCAACCGCCCAGAATAGGCGCTTATCCGAACTCCGCCGTAGAGCACCGCCCACATGCAGCCCGCACTTAAAGAACTCTGGATCATCCTGCGCCTTGCCGGGCCGCTGATTGCATCGCAGATGGCGCACATGCTGATGGTGTTCACCGACACGGTGATGATGGGCAAGATCGGCCCGGAGGCGCTGGCAGGCGGTGGCCTGGGTGCGGCCACGTACAGCTTTGTTTCATTCTTTTGCGTGGGCGTGATGGCTGCGGTCGGCACGCTGGTCGCGATTCGCCATGGTGCAGGTGATACCGAAGGTGCGACGCGCCTGACCCAGGCCGGTCTGTGGCTGGCGTGGGGCATGGCGCTGGTTGCCGCGCTGCTGCTGTGGAACCTCGAGCCCATCCTGTTGCAGTTCGGCCAGGCCGAAGCCAACGTGCATATGGCTGCCCAGTTTCTGATCACCCTGCCCTTTGCACTGCCTGGCTTGCTCAGCTTCATGGCTTTGCGCGGCTTCACCAGTGCACTTGGGCGTGCGGGGCCGGTGATGGCCATCAGTCTGGCCGGTGCGGGCGCAAACTTCGTGCTCAATTACGCGATGATTCATCAATGGCTCGGGCTGCCGAATCTGGGGCTGATGGGCATCGGGCTGGTGACCGCGATCGTGACCAACTGCATGGCCCTGGCGCTGGCACTGCATATCAAGCGCCATCCGGCCTACGCGGCCTACCCGATCAGCAAGGGGCTTTCGAAGCTGTCGCGCACCCACCTGAAAGAACTCTGGCGTCTCGGCCTGCCGATTGGCGGGACCTATGCGGTGGAAGTCGGCCTGTTCACCTTCGCAGCGTTCTGCATGGGGGCAATGGGCAGTACGCAAATGGCCGCGCACCAGATCGCCCTGCAGACAGTGTCCATGGCGTTCATGGTTCCGGTGGGAATGTCCTATGCGGTAACCATGCGTATCGGCCAGCATTATGGCGCGGGCAACCTGTTGATGGTGCGCGTGGCGGGCCGTCTGGGCATCGGTTTTGGCGGCTGCGTGATGCTGATGTTCGGGTTGCTGTTCTGGCTGGCGCCTAATGTGGTCATCGGCCTGTTTCTGGATATCAATGACCCGGCCTTTGCCGAGATTGTCGTGCTGGCCGCAAAACTGCTGGCCATTGCGGCCCTGTTCGAGTTCTTCGACGGTACTCAGACGATTGCGATGGGGGCGATTCGCGGGCTCAAGGATGCGCGCACCACGTTCCTGATCGGTCTGGGCTGTTACTGGCTGATTGCCGCGCCTGCCGCATGGTTGCTCGGCTTTTCTACCGATGCCGGTGCTTCAGGCGTCTGGTGGGGGCTGGCGCTGGGTCTGTTCTGCTCGGCCGTGGCGCTGACCTATGCGTTTGAATGGAAGACGGCTCGCCTGTTGCGTCGGGAGGCAGCCGGGTTGGCGGTGCCGGCCTGATCCGGCGCGCCGTCATCCGGAGTTTGATGCACCCGTATTGGCGGCTTCCGAGCGCAGGTAAGCCACCAGACCCGCTATCGGCAGCGGCCTGCTGATCAGATAACCCTGCACCTGGTCGCAGCCGAAATCGCGCAGCAACTCCAGTTGCCCGGCGGTTTCGACGCCCTCGGCGACCACTTCCAGGTTCAGGTTGTGGGCCAGCTTGATCATGGCGTTGACCAGCTTGCGGTTCTCTTCGCGTAGCTCCATCTGCCCGACAAAGCCCATGTCGATCTTGAGCAGCGCGATGGGCAGGCTGTTGAGGTGCATGAACGATGAATAGCCCGTACCGAAATCATCCAGCGAGAAGCGCACACCCAGCCGCCGCATTGCGTCCATGGTCTGCAGGACCTGATCGCTGCGGCGCATGACGGCAGTTTCGGTCAGTTCGAACTCCAGCCAGTGCGCGTCGACGCTGAGCTCCTCAATCAGGCGACTCAGTGTCGGCAACAACTGGCTGTCCTGAAATTGCCGGAACGACAGGTTGATCGCCATATGCAACGGCGCAAATCCTTGCTCGCGCAGGGCCTGCATGTCACGCAGGGCGCGGAAGATGACCCAGTAGCCGAGCGGCACGATCAGGCCGCTTTGCTCGGCCAATGGCACGAATTCACTGGGCGGCAGCAGCCCGCGCGCCTGGTGGCGCCAGCGTACCAGCGCTTCCAGGCCGACAACGCGCCCGGTCTCCAGGCACAGCCGTGGCTGATAATGCAGCTCCAGTTCATCGCGGCGCAGGGCTCGTCGCAGCTCGCCTTCCAGATCGGCCAGGCTGCGGGCGTTGCGGTTGATGCGCTCTTCGAACAGATGAAAGGTGCAGCCCTGCATGCTCTTGGCCTGGCGCATGGCGATGTGCGCGTGCCACATCAGCGGGTCTGCTTCGGGCCGGGTTTGTGAATGGGCAATGCCCAGGCTGCAACCCAGCAGCAGGCTTTCGCCATCGACCCAGTAGGGTTCGGACAGCACGTCAGTAATTCGCTCGGCCAGTTGCATGGCGCGTGCAGGTGTTGTGCGGGTGTCAATCAACAGGGCGAATTCGTCGCCGCCCAGGCGTGCAAGCTGATCGCCCGCAGCGAGCTGGTTTTTCAGACGTGCCACGACTTGCAGAATCAGTCGGTCACCGGCCTGATGCCCCAGCGAATCGTTGGCGCGGCGGAAGTTGTCCAGGTCCAGATGCCCCAGCGCCAGGCTGCCACCCTCGGCCAGACGCGCCGTCAACAGCGCCTGAAAACCCTGACGATTGGCGATGCCGGTCAATGGGTCCTGACCGACCAGACGCCGCAGGCTGTCTTCCAGGCGACTGCGCTCGTGGACATAGCGCAGGCAGCGGCGCAGCGCATCGCCGGTCAATGCATCGCGCACCAGCCAGTCACTGACGCCACTCGGTCCGACCAGCGGTTCCTTTTCGAGCAGCACCACGGTGGGCAGCAGGCAGGTTCCGGTTCTGGGCTGCAGGTCGGGCGTTGTCAGCAGCACGGTGCTGCGCTCGTTAGCGTACCCGGCGCTGAAAGCGTCCCAGTTCTCGCCATGCAGAAGTATTACGTTGCTGCCCGGCGCAGTGAGGCAATCACGCAGCAGCGCGTACCAGAAAGGCTCGTGCGCCAATAACAGCAATCGCAAGGGTTCGACAGGTGTAGGCAATCTAACTTCCTAAGTGCAAAGGAAAAACCGGTGGCCGCACTCCCGCTGGAGCGTGACAAATACACGTATCGTTGCGTCGCGGCGCAAATGTAACAAAAACAGAAGAATTAGATAGCGATCACTGCCTGGCTACGATGACCGCTGCACAAACCCGTGGGCCTGTTAAAATGCCCGACCTTTTTTACAGACGACTCTTCATACCGCCATGTCCCGACTCAATCCCCGGCAGCAGGAAGCCGTGAACTACGTCGGCGGCCCTCTTTTGGTGCTCGCCGGTGCCGGTTCCGGCAAGACCAGTGTGATCACCCGCAAGATTGCGCACCTGATCCAGAACTGCGGCATCCGCGCCCAGTACATTGTCGCCATGACCTTTACCAACAAGGCCGCTCGCGAGATGAAGGAGCGCGTCGGTACGCTGCTCCGAGGCGGCGAAGGACGCGGCCTGACGGTCTCGACCTTCCACAACCTGGGTCTGAACATCATCCGCAAGGAACACACGCGGCTGGGCTACAAACCGGGCTTCTCGATCTTCGACGAGACCGACGTCAAGGCCCTGATGACCGACATCATGCAGAAAGAGTATTCGGGCGACGACGGTGTCGACGAAATCAAGAACATGATCGGTTCGTGGAAAAACGACCTCATCCTGCCTGCCGACGCGCTGGAAAACGCCCGCAACCCCAAGGAACAGACCGCCGCCATCGTCTACACCCACTACCAGCGCACGCTCAAGGCGTATAACGCAGTGGACTTCGATGATCTCATTCTGCTGCCGGTCAAGCTGTTCCAGGAACACGCCGACATTCTGGAGAAATGGCAGAACAAGGTGCGCTACCTGCTGGTGGACGAATATCAGGACACCAACGCCAGCCAGTACCTGCTGGTTAAACTGCTGATCGGTTCGCGCCATCAGTTCACCGTGGTGGGCGACGACGACCAGTCGATCTACGCCTGGCGTGGTGCGCGACCGGAAAACCTGATGCTGCTCAAGGACGACTACCCGTCGTTGAAAGTGGTCATGCTGGAGCAGAACTACCGTTCCACCAGCCGTATTCTGCGTTGCGCCAACGTGCTGATCTCCAACAACCCGCACGCCTTCGAAAAACAACTGTGGTCCGAGATGGGCCACGGCGACGAAATCCGTGTCATCCGTTGCCGTAACGAAGATGCCGAAGCCGAGCGCGTGGCGATGGAAATCCTCACCCTGCACCTGCGCACCGACCGGCCCTACAGCGACTTCGCCATCCTGTATCGCGGCAACTACCAGGCCAAGCTGATCGAACTCAAATTGCAGCACCACCAGGTGCCGTATCGACTCTCCGGCGGCAACAGCTTCTTCGGTCGCCAGGAAGTGAAAGACCTGATGGCGTATTTCCGTTTGCTGGTGAACCCGGACGACGACAACGCCTTCCTGCGGGTCATCAACGTGCCGCGTCGAGAAATCGGCTCGACCACGCTGGAAAAACTCGGTAACTACGCCACCGAACGCAAGGTGTCGATGTACGCCGCCACCGAAGAAATCGGCCTGGGCGAGCACCTGGACAGCCGTTACACCGACCGTTTGCAGCGCTTCAAGCGCTGGATGGACGGCGTGCGCCAGCAATGCGCGCAGAACGACCCGATTGCCGCGCTACGCAGCATGGTCATGGACATCGACTACGAGAACTGGCTGCGGCAGAACAGCTCCAGCGAAAAGGCCGCTGATTACCGGATGAGTAACGTCTGGTTCCTGATCGAGGCGTTGAAAAACACGCTGGAAAAGGACGAAGAAGGCGGTATGACCATCGAGGAAGCCATCGGCAAGCTGGTCCTGCGCGACATGCTTGAGCGTCAGCAGGAAGAGGAAGATGGTGCTGAAGGCGTGCAGATGATGACCTTGCACGCCTCCAAGGGGCTGGAGTTTCCTTACGTGTTCATCATGGGCATGGAAGAAGAGATCCTGCCGCACCGCTCCAGCATCGAAGCCGACACCATCGAAGAAGAACGCCGTCTTGCCTATGTCGGCATTACGCGCGCGCGGCAGACTCTGGCCTTCACGTTCGCCGCCAAGCGCAAGCAGTACGGTGAAATCATCGACTGCGCGCCAAGCCGCTTTCTGGATGAGCTGCCCCCGGATGATCTGGCCTGGGAAGGCAATGACGACACTCCGACGGAAGTCAAAGCCGTTCGCGGCAATACCGCGCTTGCCGATATTCGCGCCATGCTGAAACGCTAGTCGACAAACGAAATTGATCATTTATTGCGCAATGGCGCAGTCTAGGAATTGAAGTGGAAGCACTGCACAAGAAGATTCGCGAAGAAGGCATCGTATTGTCCGATCAGGTGCTGAAAGTCGATGCGTTTCTCAACCATCAGATCGATCCGGCCTTGATGAAGGAAATTGGTGACGAATTCGCCCGTCTGTTCGCCGATGCTGGCGTGACCAAAATCGTGACCATCGAAGCTTCCGGCATTGCGCCGGCCGTCATGGCGGGTCTGAACATGGGCGTGCCGGTGATTTTCGCCCGCAAGCACCAGTCCCTGACCCTGACCGAAAACCTGCTGTCGGCGACCGTGTACTCATTCACCAAGCAGGTGGAGAGCACCGTGGCGATCTCGCCGCGTCATCTGAGCAGCGACGATCACGTGTTGATCATCGATGACTTCCTCGCCAACGGCAAAGCCTCGCAGGCGCTGATCTCGATCATCAAGCAGGCCGGTGCGACCGTGGCCGGGCTGGGGATCGTGATCGAGAAGTCCTTCCAGGGCGGCCGTGCCGAACTGGATGCACAGGGCTATAGAGTGGAATCGCTGGCGCGGGTTGAATCCCTGGCCGGTGGGGTTGTGACGTTCAAGTAACGTGTTCAAGGGAGGACGCAGAGCGTCCGGAAAGGCATGCGACGCGGAGCGCCGCACGATAGTTGCGATGATCGTTCCGCACGCTCCAGTGGGGGAGCGCCGCACGATGGTTGCGGTTATCGTTCCGCACGCTCCAGTGGGGGGCGCCGTACGATAGTTACGATTATCGTTCCGCACGCTGGTATGACCCCCGAAGGTTGGACGCAACCTTTGGAGGCGTCATGGGTAAATATACAGTGCAGGCAAAACTCGCAGCCGTGAAAGAATATTGTG
>NZ_LKBW01000076.1 GCF_002699855.1 Pseudomonas amygdali | reverse complement strand
AGGCTATGGATTTGCTCAAGGGAAACAGTGGTCCCACTTACGGCGACTTAGCCAATTCGGCACGTCAGATTCAAGAATCGCAGGCGGTACTTTCTTCTTCCGAAGCAGCAAGCCTTTCGCCTCAAATGCAACAGTACCTCCAGCAGATGCGCGGTATGAGCGCGAACCAGCAAGCCCTGGGGCAGCAGGCCTACAACAACTCATCACAGCGTGTGCAGCTTTTACAGCGCCTCTCTTCGAGCATTGATGCGTCTACCGATCCCAAAGCCATCATGGATCTGCAAGCCGTTGCCCAGTCTGAACAGGCCAAGCTGGCGAATGATCAGGCACAACTGCAAAGTGTCCTGCAACTGACTCAGGCAAATGAAGCCGCTGCCCGTCAGATGCAGAATGAAATGCGTATGCAGGTGAGTGGTGAGCCGGACTTTCCGCCCCTCGATACTTCGATCAGAAAATAACTACTACGGAGAAAAAACATGATCAAGAAAACACTTGTTCTTATGTTGCTGGTTACGTCCCTTGCATCCCTCAGCGGATGCTGGGACGAAAATCAAAAGATCGTATGCGATGAGAAATGCAGAGCTGAGCGCTCCGGTGGGAATGCGCAATCCGGTGAGGCTAACTTTCCTCGCCTTGATACCAGTGCGCCAGACTCGTTTAAAAAAGCCCCTAAGCAGGGGCAGTAAGCTGGAGGGTTAAACCATGGCTTCAAGAACTTACACCGATGTTTTGACGTTTGTTGACGGTATGACGTCAACCTTTATCAGTCAGAATGTGCAAAACGTTGCTACGTCAATTGCGCCTGCCTTAAACACTGTCCTCGGTGTATATGTGATGCTGTGGGGTTTCGCATTGGCTCGCGGGGCTATCCGCGAGCCAATGATGGACGGTGTTTCGCGCATTATAAAAATGGCGTGTATTTTGTATGTGGCCCTGAACTTTGGCGCATACAATATGTATATCGTAAATACATTTAATGTCGCGCCCTTTGAATTAGGACAGGCGTTTTTCGGAGCGCAAGATAACACTACACTTGTTGGCTCTCTCGATATGATTCTAGAGAAGGGTTTCATCGTTGGTAAAAAGTTTTGGGACCAAGGCGGTATCCTGACTGGTGATCCAGGCATGTACATGATTGCTATCTTGGTTTGGGGCCAGTCGATTGTTGTTACGGCTTATGCCTGTTTCCTAATCGTTTCATCGAAGATTGCCTTAGCAATCATTTTGGCCTTGGGGTCGCTGTTCATTGCAACGCTGCTCTTTGAAGCGACAAGCGATTTTTTCAGCCGGTGGATTCAGCAACTATCGAACTTTGCGCTCGTCATAGTGATGGTTATTGCAGCAAACTCTCTGGTGATGACGCTGTACGAGCGTGCATCCGTTGGGGCCGCAGCCATTACCAGTACGGCACAAATTAACTTGCTGTTTCCGTTCCTCGTTACGGGTGCAATTTCCCTGCTTTGCCTTGCGCAAATACCCTCACTGGCTGGTGGGCTTGCCGGTGGGGTATCTATCAATTCATACGGCGCTGGACGCTTTGTATCCGGCCTTATGAGACGTGGGCTTTCCTCGGTCATGCCGCGTAAGAGGCCCACACGCGACAAGACGGAACGTAAGGTCCCTCGCGGTGGTGAATTGCGCCCCAGAACCTGATGCCCATGAAACCCTGTTGACACGCTCTAGATCGGGGGAGAAATAACCGATACACGACAGATATGGCTTTTTTGCATATGCGGATAATAGTAAAGTGCTGCTATGTATCCGCTTTTTTGTGCATGTGAGGAAGCCATAATGAAGAACGCTTTTGCAATAATTGTAGTCGTAACAGCAATCGTCCTCGGCGGTTGTGCCCATACTCCCCCTGCCTGCGACGGTTCTAACCGGCGTCCTGTCAACCAGCCCCATCAAGCAGGCATTCACCATCCAAGCTGCGGCCAAGAGTTGGCATCCCTGGGGGCCATCTGATGGAGCGCATGAAGAAACGCCCGATCCCCGAGCAATTGTCCGATGCAGATGCAGCAAAGGAAACGCAGCGCTTCCTTGATGACATCCGCCGCTATGTCGAGTCTAACGACGACATAGAGCAACTGCTCCTAAACTCTCGGTCGTGGGCTGATTCCGAAACCGAACAACTTAAAAAATCGCGTATCAACGCGTGGCGAGTTACCTGCTTTTTCGCGCTATTTGCGAGCGGCTGTCTTTACACCGCTAATCGTGCTGTTGATACAGCCATGGTGCCGCCTCCACCACCACAAGTTCTTGTGATGGACAAAGCAACAAACACCATTAACCCGCTCATGTCCTTGAGTGAAGTTAAAGTGAAGTACGAGGACGCATTACTACGGCGCGCTCTTAACACTTTCATGATCTGTCGTGAGCGGTACATTGTGGAAATGAGAGAGGATGACTATTTCTGTGCTGCTGCATTTATGTCCCCTCAGTTGCAATCACAATGGTCCCAGTATTGGGACGATCAGAATCCCGATGGGCCGCTGATGCGTTATGGCCTTAACACAACCGTTAAGCCTGAGATTGTCAGTATTGTTCCTAGGGAGAATCAGAAAGGCGTAGTTGATACTGCTCAGGTTCAGTTTGAACGTACCACTATCGAAAACGGAATGAAGAAGCGCACGTACATGATCGCTGATATCGCCTTCAAGATGGTTAACCTACCAGTGGAAGAAAAGCAGCGTCGTGTTAATGATATCGGCTTGCAGATAACGCAATACACAACGAACCAGATGCTTACTTCGACTGATCCAAGATCTACGAAACCTTCGCCATCTGCTCAGGAGCAAGTGCCGAGTGGTTTCTCTGCCCCAACTGCTGGACCGCGCCAAGGGAGACAGCCATGAAGTTATCGCCTATCGCATTAGCGTTTCTGCTCGGAATGGGATTCAGCTATCAAGCCAGTGCTGCACAGGTTCCAGTTCCAGCACCGCAAGACAAGCGAGTCCGGTTCGTCGATTATGACCCGGACAATATTGTTACTGTCAAAACAAAGATCGGTAGAGATACCCTTATCATTTTTGGTAAAAACGAACAGATCCTTGATATGGGCGGTGGATATACGGATGCCTGGGGTGTTGGCACGCTCACGCAACGCAACGGTTTCTTTATCAAACCAAAGAAAGAGAGCCCGACTACAAATATTCACATCGTCACTAACTTGCGGTACTACAACCTAGATATGGTGATGGCGACTGGCAGGGAAGCAAATTATGAGTTCATCAAGTATCGTTACCCCGCAGAGGAAGCGAAGCTAAAACAAGCTAAGGCTAATATCGAGCTTGCCAAAAAGTACTTATCATACGGCGACAGCACTAAGAAAAACATAAATTACACAATACAGGGCTCAGACAGCATTGCGCCAGACAGTGCAGAGGACAACGGCCAAGCAACATTTGTGACTTTCCCGCCGGGGGCTGAAATCCCACAAGTCTATTACATAAATGAAGAGGGCAAGGAAGTTCAAGCCAACGTTAATTTCAACAATGGTGTCATGGTTATCCATCATGTGAAAGCGAAATTTGTTTTCCGTAGAGGCGAGCTTGTGACCTGTTTGTTCAACGAATCTTATGGCCCTAATAGTGTTATTCGGCCGAAAACCAAAACTTCCTCCCCGCGAGTTGAGCGCTTAATGAAAGAGGTTGAGCAATGAAACTTCCATGGTTTAAAAAGCATCACGATATAGAAGATGATGATATCGACGAAACCAACGAGCCATCATCTGGACTCAAAAAAGATCGTAAAATCGCGTCGGTTAATAGCAGGCTTAGCGTTCAATCACGTCTGACAAACTATGCCATAGGCATAGCCGTTTGCGTCTTTGCTGGCTACATGCTTTATAACTATTACACTAACCTCTACCGTGAACGAGCTGCACGGGAGGATCGTTCTATTGATCATAGCCAGACCGCAGATACAAAGTTGCCTCCGCTCAAGCTTGAACAGTTTGATCAGCGCCAAACACAGGCGGACCAGAAGCCAGCGCCACCAGCCATTAATCAGGCTCCATCTAATGGGCAGCCACCGCCCGAAACACCCGCACAGCGCTTGCTGCGTGAACGTCTTGAATCACCTGTGACGTTTGCAATGGATTCTGCTCGATCTGCCCCGCAGACCCAGCCTGGCCCTTCAAATAATCCATCGCAGGCAGGGTACGGTGGGACAGGCCAACCCGGTGGCTCTGGCGGCAGCGCATCTAAACCCGGTGCAGCTCTCACACAATCGCTTGAAAGCGCTCAGATGGACCCTGTAGAAGCTTACAGCGGGGGTGATCCGAGTTTGATGGTCTACCAAGGTACTGTCATTCCTTGCACAGTTCGCGAAGCAATCGATTCCTCGTTGGTGGGACAGGTTGAGTGCAAGCAAACCGAAGACTTATGGTCTGCTGATCACAGCACGATCCTTGCCGAAGCTGGCACCATTTACACAGGCCAGCAGCTGACAGGCCTGTCCCGAGGTAACAGACGCCTGCCGATCGTCTGGGTGCGTGGTCGCACACCGATGCCAAACAACGTGTTCATACCTCTAAATTCCGCCGCTACAGATGAGCTGGGCCGCACAGGCATCGCCGGTGAGATTGATAACCATCTGGCAGAACGCTTCGGCCCTATTGTTGCCCTCCTCTAAATTCCGCCGCTACAGATGAGCTGGGCCGCACAGGCATCGCCGGTGAGATTGATAACCATCTGGCAGAACGCTTCGGCCCTATTGTTGCCCTGAGCCTGATCGATGACGTTGGTGATTATTTCGCTAATACTGGTCAGAGTTCCGATAGCAGCAATAACACTTCTATCAGCCTTGGAAATACCCAGCAAGGTGGGCAGGATCTTGCAACCGAGATATTCAAAGAGGCTGCAAACATTCCTTCTACGCTCACACGCAATCAGGGTGCCAACATCTTTATCTATGTTGCCCGCGATATAGATTTCAGCAAGATTTACACGTTGGAGTATAAAGAATGAATGTCGATACGGAATCGCCGGAAAGTTTTCCAGAGCGTGATCTACATACTGTAGAGCTGCATCTTGAACTGCTGAACGAATACTTGGACTCAGACCTTAACGAGGTCTGCATTAATAAGCCGGGAACGTTGTTCACATACGGTGCTGGTAAGTGGACGGAAATCCCGATGCCGGAAATCACTTTTGAGTGGTGTAATGAACTTGCAAAGCTGATTGCTAACTATTCTGGACAATCACCGGACGACGCACTGAGCGCGGATATGCCGGGTGGACACCGTATAGAAATAGCGCAGCCTCCGGTAGCGCTTTATCCATCCATTACCATTCGAATCCCGAAACGTGGTGAACCGCTAACTCTGGAACAGATACTTGAGTTCGGTTCGTTTGAAAAAACACGTTGGCTGATGCAAACCCGTGGAATTACAGCCGAAGAACGGATCGAGTTACAGGATGAACTTACAGACAAAGATATCGAACTGCTTGAATTGTTTCATGCCAAAGATGCATTTAATTTTCTTGTTACAGCAGTGGAATACCGCTGTAACATATTTCTGTCTGGCCGTACTGGCTCCGGCAAGACAGCACTATTAAACGCACTAGGCGCTAAAATACCATTAGACGAGCGCCCTATAACGTGCGAGGACACGCGAGAGAGCCGACTGCCTCACAGGAATCAGGTTAATCTGATATATCGGAAAGACCCCAGCGCGCCGGAGAAATACCGTGCGAAAGGTGTTTTAGCCTCTACACTGCGACAGTTTCCTTCGCGTGTATTGCTGGCTGAAATACGGGGTGATGAAGCTTACTTCTTCTTTTCAAACGTGGCTAATAGCGGTCAACCCGGCTCTCTTGCAACGTTACATGCCAGTAGTGCAAAGATGGCTATCCGAAGAATGTCTAACCTCATTCAAGCCAGCCCCGAAGGCAGCAGGTTGCCTTTGGATGTAATCATTAGGGATTTGTACGCGCTTGTTAATGTGGTTATCCAGACGGATATTGATAAGGTGACAGGAAAGCCGTATGTGAGAGAGATTTATTTTGATCCTGCATACGCCTTACGTGCTGCGTGGTAAGGGGGATTTATGATTCTTAATGAATTGGATAGTTTCAGCGCTAAGGTCAAAGCATTTACTGCAATCGGTATTTGCTGGATGCTTCTAGGGCTTTACCTATCGGGTTATTGGTTTCTAATCAAGATCAATATTCCGCCGTTGCAAGCAACTCTTATGACTATCATCGATTACTGGACGTATTACGGTGATAACCCAGCGGTTCAGAAGTGGTTGATCATCTGTACTGCTGGTGGCTTCGGCGTTCCCGGCGTTGCCGCTTTTATGCTTGTCGCTCCGGTGAGAAAGAAACTCCATGGTGATGCTAGATTCGCCACCACCAGAGAACTTAAGGAAAATAATCTCCTAGGTGAAAAGGGTTTTATTCTCGGCAAGTGGGGCCGGAAATTCATCATGCTCGCCGGGCAGCTAGCCGCTTTGGTTTCGGCCCCTCCCCGCTCCGGTAAAGGCGTCGGAGTCGTTCAGCCTAATATGCTGAGCTGGCCGGATAGTGTCGTCTTGCTGGATATCCGGCAAGAATCTTGGCGTCTTACATCGGGATTCCGAAAAACGTTTTCCGAAGTTCATCTATTTAACCCTGTAGATCGCAAACGCAGAACAATGCAATGGAATGCCTTGGACTATGTGTCTGATGACCCTATGTTGCGTGTTAACGACATACAGAAAATCGGCAACATGCTATCGCCAGATCCACCCGATGGTGATCCGTTTTGGCCTGCGTCCTGCCGAACGCTGTTTCTAGGTCTCGCACTTTATGTGTTTGAGACTCCTGGCTTGCCACGGACGTTTGGTGAGATTGTTCGCCAAATCATGTTTGGTGAAGGTGAAACCATTGGTGAGCACTGGAAGAACATCATTGAAGAGCGTGATGCTTCTCCTAGTCCGCTTAGCAGCGCTTGTAAAGCTGCGCTGTACGACTTTATTTTTACTAGCGGAAACACTCAGTCTTCTATCCGCAAGACATTTACTGCAAAGCTTGAGCTTTGGCTAAATCCGCTTATCGATGCGGCGACTTCTAAAAGCACTGTAGATCTTAGAAAGCTTCGCTCGGAGAAAATTAGCATATACATCGGCATTAAACCTGCTGATCTTGACTATTTGCAGCTCATCATCAATTTATTGGCACAGCAAATTCTTGAACTGAACATGCAGGAAATGCCGGAAGATAACCCGGAGTTGAAATATCAGCTCGGGTGGATCATGGACGAATTTACCGCTCCCGGACGGATGCCAATCGTAGCAAAGACTATTGGTTATCTAGGCGGCTATAACATTCGACCGCTCATCATCGTGCAGTCGCTTTCTCAATTGATCGCCACCTACGGCGAACAAGTCGCACAAACGATTATTGAGTGCTGCGCTGCTGAGTTGTTATATGCACCTAAAAGCCGTCGTCAAGCAAAGGACGTTTCTGACCAGCTTGGCAATACTACGGTTAAGAACACTTCTAAATCTCGTCCTCAGTTTGGCATGAAGTCGGGAACGAACAGCACATCCGATACGCCTCGACCGCTGATGCTTCCACAAGAAGTTAGAATGCTCGGCAAAAAGCGCCAGTTGATTTTTGTCGAGAACATGAACACCATTCTTTGCGAAAAGGTTTTTTACTACAAGGAACGCGTATTCAAAAAGCGGCTTTTGCCACCGGCTGTACAAGCAATCGGAGACTATACGCCTCCACCTGCGAAAGTATCTAAGCCAACACCTAAACCTGACGTTAAGCCAGAAGCCCCAGTTTTGAATGAAGCTGGTCAACTGGTAACTATCGTCACTCGTCCAATTGGCATTGAAGATATTGAAAGTATAGATAAACGCTCATTGACCGATTATAATATTGACTTCGAAAATATAACTACGCCATCTGGCGATCCGGTAACTGACGAGGAGATGCAAGCTGTATTTGGTTCATTCCTTAACTCTATCGCTGATTAACGCACAGGAATATTTTTATGCCGACTAAAATTGAGACTGAAGCGCTACGCACGGCCTTGAGCCAAAATAATATTGTCGCCGCACTGGCGTTATTCGAGCAGAGCAAGACAATGAGTCCGAATATGAAGGAGCCTGTCGAGAACGGCGTTCCTTTGTTGCAAGCTGCCGTTCGCGGCCAGCTTTCTACCGGTGAAAAATTTGATGGCCAACGTATGTTGACTGGCCTAATCGCCCTGGGTGCTGACGTGAACATGCGCTTGCCTAACGGTCGCACTGTGCTGCATGAACCGGGGCTTAGCCCTGATGCTGCACGGTCGTTGCTTGAGGCCGGTGCGAACATCGAGGCCAAGGTAACATGCGCTTGCCTAACGGTCGCACTGTGCTGCATGAACCGGGGCTTAGCCCTGATGCTGCACGGTCGTTGCTTGAGGCCGGTGCGAACATCGAGGCCAAGGTTTCCAAGCCAAATCCGGAAGCCGGTCAGGTTAAGGGGGAAACCCCTCTGCTTTCGCAGATAAAAGCGAACAACGGTGAGGTGGCCCGTCTGTTGGTCGACGCCGGAGCTAACGTCAAGGCTCGCGATCAGGATCGGGTCACTGCTGTGCATGCGGCCGCTTACGTCAAGGATTCGCGTACAGCGGCATACGTCCTCGACAGCGGTGCAGATATCGATGCTCTGACCGTTGACAAGGAATCGGCCAAGGACGCGCTGATTAAGAACGGCTTTCCTGTCATGGCGGCCACGTCTGCGCTGGTGAAGGCGCGTAGCCGTGAAAATGTCAGTGAAGCTGAGTTGCTGGCTCTCGCTGCTGAACAACGTAATGCCATTGCTGCCGTCGCAGACAAGAAGCAACAAGCCCAAAGCGACGTCCAGCCAGAAGCGCCGCCAGTACCCGCAGCGCCGACCGCTGAGAACACCATCGAGCAAGGTTCGGAGCAAAATCGGGACGTAGATCCGCAGACTGCCGCAATCGTAGCGCAGCAACGTGAAGCGCTTCGCGAAGCGGCTAAACGTGCTGCCAGATCTGCACAAGATCTAGAGCCACCTGCAGGAGCTCCTGCAGGTGATCAGAAAGATCCTCCATCGCTTGATAGTCAGGCCCGGGATTTTGCACAGCAGCGTCGTGCGAAGCTTGATGCGGATAGGCAGACAGACACTCCAGAGCTTGAATCGGCAGATGCAGAGGCGCGCCAGTTCGCTGCACGTCAACGAGAGCGCGTCCTGCAACAGCGCGCCTTACTCGGTCTTAATGAACGTCAAGGCCCGTCAGGCCGCACGGAAGCGCCGCAGCGAGGTGATACCGCAGATGTTGAGCGTGAGGAAGGCCCGAAGCGTAAAGCGCCTGATGATCGCTCTAAGGCGGTTCCGCAGCATGTGAAGCAGAAATTCCTACAAGTAAAAGATCAATATTATTTCCCTGACAAGACCCATGCGTTTGATGATCGAGGACAGAAGCTCTCAACCAAAAGTGAGAGCCAGCAAGTTATCTCGTCCTTAGTCGATATCGCCAAGGAACGCGGGTGGGAACATGTGACGGTTCGCGGTACCAAAGATTTCAGGCGCGCCGCATGGTTGGAAGCTTCGTTGAGCGGGCTTGAGGTGAGCGGCTACCGGCCCAGCGTGATCGAAAAGGCCCAGCTCGCGAAGCTGGTAGAAAAGAACGTCCGTGATGTCGGTCTAGACAACAGCATCGAGGCCAGTCCAGAGCGCGCTAAACCAGCACCCGCCAAAACGCAGAATGCCCCTGAGCAAGCCGCACCCGGTGGTAAGTCACTTACTGGTGAGGTTAGCCAACCCAAGGCAAAAACGGACGCCGAAATCACCGTCCCCAAATTCGCTGTTCGGGAAGGTGTTGAACCGCCCCGGGTTTCTCGGAGACTCCAACCTTTGAGAGGATGGAGCGATGAAAAAACTACCGAA
>NZ_LKBW01000075.1 GCF_002699855.1 Pseudomonas amygdali | reverse complement strand
CCGAGCTGGTAAAACAAGGGCCTGCCTGACGGCAGGCCCTAACCAGCCCGAACACAAAAAAACTGATACTCCCCCTCTGGCTCCTGCTTATTCCTTGCCGCCTCTCTCTCTGCCTCTGCATCCCTGCGGCTACGTAAACCATCAACCAAGCGAGCTAAACCGGCACGTGTTATTTCCTGACAGTCAACAGCAAACCGCTCAACCTCAGATGGGAATTCCTTATGGGCCTGTACCATTTCATACAACGTCCTGGCACCGACTTCGGACTCGTTCCCGAGCGTTTGAATAAAGTCCGGAGCGGTTGCTAATGCCAGATGCTGTGAAAGCGCTTCTGGGCGAATCCCAAGGCGTTTAGCGATGTAGCTTTTTTTGTCGCCTTCCTCGATCCGCTCACGGATGAATTCTGCTATTTCCATCGTTGTAAGCGGTTCACGCTCGGTGTTCTCTGTGACCTGGTCGTAAACGTCAATCTTTTCACTGATGATGACAGGTACAGTTTTTAGGCCCGCCAGCTTGCAGGCGCGTAACCGGCGTTCCCCCATGCTGATAACGTATTTGCCATCATCATTCATTGGCCAAACTGTGATGGGCTGGTTTAGCTGACTTTCCTTGATTACCTGGGCAAGCTTTTCAAGTTTGGCCTGGTCAAATTTCTTGCGTGGCTGCTTCTTCGTAATCACGTCGTCAATTGGTACTTCGATTACGTGAAGGCCAGGCGCGACAGGTGTTGCCTCGGCTGCTGGAGCCGGTGCGGCGGGTGGCGCTGTAAAGCCACCCATAGTCGTCAAATCAAGCTTCTTAGCCATTGGCCTTCTCCATCTGATCAAGCATTAGCGAGAACACAGCTTTAACTTCCTTGCCAGCGGTACGAGCTGCGGTTTTAACACGTCCCGTCGACTCGCCTTCCTGCTCACTCTCAAGTCGCCAAACTGGCACGCCTTCCGCTGCGGCTTCCTTGTACGCGCCTCGCTTAGTCACATAGCCACCAAAAACATACTGACGAAAATGGGTCATCAGCTGCTTAAGCCACTCGATCTGAGCGGGTTGGGTAGCGTCAAATTCATTTGGCACAATGCCCATATTGACGAGCGATGTGTTCCAGCCTTGCTGGATGAACGCGATCCGCGCCAGTACGTCTTTTGCAACGTCGATGCTGTAGGAATCGATACGGCAAGGGATGGCAACAAAATCGCTGCATACCAGCATTGTGTTTGCAATCCGGCTGTTCGCGCCTGCGGTGTCGATAATCACGAAGTCAAAGTTTTCAGCGATGGCCATCAAGTTTGCTTTAACCACTTCGACCATCTTGGCGTCGTACATGGCTGAACGTTCGGCGGCGATCAGACCGGCTTTATCAGCCATAACAACACTCAGATTCTGGCACTCGACCGGGACAACTGGGCGAAGGGTCGCAGTCTTGAAAAGGTCGGATGCTACTAGCCCAGGTGTTGCGTATGCCGCGAGCGGTTTGCTGCCGTTACCTTGTTCGTCCGCATCGATATACAAAGTCCGGTAGCCACTCTCGGCCAGGTAAAAAGCCTCGTTGTAGGACAGAATCGATTTACCGCTACCGCCCTTCTGGTTTGCCCACACTTTGAAAATTGTTTTCTTCATGACTCGTCACCTCGACTGAGTTTTGACCGCGCTGACTGTTCTAGCAACTTGACGTGTTCGGCCATATCAGCCGGTAGGGTTGCGACAACCTTGACCCAGCCCTGGGGTGGTGCGCCATATTGCTGATGTAACTCGTAAGCCTTCTTGACCATGTTGGACACGGCTTTGGTTGTCACGCTTAGCTCTGTCGCAACATCGATCTGTTTCTTTCCCTCCACGAGAATCTGCCGAACGGCCTCGATGTTTGCCGGTTTCCACCGCGGGCCCATGTGTTCTTTCAGTGACTCGAAATCCACTGGCGTAAGACGTTCTTTTCTCTTCATGGCCCAGCCTCAAAATAGCCATTTTTGACTAACTCCCATCACGTTAGCGCCACAGGTTGCCGCCTGTTCGTGAGTCAATCATATGGTAATATGACTATGGAGTAAACAGTTAAATCCACACTAACCGTTAAGTACAAATGTGACGCCGGAGACGAGAGATAACGAACTTTTTCTTTCCGGAGTAGCGTTTCTGATCTTCTGCGGCTGTGCTGAAAACGCAGTACTCGAATCAGTAGAAATAACCAGAGATACGCTAAACCTGATCTACGGTGTGCCTTACCACTCCCAGTCGAAAGGTCTGTTTAACCCTGATCTCAGATCGAGGCAAAAGCCTTAAAAGCCAAAAGCAATGTTGTCGCGCTTCGCGCTCGTTGTTGTGCTCGTGCTCGCCCTTGCGGGCTGCACTGCGCTGGCATGGGCCTTGCTAACGCAGGGTTGGTGAGCTGGTGGTGAGGAGAGGGCAAAGCTCACCCTAAAGCAGCCTAAGCCGCCTTAGTTTGAGCCCTACCACTACAGACGAATTACGCTGGGCCGGAGCCGCTGTCTGGAGCCTGGTCGGGAGTGCATCAGGGTACGCCCCTGCACCTGTCTGTGTTACGCCACGTATCAGCGCCCGACCCCGTCACAGACCGCCTGTTATCACGCTGCAAGGAAGGGTAATTACCCAGTGTCCCTGCTCTGTATCAAACAGACAACTCATACCGGTCGCAGCTT
Organism: Pseudomonas amygdali; assembly: GCF_002699855.1. Taxonomy (GTDB): domain Bacteria; phylum Pseudomonadota; class Gammaproteobacteria; order Pseudomonadales; family Pseudomonadaceae; genus Aquipseudomonas; species Aquipseudomonas amygdali. The sequence goes on along the minus strand of NZ_LKBW01000075.1, from coordinate 7,451 downwards.
TGGTCGGTTCCCCCAGTAGCTGCGTAACTGTCACCGTGCACACGCTGTCGTCACGTGTCCTGCCACCCGTGTGCAACGGTGGAGTTCGTGAATCGCGGTACTCGCAGGTCATCTGAATGTCAGGCACAGGGCTAGACAGAGCAAAGAAATATGCTCCCGTGTGCAACGGTGGAGTTCGTGAATCGCGGTACTCGCAGGTCATCTGAATGTCAGGCACAGGGCTAGACAGAGCAAAGAAATATGCTCAGAATGTCACTACGAGTCTCGCTCTTGGCCGCTAAACCAGATTCTCCGAGACTCCGTGGTAAGGGTGCCGCCAAGCACCTCTTACCAACCAGCGCCCCCTATTTGGGGGCGTTTGCGTTTTCTAGGACCTGCCACTGGTGATAGGCCCTTCATAGCAGCCGGTGGGCTGTCTAATTCCAACGCAAACTGTGGATGCTCTATCCCAGCTTCCAGCTCATCCAAATACCTCAATACCGCTTGGCGCAACACTGCCGAAGTGGTGGTGCCGCGCGCCCTCATCGCGGAGTCAAAACGCCGCTTGATTGAGTCGTCCACTTTCGTGGCCATGATGGTTTGCGCTTGTGCGGTCATAGTCGTTCCCCGATTATACCGTTTAACTAACGCCAAAAAGTAGCGGTTAAACGGCTAAACGTCAAGCCACCGAACGCTGTCCGCTGATTCTGGGAAGTTTTTTGTCCGGCGTGGATAGGTGGCGGCGCTATTTTGGATTGTACAATCCAAAGCTAAAAGGGCAGCTTGTACGGAAAAAAAGCCCATATCTGTAGCGGCTTNCTGGGAAGTTTTTTGTCCGGCGTGGATAGGTGGCGGCGCTATTTTGGATTGTACAATCCAAAGCTAAAAGGGCAGCTTGTACGGAAAAAAAGCCCATATCTGTAGCGGCTTGCGTTTGAAACACGCGTGCTCGCAATCAGTGCCTTTTTTCGGCTCAGATTATTTGCGTGCATCCGGTGCAGTTGGCTCAGATTAACTGCATCCCAGCTCACGATATTTGCGACTAGCTCAAATTGCAGGTTGCTCGGCTCACGCTTTTTGCAACTGATTGTGCGTGCAGAAACTCGTGGTAATACGCCTTTTCTGGACATTGAAATATGTACGGATTTGCTGGACTCGGTAACCCCAGCCCTACCATGCCTGCGCCTAGAGCGCGGTTTTTGTCCAAAAAACCCTCGATTGATGGACGTGCTAGCCGGTGCTGGTTCAGTTGCAGCTAATGTGAGCCGGAAACGATGGAATGCAAGTCGATGCGGCTGAATGCAAGCTCGCTCGCAATTAATCTGAGCCAGACGGCTCCGTCAGTCGCAGTTAATCTGAGCCGAAAATTGCGCTGATTGCGAGTACGGCTGTTTTCGATTGCAAGCCGCTACAAGTAGGTGTTACCTCGGACGCTGAACTTGGCATCAGGAAAAGCTTCTTTGAGGGATTTACGGACGAGCTTTGCGGTTTCAGCGCAGGTAAGATAACGAGTAGTCATGTCTAACTCCATCATAGTTAGCGTGATCAGAAGCCCTGAGTCGGTTGCCGCCGACCTGGGCTTCGTCGTTTATGCAGCTCTCTAACTGCATGGGCCTAGTATACTTCCACTTATCTATGGAGTAAACAGTCAACATAACCTTATAGGCTATGATATGCTGTTTCTGTTGCTACAGAATTTGTTTTCCGTAGTAGCATCTTTTGATCTTTTGTCAGAGGAATTGCCATGGACAAGAAAGACATCGCGGCCGCACGCACCATCGAGCTGACTTCAGTTGTTGAGGGCTTCGGAGGCCTGCGTGATCCTGCGGACCCTAAGCACAACTGGAAGACGCACGCAGGCCGGATAACGATCACCGGCGACAAGTTCTATAACCATGACGCCGAGGTAGGTGGCGGCGGTGCCATCGATCTAGCAATGCATCTGGGCTCGTTCCGGTTCAAAGAAGCTGTCGCTTGGCTAGGCGATACGCATGGGCGGGATTCAACTATCGCGAGCTATCAAGCCGACGCAAAGACCCGTGCAACGCGAATACTCGACACCACGCCAAAGCCCAAGCTTGAAATTCCAGAACCGGACCTGCGCAAGCTGGACAGGGTTAGGGCGTACCTCACAGAAAAGCGTGGGATACCTGATGCTATCGTCGAAATCGCTATCGAAAAGGGCAGGCTGTGGGCTGATAAGTACGGCAATGCCGTTTTCGCCTTACGCGACTTCAAAGGCGAGTTGACCGGCGCCGAGCTGCGAGGCACCTATGACAAACCATTCCACGGGATACGCGGTGATCGAGGCCTGTACTTCACCGGCAAGGCTGCCTCAAAGGTGGCCGTGTTTGTTGAGTCCTCCATCGAGGCTATGAGCTATCAAGCGATCAATCCGAATGCCTTGGTAGTGGGTACTGCTGGAAGCACACGCGACATACTCCAGTCCGCAGCCAAGCATTTGGAGGTCGAAGGCTACAAGGTCGTAGACGGTTTCAATGCAGACAAGGCTGGGGATCGCTTAGGTGATCGACTACAGAAAGGCGTGACGCAGACCGTAGAGCGCGTACGGCCTACTGCGGGTAAGGATTGGAATCTGCAATTGAATGCCAATCGCGAGCAATCAGCCGCCAAGGATGAAGCCATAGAGCGCTGAATGCGCAGACAGAAAGGTGATAGATGCAGTGCGCAAGGGTGTATATCAATAGCGCATCTAATCGTAATCGCAAATACAAAAACATCTAAATCGTTGCAACAAAAAAGGCATTGCTGTAATTTCGTAGGCTATTGGAAATGCCCGGCCAGCCGGGCAAAGCTGAGGTTCTATGAAGCTATCACCACTCGCCTTAAGTTTTACCCTGCTATCCGGCGTGGGATTTTGCGCGTCTGCCATCGCAGAAAACTACCCTGTCGTTGGCAGTGAAACCCAACAAGCCCGAGACGATCAGCGCTCGCAGATTCTTAATGAAGAACTGGCTACGGAAAAAAAATCACTTGAGCGCGTCAACGCCGAGCTGGCCGACGCGATCAAAGGCCAGAAGACCCCCGAGGAAGTGCAAGGCATTGCCGCCAAGGCCCTTTCGCATACCAGCAACATCACTTCGATACAGCGCGAGATAGACGGCCTGTCTGGCAAGAAAACGCCTAGCCGTAAGCCCGCCTATGTCCCCGCGCCTGTCACCAAACCGCAGCAGCAAGAAGCGACCCAAGCAGACGTGGACGTGCCTTATTNAAACGCCTAGCCGTAAGCCCGCCTATGTCCCCGCGCCTGTCACCAAACCGCAGCAGCAAGAAGCGACCCAAGCAGACGTGGACGTGCCTTATTGGGACGTCTACAGACGCAAGCAATCCACTCCCCCAGCGCAGGCCGCAGCTGATGACAGCGGGAGTTCCGATCAACCAGAAAGCGACAAGGAGGCCTCATCTGAACAGGCAGAGTGATGCAATCCGTATGTGCAAAAGCATGGTTCCTGCTACACCAATGAGTGCCAGGGTGCAGCGCTCCGGCACTCAAGACGATAGGATAGGGCCCTCCACACAACAACACGGGGCCCATGCAATGAAATCAATTGACGAAAACCAACTAGAAGAGTTCGCGGCCAATAACGCAGTGAAGCAATTTATTTTCAGGGAAGCCGAAGACCAACGATTCTGCCTAGTAGTTGTACTGACGTGGAAGGAGGGTGAAAACGTTCTATTCACTGCGAGGAAGCAAATGCGGCTTTGGCCGAATTTGAACACATTAGCTGGCTTTGTTCGGGGCCTTCGATGCCTCAATACACCGATAACTCTGGAGCTTGACTATGCAAACCCTCAAACCGACAAGTAGCAAACAGCGCATGTACACAAATAAGCAAATGATCCTGTTCGCAGTTGTGTTAATCGCAGTCGTAGCAACGNAAACCCTCAAACCGACAAGTAGCAAACAGCGCATGTACACAAATAAGCAAATGATCCTGTTCGCAGTTGTGTTAATCGCAGTCGTAGCAACGCCTTTGACGTTCGCAGCTAATCCGTTCCAGACCGGTACTACTGGTTTGTCAGCCGATACCAAAGCCACCCTTACACCTGTTGCAGGGATCGCAGTGATGGTCTCTGGCCTCGGGGCAGCGACCGGACGGATTCCGTGGATGGTTTTCTTCGGCGTGATCATTGCCATTGTCTTCATCTTCGGTAGCGATCAGATCGTGTCTTGGGTTCGTGCCCTTTTCGGCGTTTAAGCAAAAAGCTGAGGCCTCACATGGATAGAAACGACGGAATCTTAGTCGATACGTTATTCGTGGGGCCTACGCGTCCTACGATGTACATGGGCGTTACATGGCATGCATTTATTTGCAATGCTGTGGTGTCCACTGAAATGTTCGTTTTTAAAGGCAACCTGCTGTGGTTGCTCTCCTTTATCCCAATCCACATAGTTTTATACGGAATCTGTCTTTACGATCCTCGTATTTTTGAACTTTTGTGGCTGTGGGTTCGTACAAAGATGTTTACCTTCATCGGTAACTTCTACTACTGGCGTGCTGCGACTTTCAGTCCTCTGGATTTTCATGCGGGCAAGAAACCAAACCGCCTAAAAATTCGCAGTCTTAAAAAACGAGGTCTGCTATGAGTTTCGCACAAGCAGTAAGACAAAAAGTGATGACAAGAGAACCGATGGCCTCTGAGAAGCTGCCGTTCGATTGTCATGTCGATAAGTTCACGATCCAGACAACTGACCGTGACTATATGCAAGTTATCAGGTTGACCGGCGCTAGCTTTGAGAGTGCCGACGACTCACAAATTAACTTGTGGTACAAGCGCCTGAATGTACTTCTGAAAAACGTTGCAAGCCATAACATTGCCATTTGGCAACATGTTGTTCGACGTAAAGAAAATAAATATCCAGAAGGTGAATATCCAGAAGGTTTTGCAAAAGACTTGAAGGAAAAATATTCTGCACGCTTGAACTTGGAAAAACTACGTGTAAACGAACTTTACCTTACTGTCGTGTATCGGCCTTTCCCGAACAAGATCGGCAATGCGATGTTTGAGGTAATGAAGAAAGCAGACAATACAAGCGCAGCGTCAGAGCGTGAAGAGGCTGTCGCTCTTCTCAATAAAGTAGTAACTACCATTACACGCAGCCTAAGACGCTATGACGTTGAGAAACTGGGTGTCTACAAGCACATGGGTGTTCATTACTCTGAGCCCATGGAATTCATGTCTTACCTGCTTAACGGCCACTGGCGACGTTTTGCGATAGCACAGGCCCCTTTGCGTAAGCTTATGCCTGCGGTTCGCCCGCTCTTTGGTAGTGAGACAATAGAAATACGAACCGCTACGTCAACATCATATGGCGCTATGCTGGGTATTTCAGTGTACCCGGATGAGACTTCTCCAATATTTCTTCAAGAAATTCTCAAAGCTCCGTTTGATTTTGTTCTGTCTCAGAGTTTCAGCTTTATAAAGCAGGAATCTGCACGCAACAGAATGCGTACGACTCAAAGGGTCATGGAAAGTGCGGAGGACGATGCAAAATCACAAATAGATGAGATTGAAGATGCACTTGACGATCTTGCATCTAAAAAGATCGTCATGGGCGAGCATCACTTTGGTCTATTTGTTAAAGCGGGAGACCTAGACAGCCTTGAGACCAACGTAGCCGACGCAGAGACGGCGCTAGCAGAAGCGGGCATTCAATCTGCACGTGAGGACCTAGCCCTTATCGCGGCATTCTGGGCTCAGTTTCCGGGACAATTTAAGAACCGCCCACGTTTGTCTGCTATCAACAGCAAAAATTTCTGTGGCTTTGCGCCGTTGCATAACTTTCCGAGTGGTCGGCTTAAAAACAACCACTGGGGGGATGCCCTCACGATGTTCACGACAACAGCGGGAACCCCGTTCTACTTCTCGTTTCATCACTCTGACCCGCTAGACGTTAAGGGTGTCAAAGTAAAAGACGTAGGTCATACAATGTTTCTGGGGCCTACAGGCTCAGGTAAAACCGCGACTGTAGCATTCCTGCTTAGCATGCTCGTTAAGTGTGAATGTACCTGCGTTCTTTTTACAAAGGATCGTGATACTGAAATTATTATCCGTGCACTGGGCGGCACGTACTATTCAATTAAAAAAGGCGTGCGCACAGGCTGGAACTTTTTTACTCTGGAAGATAAGTCCTTCATCAAACAGATGGTCCTGTACCTCTGCGCGCACAATGGCAACATTGGTGCAATCAGCGTCACCGACCGTGACGAAATCGAGGAAGCTGTTAATGCTGTGATGAGGCTCGCCCCGAAACATAGAAAGCTTGGCCGAGTTCTGGACTATCTGGATAAGAACAAAGAGCTTAGACAGCGGCTTCAGCGGTGGTGCTATTCCCGTCAGGAAGGCCGTCCTGATGGTGAAAATGCCTGGGTGTTTGACAATGCCCAAGACGAGTTAGCCGATACGCTAGGCAATAACCTCATTACAGGGTTCGACGTGTCGGAGTTCTTGAATATCGACGAACTCCGTACGCCTATAAACATGTACCTGTTTCACCTCACTGAATCTTTGATCGACGGCAGACGCTTTGCCATGTTTATCGCTGAGTTCTGGAAGGCGTTGTCTGACCCACCTTTTCAGTCATTTGTTGAGGACCGGTTAAGGACTATCCGTAAGTTAAACGGTTTTGTCGTGTTGGATTCGCAATCGCCAAACGATGCATTGGCGAGCCCTATATCTCACGTACTGCTTCAACAAACACCAAACAAAATACTGTTTCCTGATGGGAACGCGGATTGGGATCTTTATAAAAAGATCGTTACGGAGCGAGAATTCAATATCATCAAAGAGGAAGACCCGGAACAAGCACGCTCATTTCTGATCAAACAAGGACACAGTTCAGTATTCGCCAGCTTGGATCTGACCGGCATGGATTTTGAACTAGATGTTCTCTCCAGCAAGAAACGCAATCTTGATCTTATGGAGAGTTTGATAGCCGCGTATGGTGCGTTGCCGCAAAACTGGCTACCTCATTTTGCCGCTGCAAGGAGAGACGCATGAAAAATGTTAACCGTATAACTATCGCTTTGGCTCTTGGTGCTGCGCTGACAGTGTCGCAAGCTTCTGCTGCTGTCGTGCCTGTCGTTGACGGGATAGCTATCGAACGCGCTGTTGCAAACGGACTCATTCTGACCCAGCAACTTAAGCAGCTATCTGACCAGCTCCAGACGCAAAAGAATCAGCTTGAGTCAATGACCGGGAACCGTGGTATGGGCGGCATGATGGCTGACAGCCCGCGTAATAATCTGCCGCCTGACTGGAATCAGGCTATGGATTTGCTCAAGGGAAACAGTGGTCCCACTTACGGCGACTTAGCCAATTCGGCACGTCAGATTCAAGAATCGCAGGCGGTACTTTCTTCTCCCGAAGCAGCAAGCCTTTCGCCTCAAATGCAACAGTGCCTCCAGCAGATGCGCGGTATGAGCGCGAACCAGCAAGCCCTGGGGCAG
>NZ_LKBW01000074.1 GCF_002699855.1 Pseudomonas amygdali | reverse complement strand
CCGAGCTGGTAAAACAAGGGCCTGCCTGACGGCAGGCCCTAACCAGCCCGAACACAAAAAAACTGATACTCCCGCTTGCGCCAGCTCCAGCGTGCCATCTGAAGAACTGGAGTCGACGATCAGTGTATCGAAGCTCGCAGTCTGCGTAGCCAGCGAGTCCAGTAGACGTTCCAGATCCTTGCGTCCGTTGTAGGTCGGGATCACACAAGCCACTCTCAATGGCGCCATAACAATACTCCAGGGCGAAGTCCGGTTGCCCAACTTGTCAGCGATGTTGAGAGTAGCTCATGCGTGCCCGCCCAACCATTAATCCACTCAGCCCAGCACTTCACTCAACGGGATGAAGTTGACCCAGTCCCCTTCGGCCACGGTTGAGCCTTCACGCACTTCAATCAGGCCGTCAGCCCAGGCAGCGCTGCGCAATACACCCGAGCTCTGGTTGCGATAGGCCACGGCCCTGCCCTGTTCCAGACGCCCGCGCAGGTATTCGCGACGATTGCCCGGGCGCGTCCAGACGAACCCTGCGGGCACCGGAAACTGCAACGGCGCTACGTCAATCACACCTTGGCGACGCAGCAGGTAAGCACGCGCCAGCAAAGCGAAGGTGACCAGCGTGGAGGCGGGATTGCCGGGCAGGCCAATCACCGGTACGCCACGAAAATGCCCGAAAGTCAGCGGTTTTCCGGGCTTGATGGCCAGCTTCCAGAGCGTCAGTTCGCCTTCCTCACGCAATGCGTGACCAAGGAAATCCGCTTCGCCTACCGAGACGCCGCCCGTGGAGAGGATCAGGTCGACATCGTGCAGATTCGCCAGCGCAGTACGAGTCTTCGCCAGATCGTCCGGCAGGATGCCTGCATCCACGACCTCGCATTCGAGTCGCTTCAGCCAACTGCACAGCAACACCCGGTTGCTGTTGTAGATCTGCCCCGGACCCAATGGCTGACCTGGTTCAATCAACTCGTCGCCGGTGGACAGCACCGCGACACGCACCCGTCGGATCACCTCAAGCTCGGCGAGGCCCAACGAAGCGGCCAGGCCCAATTCAATAGGACCAAGCCGCGTCCCGGCCGCCAGTACGGTGTCGCCGACGCGGGTTTCCTGCCCCTGTGGGCGAATGTTCTGCCCAACGCTCAGCGGCTCGCTGAAGCACACGCGCTGATCCGCCAGCACCTCGGCGTTTTCCTGCATCTCGACGCAATCGGCACCTTCAGGCATCGGCGCACCGGTGAAGATTCGTGCACAGGTGCCAGGTGCCAGCGGCTCGGGTGCCTGACCGGCAAAGATGCGCTGGCTGACCGTCAACGGCTCGCCGCTCCAGTCCGCTACGCGCAGGGCATAACCGTCCATGGCGCTGTTCGGCCAGGGCGGCAGATCCAGAGTGGAGATCAGATCTACCGCCAGCACACGGCCTTCGGCATCGGCCAGCGGAGCACGCTGGCGATCAGTGATCGGCGTGGCCTCGGCCATCGCCAGCAGCCGTGCGATAGCCTCTTCGACAGGCAGCAAGGTTTTCGGCTCGTTGTTCATCAGCACTCAATCACGAGTCGCACAGGGCTCGGCCTGCTTGAGGTGCGGCACGAAGTTGCAGGGCCGGAAGCGCGAATCCAGTTGCTGGGCGAGAATCCCGTCCCACGCCGTGCGTACCGCATTGGTGGAGCCCGGCAGGCAGCACACCAGGGTGCCATTGGACAGGCCCGCCAACGCACGGGACTGAATGGTCGAGGTGCCGATATCCGGCACCGAAATCTGCCGGAACAGTTCACCGAAACCATCGACCTGCTTGTCGAGCAAACACGCCACGGCTTCCGGCGTGCTGTCACGGCCAGTGAAGCCAGTGCCGCCGGTGATCAGCACGACCTGCACCTGATCGTCGGCAATCCAGGTCGCTACCTGAGCGCGGATTTTGTACAGGTCATCCTTGAGCAGCACGCGCTCGATCAGGCCATGACCGGCGTCGGTCAGACGGTCGACGAACATTTGGCCCGAGGTATCGGTTTCACGGGTGCGGGTATCGCTGACGGTCAGCACGGCGATATTCAGGGGTACGAAAGGTGTGTCAGCCTTGGCTTTCATGGCCTCATCCAGTTGTTAAGGAAACAGGCCGGTGTTATATCACAGCACTCCTTTTGACTGCCCGCCGAGTGTTTGATGAATGTCCCTGCCGCACTGCCTCCCTGCTCTATCCTGCTGCTGGCCGGAGGTCGCGGGCAGCGCATGGGCGGGCGTGACAAGGGCCTGATCGAGTGGCAGGGCAAGGCGCTGATCGAGCACCTGCACCGGCTGACCCGGCCGCTGACCGACGACCTGATCATTTCCTGCAACCGCAACATCGAGCGCTATGCGCAGTACGCCGATCAACTGGTGCAGGACGACGATGCCGATTTCAACGGTCCTCTGGCCGGAATTCGCGCCGCCCTGCCACTCGCCCGGCATCAGTGGTTGCTGGTTCTGCCCTGCGACGTACCTTTGGTCGATGAACCGTTGCTGCAAGCGTTACGCGAAAAGGCTGTTGAATGCCCGGAGCGACCAATAATGGTGCGTGAAGGCCAGCACTGGCAGCCGCTTTTATGTATGATCCCCATCGCTCACGCCACAACGCTGGAAGCCGCATGGCAGGCCGGCGAACGCAGCCCGAGACGGGCCCTGGAACCGCTGCAACCAGTCGCCCTGCAACTGGAAGCTGGCGATCCACGCCTGGCCAACCTGAATACTCCCTGTCTGTTGACCGGGATCAGCGAAAACTGTGGCAAGTGACTGGCTATTGAACTTGCTGACGGTGTATACGGAACTTTGCCGACGGTGTATCCGTCTGAGAGTTCAGTAAATCAAGAATCCATCTGGAGACACAGTAATGAAACAACGGACCCTTCCCGCTGCCTTCCTGCTTGCATTGAGCATTGCCTCCCTCGCCGGCTGCGCATCGCCCACTGTGATCACCTTGAACGATGGTCGTGAAATCCAAGCTGTCGATACGCCAAAGTACGATGAAGAATCGGGCTTCTACGAGTTCAAGCAACTCGACGGCAAGCAGACCCGCATCAACAAGGATCAGGTACGTACCGTCAAGGATCTGTGATCCGGGCGTCGTGTGACTGATTTGAAAAAACCCGCCGAGTGCGGTTTTTTTTTGGCCGTCAGCCCGGCTTTACCGCTTACCAGCCGAGTTCAAGCAGGCTCTCGAACTGACGCTGTTTACCGCTGAGCGGGTCGATGAAGCGCAAGCCCTTGGCCAGCAGCTTCAGAGGGTTTTGATAATCGTCGACAGGGTTCTTTACCACGTCCGGGTAGAACGGGTCGTTGCAGATGCCCGCGCCCAGTGCCGCCATGTGCACGCGTAGTTGATGTTTCTTGCCGGTCACCGGATAAAGCCCGTACCGCCACAATTGATCCTGCCGTTCGAGCACCTCGATCTGCGTCCGGGTATTGCTCGCCCCTGCTCCTTCCTGCATGCGAAAGAATGGTTCGCCTTCGACCAGACGGCTTTCGTGCAAACGTGGAAACTCCTGCCCCGGCAACGCTGGCGCAATGGCTTCGTAGAACTTGTCGATCTGCCGGGTGGGAAACAGCGCCTGATAAGCCGAGCGCGTCTGCCGGTTGGCGGAAAACAGCACCAGCCCGGCGGTGTGCCGGTCGATACGGTGCAGCGGCACCAGATCGGGGTTGCCCAGGCGATGGATCAGACGGCGCAGCAACGTCTGCTCGACGTACTCACCTGCGGGTGTCACCGGCAAAAAGTGCGGTTTGTCCGCCACCACCAGATGCTCGTCGGCGTACAGAATCGTTTCGAGCACCGGGATCGGCGTTTCGTTGGGCACCTCACGGAAATAGTGAATGCGCAGGCCCTCGCGGTACGCAAGGTCAGGCGCGATGGCCTTGCCGTTTTCGTCCAGCACCCGTCCGCGGGCAATACGGTCCAGCCATTGTTCGCGGCTGATGGCGGTGAATTTCGCGCACAGGCAATCGAGCACTGTGGCCCACGCGCCTGGCGGCAGGTACAACGTGCTGGCTTGCTGCTGTGCGGCGCTGAAAACGGAATCGGGCATGTGCGGCGTGAACTCTGGCTGATCTGAAGCGGCTGGCCGTGGATTATCACTGATTAGGGCGATCACCGCACAATATCGCTGCATGGCAATCGCCTGCCACCTGCGGCACTATTAACCATCTGGTACATTCCGCTCAACACCTGCTCTGGACCGGGCAGTGGCACAAAAACAAGAGACGTATTCTATGACCCATGCTGAAAAAAAATCCGTTCTTGCCGGCCTGATCGGCTCGGGCATTCAGGCCTCTCGAACGCCCGCCATGCACGAGCACGAAGGCGACGCCCAGGGCCTGCGCTACTTGTATCGGCTGATCGATATCGACGCCCTGCAACTGGATATCAGCGCCCTGCCCCAGCTTATCGAAAGCGCACAAAACTGCGGCTTCACCGGCCTGAACATCACCTTTCCGTGCAAGCAGGCGGTTATCCCATTACTGGACGAGCTGTCCGCCGAAGCCCGCGGTATCGGCGCAGTGAATACCGTGGTGTTCAAGGACGGCAAGCGCATTGGTCACAACACTGACTGCCTGGGTTTTGCCGAAGGCTTCCAACGCGGCCTGGACAAGGCTCCACGTCAGCAGGTGGTGCAAATGGGCGCAGGTGGCGCAGGCGCTGCCGTGGCTCATGCGTTATTGAGCGCTGGCGTCGAATGCCTGACAGTATTCGAAGTCGAGCCGCAACGCGCCCAGGGGCTGGTGGACAACCTCAACGAGCATTTCGGTGCCGGACGGGCAAAGGTGGGTATCGATTTGCCTGCCGCTATGGCCGAAGCCGACGGCCTGGTCAATACCACGCCGGTCGGCATGGCCAAACTGCCGGGCACGCCGTTGCCGGTCGAGTTGCTGCGCCCTGAGCTGTGGGTCGCGGAAATCATCTACTTCCCGCTGGAAACCGAACTGCTCAAGCATGCCCGCGCGCTGGGCTGCCGCACGCTGGATGGCAGCACCATGGCGGTGTTTCAGGCAGTCAAGGCATTTGAGTTATTCAGCGGCCAGTCAGCCGATGCAGAACGGATGATGGCGCACTTCCATACGCTGTAAACCTCAGCGCTTGAGATAACGCAGCACGGCGTCGCAAATCATCGCCTTGTGACGCTGTTTGACCTCCTCGCTCCACAGCTCGATCTGGAAAATTTCGCTGAAGGTATGGCGGTTGGAGATCCGGTAGAAGCAGAACGAACTGATCATCAGGTGCAGGTCCACCGGATGAAGACCATCGCGGAACAAGCCACTGGCCTCGCCGCGTCGCAGGATTCCATCGAGCGCCCTGATGATATTCTGGCTTTGGCCTGGATCGAATCGGACTGTTTGACGTTCTCGCCGTAATGAATGTTTTCGATGCATACGATACGCACGAAATCGACGTTGCTGTCATGGTGATCGAAGGTGAATTCAACCACGCGATGAATCGCCTCGACAGGCTCCAGCTCACTCAGGTTCAGCTCGCTCTCGGTGTTACGAATCGCACCGTAGAGTTTTTCCAGCACTTCGACATACAGCTGCTCCTTGCTGCCGAAGTAGTAATAGATCATCCGTTTCGAGGTTTTAGTTCGCTCGGCGATGGCATCGACGCGCGCGCCTGTAAGACCGTGGGCAACGAATTCGGCGACAGCAGCCTGAAGAATATCTTCGCGGGTTTTTTCCGGGTTGTTCTTGCGGCCCTTGGGCACGGTAGCGGCAGGTTCAACGGCAACGGCGGAGTCGATTTTTTTCATTGTTGGCTCATGACCACGAGTAATGCGCGAAGTATGAAGCTGACCGCAGGCAGAGGGAAGCTGCGAGGCATTCGCACCCTCGCAGCAGCTCTGCAGTCGATCTCGCATTACAGCCGCGCCTGACGCGCTGCCACATTGCGCGCCTTGGCCATCGCCGCCAGACGCACCGGCACGTTGGCCGCGCCATAGCCCACGTAGCCATTCTTGCGTTGCAGGATCTCGAAGAAGAAGCGCCCGTCGAAGGCGTCCGTGTAGACGTGGAACAGCTCGCCGCCCTGCGCATCGCGGTCATAGAGCACGTTGTAATACGCCAGTTCGCTGAGAAACTCTTCATCGAAATCGAAGCGGGCTGCCAGGTCGTCGTAGTAATTGAGCGGGATATCCAGCAACGGCACCCCCGCTTCCTTGGCGCGGCTGACCTCGGCAAAGATGTCTTCACAGGAGAACGCAATGTGATGCACCCCAGAGCCGCGATAACTCGACAGCGCGTGGGAAATGGCCGTGTTGCGATTCTCGGAAGTGTTCAGCGGCAGGCGCACGGTACTGCAACGACTGCGCAGGGCACGACTTTTCACCAGACCGTAGGGGTCGGGCAGCACCACTTCGTCATCGGCCTCGAAATCCAGGATGCTTTTGTAGAACAGTACCCAGCTGTCCAGGCTGTCGGCAGGCAGCGCCGTGGCCATGTGGTCGATACGCTGCAAACCGCCCTTGGCAACCGCTTGCGGGTCGACGACAAAATCGCTGTCGTAAATCGATTCTCCGGGCCCAGCGCTATCAACCAGATAGATCAGGCTACCGTCGGGCGCGCGGACTGAAGGAATCTCCCGCTCATTGGGGCCGACCAGCCCGCGATACGGCTGGCCTTTGAAGGCCCGCGCACGCTCCAGCGACTGATGGCCGTCATCGACGCGCAAGGCAGTGGCGCACAACGACGGCCCGTGGGCCTCGAAAAAGCTATGGGCAAACGAATAGGGTTCGGCATTTAGCACAATCTTGATATCCCCCTGCCCCAACAGACTGACCGCCTTGGAGCGATGCTGACCCAGCCTGGCAAAGCCCAGCCGTTGCAGCCAGCCCGAGAGGCGCGCGCCGTGGCTCTCATCGACCGCAAATTCCAGAAACTCGACGCCGTTGTAAGTGCTGGCAGCGGGCGGGTTGAAAAGTATTTCAGGAACAGCGGCTGGCTCGTCACGCGCCATCAACTGGCGGGTTTTTTCTTCCAGATAAAGCAGCGAGCGCAAGCCGTCCGCCGCGTTGGCGCGAGTCGGGGCGGCACGGAAACCGTCGTTGAACACTTCCAGCAACAATGGGCCGGTGTAGCCGCTGCGCAGAATCGGCGCGAGGAAACCGGCAAGATCAAACTCGCCCTGACCGGGGAAGCAGCGGAAATGGCGGCTCCACTCCAGCACATCCATGGCCAGAATCGGCGCGTCGGCCATTTGCACAAAGAAGATCTTGTCACCCGGGATTTGCGCAATCGCGCTCGGGTCGCCCTTGAGTGACAAGGTATGGAAGCTGTCGAGCAACACACCCAGAGCAGGATGATCAACCTGACGCACCAAGTTCCAGACCTGTTGCCAGGTGTTCACATGCTTGCCCCAGGCCAGCGCTTCATAACCGACGCGCAGGTTACGGGCACCGGCACGCTCGGCCAGCAGGCTCAGGTCATCCAGCAGAATATTTTCGTCGCCCACCGAATCGGCAGACGCATTGCTGCAGACCAGCACCAGATCGGTGCCCAGTTCCTGCATCAGATCGAATTTGCGTTCGGCACGGTCGACATTGCGCTGCAGACGATCACGGCGGCAGCCTTCAAAATCCCGGAACGGCTGGAACAGGGTGATGGCGATCCCAAGATCGGCACATATCTGCCTGACGTTGCGTGGGCTACCGTCGTAATACAACAAGTCGTTTTCGAAAATCTCGACGCCGTCAAAGCCGGCTGCGGCGATGGCTTCGAGCTTTTCGGGCAGAGTACCGCTCAAGGATACGGTAGCAATTGAACGCTGCATGCTTTTCAGCTCCTGGATGAACGCGACCTGTTTCGGTCGCGACTGGACAGCACCGCATTCCTGGCCTTTCCCGGCCTTATTCAGAGGTGCGAGTAAAGTATTTGCCTGTCAAAATACTACAGCAACATAAAGTGTACGAACCGGTTAGTTTTACGTTCGATTATCGAACAAAAGCCGTTTTACTCAATTGACGCTGTACCGCGCAATGCTCAACATCAGCATCACATTGCAGGGTAGACCCGCAGTCAAACGTTTTGATCTTTTGCTTCATCAGCAGCAACCCATAACAATTCAAAAAACAGGAACATTGCTCATGTGCACCCTTCTCGCTTTGCTCGCCCGCTCGCCCGTCCGTCTCCCCAGACGTCAGGTTCAACGAACTCGTCCGGCCAAAAGCCCAGCGCGGATCTGCGTCGCCTGAAACATTCCAACACACTTGCGCGGCCCAACCTGTAAATTGTCGGCCCGACGGATCGTCTCGATGAAAGCCTGAGTCAACAGGCCAGTCGAATCACGGTTCTACGACTTCACTTTACCTGCACAACGCCTGCATCGAGTGGACTTCTCAGTCCGACTGTTGCCAGCAGCACAGTCCTGGAACGGATGGTTAGAACATCATGCTTAACACCCAGACCAACCCTGTCGCCCAGGCCGCCCGTGCCGGGATGGGCGAAAAGATTCGCGGCGCACTCGCCGTGGGCAAGACGCGCTGGGGCATGCTCGCCCTGGTGTTCTTCGCCACCACGCTGAACTACATCGACCGGGCGGCGCTTGGCGTCATGCAGCCCATCCTCGCCAAGGAAATGAGCTGGACGGCGATGGACTACGCCAACATCAACTTCTGGTTTCAGGTCGGTTACGCGGTGGGCTTCGTGCTGCAAGGCCGCTTTATCGACAAGGTCGGCGTCAAGCGCGCGTTCTTCCTCGCGGTGCTGCTGTGGAGCCTGGCGACCGGCGCTTATGGCCTTGCGACTTCCGCTGTGGGCTTCATGGTCTGCCGGTTCATTCTCGGCCTGACCGAGGCTGCCAACTACCCGGCCTGTGTAAAGACCACACGTCTGTGGTTCCCGGCAGGTGAACGTGCCGTGGCGACTGGCATTTTCAACGCTGGCACCAACGTCGGCGCAATGCTGACGCCGGCGCTGCTGCCGCTGATCCTTACCGTCTGGAGCTGGCAGGCGGCCTTTATAGCGATGGGTTCGCTGGGGCTGATCTGGGTCATCATGTGGCGTCTGAAGTACTACAACCCCGAAGAGCATCCAACCGTCAGCAAGGCCGAGCTGGATTATATTAATCAGGAAGTCGAACCTGCGCCGGTCAAGGTGCCCTTCACCGGCATTCTGAAGATGCGCGGCACGTGGGCGTTCGCGCTGGCTTACGCGATTACTGCGCCGGTGTTCTGGTTCTACCTGTACTGGTTGCCGCCGTTTCTCAATCAGCAATACAACCTGGGTATCAGCGTGACGCAGATGGGCATCCCGCTGATCCTGATCTGGCTGACCGCTGACTTCGGCAGCGTGGTTGGCGGCATTCTGTCCTCCTGGCTGATCGGGCGCGGCATGCGTGCGACCACTGCGCGTCTGCTGTCGATGCTGATCTTTGCCATCACTATCTGCAGCGTGGTATTCGCCGCCAACGCCAGCGGCCTGTGGGTGGCGGTACTGGCCATCTCGCTTGCGGTGGGTGCGCATCAGGCCTGGACCGCAAACATCTGGAGCCTGGTGATGGACTACACGCCCAAGCACATGATGAGTACGGAGTTCGGCTTCGGCGGCATGTGTGCGGCCATTGGCGGTATGTTCATGACCCAGATTGTCGGTGCGGTGCTGACCGCCACCAATAATAACTACAACGTGCTGTTCACCATGATTCCGGCGATGTACTTCATCGCGCTGATCTGGATGTACTTCATGGCTCCGCGCAAGGTTCCGACGCTCAGCGAGTAATCGTCTGACACCATCACAAAGGCCCGGCTCACTCAGTGACCGGGCCTTTTTGCTATCGTCCCCACGCTTTGCGCAGAGTGACTAAAAGTGCTCTCCCGGACGCCTCTCGTTCCTCACTCCGCGTGGGAATGCAGTTCGTGACGCTCCGCGTCACACAGCGGTTCTGCGATGTCAGGTGAACTGGTGTTCGACTCAGGTCACCTTTGTTATCCCGGACGCCGCTCGTTCCTCACGCTCCGCGTGGGAATGCAGTTCTTGACGCTCCGCGTCACAAAGCGGTTCTGTGGTTTCAGGTGGATTGAGGTTCGACTCAGGTCACCTTTTCGCCCCTCGGCGACTCACTTTGAGGGACCAAAGTGAGCAAATTTCTTCGCTCCTGTTTCCGGCCCGACTTCGTCGGGTTCCTTCGCCCTGTCACTGATCCGGGGGCCGCCGCAACGGGCCATCCTTGGCCCGATGCGGCTTGCTCGGCGTCCTGCCTCGCATCCCCCGGATCAGTGCCAGGACTCAGCCGTCACTAACGTCGCACTCTGCGTCGTCAGTGCCACCGCGATATGGTATGACCCCCGAAGGTTGGACGCAACCTTTGGAGGCGTCATGGGTAAATATACAGTGCAGGCAAAACTCGCAGCCGTGAAAGAATATTGTG
>NZ_LKBW01000073.1 GCF_002699855.1 Pseudomonas amygdali | reverse complement strand
CAGGATGCAGGCCGCCAAGGCAGCGTAAGTGGATAATTGTCCAACCTTCGGGGGGCATACCAGAGCGTGCGGAACGATAATCTCAACTATCGTGCGGCGCTCCGCCCTACTTCTTCACGCCCAGCTTCTTCAATTCCTCATCACGCAGCTCGCGACGCAGGATCTTGCCGACGTTGGTAGTGGGCAGAACCTCCCGGAATTCCACGCTACGCGGCACCTTGTAGCCGGTCAGGTTGGCGCGCATGTGCTCCATGACCTGTTCCTTGGTGAGGGTAACGCCCGGTTTGGCCACGACGAAAACCTTGATGGTTTCGCCTGACTTCTCGTCCGGCACGCCGATCGCCGCGCATTGCAACACGCCCGGGAGCGTGGCCAGCACGTCTTCCAGTTCGTTGGGGTATACGTTGAAACCGGAGATCAGAATCATGTCTTTCTTGCGATCGACAATCCGGATGTAGCCATCGGGCTGGATGATTGCGATGTCACCGGTCTTGAGCCAGCCATCACTGTCGAGCATTTCATCGGTGGCTTCCTGGCGCTTCCAGTAGCCTTTCATGACCTGAGGGCCCTTGATGCACAACTCGCCGGTTTCACCGAACGCCAGCTCGTTGCCAGCATCGTCGATAACCTTGCACAGCGTCGACGGCACAGGAATACCGATAGTGCCCATCTGCACCTCTTTAGCGGGATTGACCGTAGCCACCGGGCTGGTCTCGGTCATGCCATAGCCTTCGCAGACCTGGCAGGCAGTGACCTGCTTCCAGCGTTCGGCAGCGGACTGCTGCAGGGCCATGCCGCCGGACAGGGTAACTTTCAACGCCGAAAAGTCGAGGTTGCGGAAACCCTCGTTATTGCACAGGGCCACAAACAGCGTGTTAAGGCCGACAAAGCCGCTGAACTTCCATTTCGAAAGCTCCTTGACCATGGCCGGCAGGTCACGAGGGTTGCTGATCAGGATGTTGTGATTGCCAAGCAGCATCATCGCCATGCAATGAAAGGTGAAGGCATAGATGTGATACAGCGGCAGCGGCGTGATGATGATTTCACAGCCTTCGCCCAGATTTGACGCCATCAGCGCGCGGCATTGCAGCATGTTGGCGATCAGGTTGCGGTGCGTCAGCATTGCCCCCTTGGCCACCCCGGTGGTGCCGCCGGTGTACTGCAGCACGGCAACATCGGCGCTGCCGGGCGACACGTCGGTCACTGGCTGACCACGGCCCTTGCCAAGCACATCGTTGAATTTGATGGCCTTGGGCAAGTGATAGGCCGGGACCATCTTCTTCACGTACTTGATGACGCTATTGATCAGCAAGCGCTTGAACGGCGACAGCATGTCGGCCACTTCGGTGACAATCACCTGCCTGATCTGCGTCTTGGGTACGACCTTCTCGGCCAGATGGGCCATGTTTGCCAGACACACCAGCGCCTTGGCACCGGAGTCGTTGAACTGGTGTTCCATTTCCCGCGCGGTGTACAGCGGGTTGGTGTTGACCACGATCAGCCCGGCGCGAATCGCACCGAAGACGGCAATCGGGTACTGCAATACGTTGGGTAGCTGCACGGCGATACGGTCACCCGGCTGCAGGTCGGTATGTTGCTGAATCCAGGCGGCAAAAGCGCCGGACAGCTCATACAGCTCGCCGTAGGTGATGGTCTTGCCCAGGTTGCTGAACGCCGGCTTGTCGGCGAAGCGCTGGCAGGACTGCTTCAGGACCGCCTGGACGTTAGGGTACTCGTCGGGGTTGATATCGGCAGGGATACCGGACGGGTACTTGTCCTTCCAGAAGTTATCAATCATTCAGTCGGCTCCGTAGCGATAGCGAATTCTTCACATCGCCTGAAGCGATGATTTTCTTGTGCTTGGAATTATGCAGTAGACGCTTTTTCGCTTTATGACTGATCAAAAAGCGCGCCGAGAGTAGCAGCTTTGCCAAAGGCCGACTAGAGGCAGAAGCAGGCCACACAGTCACGAATACGACCAGAAACCAACAAACAGTCACTTTAAATTCATTTAATAAATTTTCATCATCACGCCGAAAGTACCGAAACAGAGCGGCCAATCAATATAATCGCCTGTTTCCGAAAAAAACTGACCCCGTTTACAGCGTTCTGCAAACGGGGCCAGGTACACACATGGAGACGATTAAAGGGTCAGGCGATGTCCCGAAGCTCGCGTCGCAGAATCTTGCCCACCGGAGTCATCGGCAATGAATCACGCAGAACGATCTGTCTGGGCACCTTGTAGCCGGTGAAATTCTCTTTGCAGAAGGCCTTGAGCTCTTCAATGCTCAGCTGCGGGTCTCGCGCCACCACGAACAGCTTCACGGCCTCCCCCGAGCGCTCGTCCGGCACGCCGATACAGGCGCAGTTGGCGACTTTCGGATGGGCCATGACCACGTCTTCGATTTCATTGGGGTAGACGTTGAAGCCGGACACGATGATCAAGTCTTTCTTGCGGTCGACGATACTGACGAACCCGTCAGCGCCAATCACGGCAATGTCACCGGTCTTGAACCAGCCTTCGGCGTCCAGGCATTCGGCCGTGGCATCAGGCTGGTTCCAGTAGCCTTTCATGACCTGCGGCCCCTTGATACACAGCTCGCCACGCTCGCCGAAAGGCAACTCGATGCCATCGTCATTAATGACTTTCATCGCGGTGCCGGGCACGGGCATGCCCACGGTTCCCAGGCGTGCCAGGGCGCCATAGGGATTGGCGCTGGCGACAGGCGACGTCTCGGTCAGGCCGTAACCTTCGACGATCGTGCAGCCGGTGATCTGCGCCCAGCGCTCGGCCGTGGCCTTGACCAGTGCAGTGCAGTGCAGTGCCACCGGAGTTGGTGCTTTTCAGCGCCGAGAAATCCAGATTCTTGAATTCCGGGTGGTTCATGAGCGCCACGAACAGCGTGTTGAGGCCGATCATGGCAGTGAAGCGCCACTTGCCCAGCTCCTTGATGAAGCCGCCGATATCGCGAGGGTTGGTGATCAGGATGTTGTGATTGCCGCTGATCATCATGCACATGCAGTTCGCCGTGAACGCATAGATGTGATAGAGCGGCAACGGCGCAATCATCACCTCCTTGCCCTCTTCAAACAGCGATCCGCCTTGCGGTCCTTGCTGGCGCATGCAGGCATAGACTTGCTGCATGTTGGCGACCAGATTGCCATGGGTGAGCATCGCGCCTTTGGCCAGCCCCGTGGTGCCACCGGTGTATTGCAGAACGGCAACATCCTGCAGACCTCGCGGTACGACCTGCATGCGGCTCTCGCGCCCCAGGCGCAGCGCGCGCTTGAAGCCGACGGCCTGAGGCAGATGGAATTCGGGGACCATCTTCTTGACCTTGTCGACAAGGGTATTGACCAGCCAGCCCTTGGCCGCCGACTGCATGTCGCCCATTTTTACTTCGATCAGGTATTCGATGGCCGTGTCCGGCAGCACTTCCTGCACCAGCTTGCCGAACAGGTTGAGGTAAACCAGCGCTCTGGCACCAGAGTCCTTGAATTGATGGCGCATCTCGCGTGCGGTGTACAACGGGTTGGTGTTGACCACCGTCAGACCGGCGCGCATCGCACCGAATACGGCGATCGGATATTGCAGGATATTGGGCATCTGTACGGCAATGCGATCACCCGGCACCAGTTGAGTATGCTGCTGTAGATACGCGGCGAAGGCGGCGGAGTGACGCTCGAGTTCCGCGTAAGTCAGCGTCACGCCCATGTTGCTGAACGCAGGCCGGTCGGCGAATTTCCTGCAGCAGCGCTCGAACACCTCGACGACCGATTGGTAGGTTTGCAGATCCACCTCGGCGTCGACACCCGCCGGACGCTTGTCATCCCAGAAGTCAGCTTGCATTATTTTTATCCTTTTTCCCTGCATGGGTCTGGGCGGACGTTAGCAGTTAAAGTGTCTCAGGCAAATGATCGTCCGGGCCTCATCAGCAGCATGAATCTTGTCTCTGTTCAGACTGAAATCTGTCGTCGGCGATACACTGCTCACGGCAATCGGGCTGGTAAAGATACTTGCCCGATCGCTCAGTAGCCGTATTCACATGGCGTTTGCTTATTATTTGCCTTGAATGTGATCCGGGGAGCGCCAGCAAGCGTCTGAATGATCTTGTCCGCGCATTGGCGGCGACAGGTCATCAAGTGTTACAAATCAAGGCCAGGTCGGATTGCACGAACCGGCACGCTTCAATTCATTTTTATTGTCAGGACAGCCACATGACTCAAGTCACCAACACGCCTTACGAAGCTCTTGAAGTCGGTCAGACCGCCAGCTACAGCAAGACAGTGGAAGAGCGTGACATTCAACTGTTCGCCGCCATGTCCGGAGACCACAACCCGGTCCACCTGGACGCCGAATACGCCTCCAAGACCATGTTCAAGGAGCGTATTGCCCACGGCATGTTCAGCGGCGCACTGATCAGTGCGGCGGTTGCATGCAAGTTGCCTGGCCCTGGCACCATCTATATCGGTCAGCAGATGACCTTCCAGAAGCCGGTGAAACTGGGCGATACCCTGACTGTGCGCCTGGAAATCCTGGAAAAACTGCCGAAATTCCGCGTGCGCATCGCCACCCGTGTTTTCAATCAGAACGATGAGCTGGTTGTAGACGGCGAAGCCGGGATTCTCGCCCCGCGCAAGCAGCAGACCGTCGACCTGACCGTATTGCCCGAGATCACTTTCGGCTGATACCCGGAACCGGCGCGCGCACCTGCGGCCGCGCCCGGGCTCCACTGCTGACCTGAACACAAATTCATGATGCCCTCGGAACTGTTTTGGCTGCGCTTTCCACTCAAGAAACCAGCGCTACCTTATCCGGATCACGAATCGTTCATTCCTGCAGGCAGGGCAATCACCCATGAATATGATCACCCGAAATTATTATCCCGTCTCCGGGCAGCCAACCCAGGGCATAAACCCGCAAGCCGATAACAGTCCGCCACCTCAGGTCACGTCCGGCAATGGCAGCAAGCTGGTCGACTTCGCACCGCCGCAGCAGGCAACAGGGTTGCAGTCGTCGTTCAATGGCCTTGGCTCCAGGGCGCAAACGCCCGCTACAAACGCAGCCTCGGGTGCAACTGAAAACCCCGTCGAGTTGTTGCTGAACAAGCTGGTGGAAGCCATTCGCACCATCCTCAAGGATCTGTTTTCCAGATCACAAGGGCATCAGCAGGACGGCTCGACACCGGCACCTGCGCCGTCTGAACGGGAACAGGCGCCGACCTCCCTTCAGTCTTCATCAGCCCCCTCTTCAGGGTCGCCGTCATCGTCCGGCAACACAGAAAAGCCGTTCGTGGTGAAAAACGATTATCCGACCGACAAACCGGTCTCGCTGCAAAAGAGCGCCACAGCAGCGCCTTCTGATATGGCGCGCACTTCGGCGTCAGCCCAAGGCAATACGCCAGCCGCCAATCAGTCTGCGCCCGCCAAAACGTTGCCAACCGCCACAGACAGATCTGAGACCACAGAAAAAGTGGCGCAACCCGCGCACCGAGCGGGCAACGGTCCTGGGGCCGACATGTCCGGAATGGTCGGCTTCGCCAAACAGGCGAACACCACCGGCGGTAATGGTGGCGAAGTCGTCACGGTCAATACCGTAGCGGACCTCAAGAAGTACATGGAGGACGACAAAGCCCGTACCGTCAAACTGGGGGCCAACCTGTCTGCCGACAGCAAGGTGACCATCAACTTTGGCGCCAACAAGACCCTGCTGGGTACCGACAAGGGCAACAGCCTGCACAACATCTACCTGGCCAGCGGCAAGACCGCCAGCAATGACATCTTCCAGAATCTGAACTTCGACCACGACAGCCGTTATCGCGAAAACGGTGACATGCAGATGTTCATCAGCAGCGGTCAGAAATACTGGATCGATCACAACACCTATTCAGGCACCAAGGATCAGAACGCCAAAGGCCTGGACAAACTGCTTTATGTCGGCGGGACGGCAGACAACGTCAGTCTGACCAACTCGAAACTCCAGAACAACGAATATGGCGTGATTCTCGGTCAGCCGGACGACTCCGCTCAAGCCAAGGCCGAGTACAAGGGTTACCCGCGCATGACCATCGCCAACAATGTGTTCAGCAACCTGGATGTTCGGGCACCCGGCCTGATGCGGCATGGCGACTTTGACGTTTACAACAACTCGATCGACAACTTCCATCTTGGCTTCACCGCGACGGGGGATGCGACCATCCTCTCGCAGGCCAACTATTTGGCAAAAGGCGTGGATGTTTCCAACAAGGCCAGCAACTCCGGCGCGCTGGATGACTATGGCGATGCGCACTTCAAGGACATCGGCAGCAATGTCAGCTTCACCCAGAAGTCACCGGTGACCGCCTGGACGCCCAGCTATCAGCGCGACATCAAGACCGCCGAAGCCGCCAGAGCCTATGACTTGGCCAATGCCGGCGCCAAAACCGTGAGCTGATAGCGCCCGGCGTCCGATGCAGGGCGTGGCATGCAGACGAAAAAAAGGGCGACCGGAGTCGCCCCAAGTGCCTTGCGTGCTCATTGAATGCATGCAGGCGCGTGTCCGCCCACAACGCATTCGATGGAGCAAGATTAAGGCAGCGAACATAACGGCGAGTTGATCCAGATCAGCTGTTGCTGAACCAGACTGATCAGATCAAGGGTGTGGCGGCTGGATCAGCGTTTTTTGGGCTTTTTCTTCGGTTTTTTGCTGCTCAATGGCATCGCCTGTTCGAAGGCGTTACGCACTTCATTGAGGCGCTTGTCATTCAGATCGTGGATACGCTTGGCGCGCTCGGCACCCAGGTCGATCAGTTGTGCATCGTCGCTCATGGCTTGCGGTTCTCGAACACGGGAAATCAGGGCCAATAATGCTCAATCGCAGCAGCCCTGACCAGTCCCGTGATCAGTACAGCCCTGGGCGGTGCAGCAATCAGATCTGAATATCCACCCAAAGCCCCTGGCGCGGCTCGTCTTCGATGAGCGGTACAACGGGTACGGTATTGTCGGCGTTCAGCGAATCACCCGGGACCACCAGTCCCACGTATTCCTCGGCTTCTCCGCCGCCATGAGCCTGCTGCTGTTGCTGCTGGCGCTGTTGCTCTTCACGCAACAGCAACGCGCTGCGTTCAGTATCTTCATTGCGCAGGTCGATGGAGGTCTCGCTGGAGCTCTCCTGCACCGGCGCTACAGGTGGAATGTCCGGCATGCGTTTGGCCGGATCCAGCTGTGATGTCACAGGCACCACACTTAACGGAAGCATAGGTTGCAGCATGGTTTTACCTCCTCTTACCGGGGTTTCGGCCGTGCACGAGGCAACTTGAACCGGGCTGAAAGAGCCAGTGGTGGTTTATAAGATCTTTTTTGACCCCTCTCAGTGAAATAAGTGTCATGGAACCAAAAATTCGATAGGTTCCGGCGCTGACCATGAGTTTTTTCACGCTGCCTTTGGCCTTCGGGGCGTGTTCCGTTAACATACTCAGCTTTTTCAAGCGGGAGACAGGCAGCATGGCGCAGCAGTATCAACCGGGGCAACGCTGGATTAGTGACAGCGAAGCCGAGCTGGGTTTGGGCACCGTTCTGGCACAGGACGGCCGCTTGTTGACCGTGCTCTATCCGGCCACTGGCGAAACACGTCAGTACGCACTGCGTAATGCGCCGCTGACCCGCGTGCGTTTCTCCCCTGGCGACGTGATCACGCACTTCGAAAACTGGAAAATGACCGTTCGCGAAGTCGACGATGTCGATGGCCTGCTGGTCTACCACGGCCTGAACGCGCAGAACGAAGTGGTGACACTGCCGGAAACCCAACTGTCGAACTTCATCCAGTTCCGTCTGGCTACCGACCGTCTGTTCGCTGGCCAGATCGACCAGTTGTCCTGGTTTTCGTTGCGCTACAACACGCTGGAGCACACCAGCCGCCAATTGCAGTCCTCGCTGTGGGGCCTGGGTGGCGTGCGGGCACAGCCTATCGCCCACCAGTTGCACATCGCCCGCGAAGTCGCGGACCGTATCGCGCCGCGCGTTCTGCTGGCCGACGAAGTGGGTCTGGGCAAAACCATCGAAGCCGGTCTGGTGATCCATCGCCAACTGCTGTCGGGCCGCGCCAGCCGCGTGCTGATTCTGGTCCCGGAAAACCTCCAGCACCAGTGGCTGGTGGAAATGCGTCGCCGCTTCAACCTGCAGGTCGCGCTGTTCGACGCCGAGCGCTTCATGGAAAGCGATGCAGGCAACCCGTTCGAAGACACCCAGCTTGCACTGGTTGCCCTGGAATGGCTGGTCGAAGACGAAAAAGCCCAGGACGCCCTGTTTGCGGCAGGCTGGGACCTGATGGTAGTCGACGAAGCCCACCATCTGGTCTGGCACGAAGACAAGGCCAGCCGCGAATACTCGCTGGTCGAACAACTGGCCGAAGTCATTGCCGGCGTACTGCTGCTGACCGCGACCCCGGAACAGCTGGGTCAGGACAGCCACTTCGCCCGCCTGCGCCTGCTGGACCCGAACCGTTTCCACGACCTCAAGGCCTTCCGCGCCGAAAGCGAGAACTACCGTCCGGTGGCTCAGGCCGTTCAGGAGTTGCTCGATAAGGGCAAGCTGTCTGCCGAGGCGCAGGAAACCATTCACGGCTTCCTGGGTGCCGAGGGCGATTCCCTTCTGGCGGCCGTGAATACCGGCGACGACGAAGCCAAGGCGCGCCTGATTCGCGAACTGCTGGACCGTCACGGCACCGGCCGCGTGCTGTTCCGCAACACCCGTGCCGCCGTGCAGGGCTTCCCGGAGCGCAAGCTGCATCAATACCCGCTGCCCTGCCCTGTGGAATACCTTGAGTTGCCGGTTGGCGAACACGCCGATCTATACCCGGAAGTCAGCTTCCAGTCGCAGCCGGAAGTCAGCGAAGAAGAGCGCTGGTGGCGCTTCGACCCACGCGTCGACTGGCTGATCGACACGCTTAAAATGCTCAAGCGCGTCAAGGTGCTGGTCATCTGTGCCCACGCCGAAACCGCCATGGACCTGGAAGACGCGCTGCGCGTACGTTCCGGCATTCCGGCCACGGTCTTCCACGAGGGTATGAACATCCTTGAGCGCGACCGCGCGGCTGCTTATTTTGCGGACGAAGAATTCGGCGCTCAGGTCTTGATCTGCTCGGAAATCGGCAGCGAAGGCCGCAACTTCCAGTTCTCTCACCATCTGGTGCTGTTCGATCTGCCATCGCACCCGGACCTGCTGGAGCAGCGTATCGGACGTCTGGACCGGATCGGCCAGAAGCACACCATCGAGCTGCACGTACCTTTCCTGGAAACCAGCCCGCAGGCACGCCTGTTCCAGTGGTATCACGAGGCGCTCAATGCGTTCCTCAATACCTGCCCGACCGGCAACGCCCTGCAGCATCAGTTCGGCCCGCGCCTGCTGCCGCTGCTGGAAAGCGGTGACGACGACGAGTGGCAAAGTCTGATCGACGAAGCGCGCACCGAGCGCGAACGCCTGGAAAGCGAACTGCACACCGGTCGCGACCGCTTGTTGGAACTCAATTCCGGCGGCGCCGGCGAAGGCGAAGCGCTGGTTGAAGCCATTCTGGAACAGGACGATCAGTTCAGCCTGCCGATCTACATGGAAACCCTGTTCGACGCCTTTGGCATCGACAGCGAAGACCATTCGGAAAACGCCCTGATCCTCAAGCCAAGCGAGAAAATGCTCGACGCCAGCTTTCCGCTCGGCGACGACGAAGGCGTGACCATCACCTACGATCGCAATCAGGCGCTGTCTCGCGAAGACATGCAGTTCATCACCTGGGAGCACCCGATGGTTCAGGGCGGCATGGACCTCGTGCTGTCCGGCTCGATGGGCAACACCGCCGTGGCACTGATCAAGAACAAGGCGCTCAAGCCGGGCACTGTCCTGCTGGAACTGATCTACGTCAGCGAAGTGGTTGCTCCTCGCTCGTTGCAGCTGGGGCGCTACCTGCCTCCTGCCGCGCTGCGTTGCCTGCTCGACGCCAATGGCAACGATCTGTCGAGCCGTGTGTCGTTCAACACCCTCAATGATCAGCTCGAAAGCGTGCCTCGTGCCAGCGCCAACAAGTTCATCCAGGCGCAACGTGACCAGTTGACCCCGAGAATCAATGCGGGCGAAGAGAAAATCACCCCAAGACACGCAGAACGCGTGGCCGAAGCACAGCGTCGTCTGGCAGCCGACACTGAAGAGGAACTGGCTCGCCTGACGGCATTGCAAGCGGTCAACCCGACCGTGCGCGACAGTGAACTGGTCGCCCTGCGCAGCCAGCGCGAACAAGGCTTGGCCATGCTTGAAAAAGCAGCCCTGCGCCTGGAAGCGATCCGGGTACTGGTTGCGGGTGGTATGACCCCCGAAGGTTGGACGCAACCTTTGGAGGCGTCATGGGTAAATATACAGTGCAGGCAAAACTCGCAGCCGTGAAAGAATATTG
>NZ_LKBW01000072.1 GCF_002699855.1 Pseudomonas amygdali | reverse complement strand
CGACAAGCTGGCCAAGAGCTACGCAGCCATGGTCACGCTGGCTTGTAGCCTACGTTGTATGCGGCAATACTTTTCGTACAAAACCTAGGGCAGGCAGGTCTACTGCGGGCTTACCGCTGTGCTATTCACCCGGAACATCGACCAGCGCTGGCTGAGACCGCTCAACACAGCCAGGTGACGAGTGAAAGCTTTATGGTTGATCGTGACCGGTATACGGCTGCCAGCCCGCGTGGCGCGCTCCATATGGTCCTGGAGTGGATTGGCCAGTCCCACGGAGCAGGTCTTGTTGATGGTATTTCCAACATATTGGAGTTTGATGCCTCACGGGACCGGCGGCTGAATCCAGCGCAGCATATCAAGATGGCAGCGCCTTTGAGAGAGGTCGTCAAATTAATGGAGACGAACCTCGAAGAGCCCCTGGACCTGGAGCAGATGGCAGTCTGGGTAAAGATGTCGAGGCGCCAGATCGAACGGTTGTTCAGAGCACAGCTCGGCACTACACCATTGCGTTACTACCTCGAACTTCGAGTGACTGAGGCTCGTCGGTTGCTGCAGCATTCCAGGCTGACCGTTGTCGAGGTCGCAGTGGCCTGTGGATTCGTCTCTCCGAGCCATTTCAGCAAGTGTTACACCGCTTATTTTGGGCATGGTCCTTCCCGAGAGACACGACTGGAATTTTGAGTGCCGAAGTTCCGGCAATGTCCGTGCGATGACTGAACGGCAGCGCAATGGCTCAATAAAAATAATCCTGAGTTGACTGAGGCCCAAGTGTGGAGTCGTCTCATCGCACCCCTGAAAACAATTTGACATATGTTATTTGTGATCACATATTAGCCCCATAAGAACGCCAATATGAGTCACTCCCCATGACAGATCGCCCTATCCTCCTGCCCGCCATGCGCCAGGTTTCCCGCGATACCCTCCAGGATCAGGTTTACCGACAGATCCGTGAAGCGCTGATGAGCGGGCGCTTTCAGCCGGGTCAGAAGCTGACGATCCGCGGTCTTGCCGAGGCGCTGGGCTCCAGCCCTATGCCTGTGCGCGAGGCATTGAATCGTCTCAGTGCAGAGAACGCCTTCGAAGTCACCGAAACCGCTCGTCTGCGCGTACCCATGATGACCCCGGAGCGGCTGCGCGAAATTCGTGATGCCAGAGTTGCGCTGGAAGGTCTGTTGGCCGAGAAGACGGTCATTCTGATCAATGACGCCGATCTTGCAGACATCAGCCAGCTCTGCGAGCAGATGCAGAAGGCTGCAGACAGCGTTGATGTGGCCCTTTACCTTTGGACCAACTTTGCCTTTCACCGACGCATTTATGCGGTCGCCAAGGCTGAGTTGATCGTTGCGGCAGTAGAGAACTTCTGGCTGCACATAGGCCCCTGTTTCGCACTTGTCGCGCCTGACAGGGCGCACCTTCAGCGTTCGATGGAAGCACACAACCGTATCGTCGAGGCACTGGCGGCGCGTGATGGGGCGGCCGCTCGTGCAGCGGTCACCGACGACATCATGCAGGCGGCTGATTCTCTGACGCGCCTGATCGCAAAGAGCGACCGCTCCAGGTCGCGTGTCTCGGGAGTGAAAAAAGCATGAGTGTTCTCAATCGACTGGTTCCCTACGCAGGGCTGCGCGTGCTGATTTCCGGTGGTGCCGCCGGGATCGGTGAAGTGTTGGCGGCGGCTTATATGGAAGCCGGGGCAAAGGTGCATGTGTGTGATGTCAGCGAGGCGGCCATTGCGGCATTCCTTGATCGCCATCCAGGCTGCGTTGCCACCCGCGCAGACGTTGCTGACCCGGTGCAGATCGAAGCGGTGTTCAGGGTGCAGCGCGAACAGTTCGGCGGTCTTGATGTGCTGATCAACAACGCCGGGATCGCCGGCCCTACGGCAGGCATTGATGCCATTCCCGAAGAGGAGTGGCAGCGCACCATCGACATCAATCTCACTGGGCAATACCGTTTTGCTCATCACGCGGTGCCGCTGCTCAAGGCGTCGCCCAACGCTCACCTGATCCATATCGCCTCGGTCGCTGGTCGCCTGGGCTATGCCTGGCGCACCCCGTATGCCGCGACCAAGTGGGCGATTGTCGGGCTGATGAAGTCGCTGGCGTCCGAATTGGGTGAAAGTGATATCCGCGTCAATGCCTTGCTGCCCGGCATTGTCGAAGGCCCGCGCATGGACGGTGTGATTCGTGCCCGTGCACAACAGATGAATGTGCCTGAGGAGGAGATGCGCGAGGAGTACCTGAAAAAGATTTCGCTCAAGCGCATGGTCACCGCGGAGGACGTTGCCGCGATGGCGCTTTTCTTATGCTCGCCCGCCGCACGCAATGTCACGGGCCAGGCCATCAGTGTGGATGGCAACGTCGAATACCTCTGAGTATCAGGCTCGACAGGACCGGACAGCGTCCGAGTCGTGTTCCACACCAGACTTTCTCTTTAAGAACAAGAACGGAGAATGCTCATGCCCAAGAAACGTCCGATCATTATTACCTGTGCCGTCACGGGTGCCATTCATACGCCCTCGATGTCGCCTCATTTACCGATCACACCGCAGGAAATCGCCGATGCAGCCGTCGGTGCTGCTGAGGCGGGGGCCTCTATTGTCCACTTGCATGCCCGCGACCCGCATGACGGAAGGCCCAGCCAGGATGTCGATCTGTTTCGGCAATTCCTGCCGCACATCAAGGCCAGGAGCGACGTGGTGATCAATATCACCACCGGCGGCGCGCCGACCATGGGCGTGGAAGAGCGTTTGCAGCCTGTGGCACAACTCAAGCCGGAACTCGCCTCGTTGAACATGGGATCAATGAACTTCGGGCTGTACGAAATGCTCGATCGCTACAGCGAATTCAAGCACGACTGGGAACGGCCGTACCTGGCCGAGAGTGATGACCGGATCTTCCGCAACACCTTCCGCGACATCGCGCACATCCTTGATACCTGTGCCGAGAACCGCACGCGCTTTGAAATCGAATGCTATGACATCGGCCACCTGTATACCGCCGCGCATTTTCTGCAGCGCGGGCTGCTCAAGGCGCCGATTTTCATTCAGTCGGTGTTTGGTTTGCGCGGAGGTATAGGCGGGCATCCCGAAGACCTGGCGCACATGCGTCGTACGGCCGACCGTCTGTTTGGCGACGCCTATCAATGGTCGATTCTGGGTGCCGGTCGCAATCAGATTCCGCTGGGCACCATGGGCCTGTCGATGGGCAGTCATGTGCGGGTCGGTCTTGAAGATTCCCTGTGGGACGGACCGGGCAAGCTGGCGGCGTCCAATGCCGATCAGGTCAAGCGTATTCGCACGGTGATCGAAGCGCTGGGCGGGCAGGTGGCGACGCCTGATGAAGCCCGCGAAATGCTCGACCTGAAGGGGGCAGGACAAGGTTAATTTCTAGTCTCCGCAAAATGTGTCATCTCAATAACAACAAGACAGAGGTGAAAAATGCGTATCGAAATCGTTGTCGACGTGAAGACCACGCTGGGCGAAGGCCCGGTCTGGGATGTCGAGCAACAGCGTCTGTACTGGATCGACAGTTTCGACGGTCGTGTTCTGCGCTGTACGGATGACGGGCGCGAGTTGCGAGCCTGGGATGTCGGCCAGAAAATCGGTTCCATGGCCTTGCGCAGGAGTGGCGATGCGGCGCTCGTTGCGTTGCAGACGGGTATCTATAACCTTGATTTGCCGACCGGTGATATCGAGCTGATAGTCGACCCCGAACCGGGGCTGCCCGACAATCGGCTCAACGATGGCAAAGTGGATCGGCACGGCCGGTTCATCGTGGGTTCGATGGACACTCGGGAGGATCAGGCCAGCGCGAAGCTGTATCGCCTCGACCCGGACCTGAGCCTGCACACGCTGGATGAGGGCATTATCGTGTCCAACGGCCCTTGCTGGAGTCCGGGCGGTGAAAACTTTTATTTCGCCGATACCTGGTCCGGGGATATCTGGGCCTATGACTACGACAACACCAGCGGCGCGGTCGCCAACAGACGAACCTTTGCCAAGGTCGACACCTCAGCAGGAGGCGCGGCGGATGGCTGCACCGTCGATGCCGAAGGTTGCCTGTGGCAAGCGCTGGTCTACGCCGGAAAACTGGTGCGCTACACCCCGGACGGGCAGGTGGATCGCATCATCGACATGCCCGTGAAGAAAGTGACGAGCCTGACCTTCGGCGGACCGAACCTGGATACGCTGTATGTCACCTCCATGGCCAGGCCGCCGTTGCCACGCTTTCCGGAAGATGGCCAGCAACGCGGTGCCTTGTTTGCGATCACCGGGCTGGGCGTGCAAGGCATCGCTGAACGGCGCTTTGCCAGTTAACCCGTCAACAGACTGAACCTGAACGTTAAGGACGACTGACCCTTTCTCGCTTGGGCGTGCCTGGCACGCCTGGAGAGTTCCCATGCCAAATAACAAGAATGCATCGCTGGGCAAGATTCACCGGTTTTCGTGGGTGTCGTTGTTGGTCTGCTGGATGATCTGGATTCTGAATGCCTATGACCGCGAGATTGTATTGCGCCTGGGGCCGACGATTTCCAAGCATTTCGACTTGTCTGCTGACCAGTGGGGTACGGTGGCCACCGTCGTCATGCTGGCTTTGGCCGTTCTCGATATTCCAGGCTCCATCTGGAGTGATCGTTACGGCGGTGGCTGGAAGCGGGCGCGTTTTCAGGTGCCATTGGTACTGGGCTACACCGCATTGTCCTTTCTCTCAGGCTTCAAGGCGTTGAGTGGCAGCCTTGCGAGTTTCATCGCCTTGCGCGTGGGGGTGAACCTAGGGGCTGGCTGGGGCGAACCGGTCGGGGTCAGTAACACGGCTGAATGGTGGCCGGTGGAGCGTCGCGGTTTTGCTCTGGGCGCACACCACACTGGTTATCCAATCGGCGCGATGCTCAGTGGCATTGTCGCCAGCTTCGTGATCAGCACCTTCGGCGAGGAAAACTGGCGTTATGTGTTCTTCTTCGCCTTCGTGGTGGCTCTGCCGCTGATGATCTTCTGGGCACGTTACTCGACGGCCGAGGCATCACCCAACTGTATGTGGACATTGCCGCCAAAGGCATGACCCCGCCGGACAGCACGCCGTCTACCAACGTCAAAGGCCAGGTCTGGAAGTCAGTGAAGGCCACGCTGAGTAACCGCAACATCGCCCTGACAGCCGGCAACACCATGCTCACGCAGGTGGTGTACATGGGGGTAAACATTGTCCTGCCAGCCTATCTGTACAACATCCTCAACCTGTCGTTGGCCGAATCGGCAGGAATGAGCGTCGTATTCAGGCTGACGGGTATCCTCGGGCAACTTATCTGGCCTTCGTTGTCGGACATCATTGGTCGGCGCATAACTCTGATCATTTGCGGCCTATGGATGGCGGTCAGTGTTGGTGCCTTTTACTTCGCCAACACCATCCTGATCGTCATCGCCGTGCAACTGCTTTTCGGCCTGGTCGCCAATGCCGTCTGGCCCATCTACTACGCGGTTGCGTCCGATTCTGCACAACCCTCTGCAACGTCGACCGCCAACGGCATCATCACCACGGCGATGTTCATCGGCGGCGGTATTGCACCGGTACTCATGGGCACACTGATTTCCATGGGCGGCGGCTGGACCAGCCTTAGTGGCTATACAGTGTGCTTCTTCGTGATGGCGGGCTGCGCGCTGGGCGGGGCGTTTCTACAACTGTTTTCTCATCGGCCGGAAGTGTTGGCGGTGCAGCGCGGAGTGTGAGGCTGGCATGTCTGCCCGGGCTCTGTACGAAAAGTGGCTGCGTTCGGTGATGCTGCGTTAAAAACAGGCTCGGACGCGACCTCTGCCGTCCCTGGCCTGATTTTCGCTCGCCGATATCACGCCGGGCCGGCATGCCGTATTCAGAAGAAAAAACTGCGCCTGAATCTGGTCAGACTCAACAGGGCCGGGGGTATATCGCAGATGTCAAACTGCTACTATACTGCCATTGGCCACGAAGGTCGTGTGGTCATGTCCTGCTGTGATTTCAAGGAGCGAATCATGTCTTCCAACGCAAATCTTACGTGCAATTTCACCATTTCCAGCAGCCTCAACGTCGGCGTTTCATTTGAAAGCGACAATGGTGGCGGCAGTTACGGTGGGCAAATCACGGTCTTCACTCCCGCCACCGTGCAGCCTGTAACGACAGGCCTGTGGGATAACGATGGCAACGTGTTTTTCACGCTTTACCTGACGGATAACCCAGACATCAGTTGCGTGATCAACTCTGGATCAGAGCCCGGTTCCTGGGTGCCATACATCACTTTAGGGCAGGAGTCTGGTCTGACGTGCGAAATCAGCAGTCCGCAACCTGCTGGCGAGAACATTTACAACTACACGCTGACTGTTACACAGACAAGTGCCTCAACCGCTGCGTCCATCGCTGACCCCAAACCTAAATACGTGGCCACTCTGTTTCTACCCGTCGGTGGAATGCAGGCATGGACGCAGATCATGCAGGGCGGTTCACCCGTCCCGGATGAAATCAATTCAGGCTCGCCGATCGTAATGGCTTTTGCTCGTTACAGTGACGGAACGGTGGTCGCGGGCGGCGTATATAAATCGGATTCTCCAACCGATTACAACATCAAGTTCATGTGGGTGTTTGACGGCGAGGGTAATCAATACCCGGGCTGGCCCATCGACGTTAGCGATGACGAAGACTTCTCCACCCAGTCGTACATCTTTTCGCTCACTCCCGATTCGGAAGAGTTGTATCAACTGAACATCGTCGATAGCCCTCTGCGGGAGCGTCCATGACCTGCAAAGGCACGATCCTGATCAGTCTGTCAGGCCACAGGCGAACCATCGTCTATGGGCAAAGGCGTTCTTGATTCCTTTTCTGCTTCTTGTACTGCCCGTTGCATTTGAGCTTCGCTCCAACGCTCTGTAGGTGCATTGGAACAAGCCGGTCACGCTAATGCTTTGTCACTTTTGTCTGATCCTGTCGTGACGCGCATAGCGCTCCCGGCAGGTTATTCGGACCACTGTCATGGAGGAAGTCACGCATGTACCAGCAAAAGATCAATCATCCGGCCAACCTGGGCGCCGAGCCCTTGGCGACGGAGGTTTATGAAGCAATGTTCGAACTGTTCGAATATATCTGCAGTTTCTGGAACAACCTGGACAACCCGCAGCAATTCAAGTCCAGGCTATTCGTTTTTATGGACAACCGCATCAGGTTGCATCCTGAATACAGAAGCATTTACAGCAGTGCCCGGCTGACAATGGATGAATTGATCAGCTCTATGGGCAAGGCTGATGCTTACAAGATGCTGTTTACCGATGCGGCAGCCAATCAAGCTCCGCCACAAACACCGCTCGCTCTGGTTCGTCAGAAAGTGTCCAACGAGTTCATTTCGTTCCAGGTTTCACAAGGCGGCTTCAAGGCGTTCTCCGGCGCTATCAATTATCCCGGCTATATTGCCGGGGCCTTCATCCCCGGCGAGCCCGCTCCCTATCGAGATATAGGGGAGGCCGCACAATGAATACCGATGTCCTGATTATAGGTTCCGGCGTTGCCGCCACGGCTGTGGCCAACCGCCTGCTGCAAAGTGACCCAAACCGCGCTATTTTGATTATCGAGGCAGGCACCAGAGTCAAGATGCAAGACCAGGTTCTCTGGGATGACTTCATGGTTTCCGGTAGCTCATACTCAAAGCTGCCCTATTTCAAGTACAACGACCTTGACTACCCGGAGCGCGATGCTCCCGGTGAGAACCTTAACGTGGGTGCCACCGTAGTCCCGCTGGCTGGCTCAAGAGTCATGACCTATGGCGGCTCCACCATCCATTGGGGAGGTTGGTCCTTCCGACTCAAGCCTGAAGACTTCAAACTCAAGAGCAATACGGGCCAAGGTGCCGATTGGCCGATCGACTACGCCGAGCTGGAGCCCTTCTACAACCAGGCCGAGTGCTACATAGGCGTCTCTGGTGATTCCGAAAACCAGGATCCGCCGCGTTCTGCACCTTATCCTTTCCCTGCCTTCCCGTACACGCTGGAGGACCAGCCCGCCTACAGGGCAATGAACTCGCTTGGCCTGAGCACTGCCAATGTGCCAATCGCCCGCCACGGCAGCACCAATACCACTTCTCGCCACGCGCCTTGCAAGACCACCGGCACCTGTAAATATTGTCCATTTGGCGCACGCTATGCGGCCCCGAACTTCCTTGACGATATGGCTAACTGGGGCAATTTCCCCAACTTCCGCGTGATGGACAACTGCGTGGTCGAAGACGTCATCATGTCGTCCAGGAACCGTGCAAGTGGTGTCACGTACATTGACAAGATGACTGGCCAACGCAGCACTGTCGAGGCCAGCACAGTGATTGTGGCTGGTGGTGCCATCGAGTCACCGAAGCTTTTATTGCGCTCGCGCTCAGAGCATTGGCCCAACGGCGTTGGCAATGATCATGACCTTGTAGGCCGATACTTCGTCACCCATCCTTATTTCGTCTTCAGTGCCACTGTCGACAACAACCCGAAACGGTTGCTGACTGAAATGGACTTCCCGACGCTTTGCAGTCGTTACTTCGACAGCCCGCAAGAACAGGCCAAGGGCAAGTTCATCCTGATCAACCCACCCACGTCTTTTACGCCGCTGGTTAACGGCAAGACGATGGGCGTCGCCCAGATGATGCAAAACGGCATGTCGCGCGAGGACATCGAAAGCGCTGTGAAAGGCTCGGCTCAGGTACAGATCCACGGCATGCTTGAAATACCCAGTGATTACACGAACAGGGTGAAGAACCTGGATACCCGTAACCGAATCGGCCTGCCGGAAACTCTCGTGGACTACTCCCAATCGCAGGATTTCAACGCGCGCATGCAGGAAATCGGGGTCCACGTGGGCAGGATATTCGAGGGGATGGATGCCACCGTCTCCGCGCCGCCCTCGATTTCATGGCGTGCCGATCACTCAGCCTGTACCTGCCGCATGTCAGACAGCGAGCAAGAGGGCGTCATCGACAAAGACCTCAAGGTTTTCGGCGTTGATAACCTTTATGTCTGCTCGAACGCTTCATTTCCAAACACCGGAGCGATCAACCCCACGTTGACGCTCACTGCGTTGGCGTTACGGCTGGGTGAACACTTGGCAACGTCGGTGCAATCATGACAACGCGAGGCCCATCCCATATGAATATGCTGGAACAGGAAAAAGACACGCTGAGTCAGTGGTTGCATACCGCCATGACGATAGAGCTGTCCACCATCCCTCTCTACATGACGGCGCTGATCAGTATCAAGCCTGGCAAGAACCGCGAGGCTGCCAACATCCTCCGGGGTGTAATGATGGAAGAGATGCTGCACTTGTCTTTGGCAGGAAATCTACTCTCCGCCATCGGTGGCAAAACGTGCTTCACAGCAGAAAACATTCCGTCCTTTCCCCTCACGCTCAAGTTCGAAGGCAAACGGTTCAAGGACCGGGAGTTCGAGGCCAGTCTTGCCCCGTTCAGCCCGGAAAGCATCGACGTATTTACCGAAATCGAATTGCCTGAAGGATGGCGAGAGCGGCCAATCCTTGAGGCCGGCCAGGAGATCGAAGTGCCGGGCTATACCATCGGTGGGTTTTACGACGAGATCGCCAGGAAGCTGTCGCACCTCTGTGCGACGTACGGTGAGCCGGCCGTTTTCAGTGGCGACCCTGAACACCAATTGGGTTTGAACTACTACTGGGGCGGCGGCGGTAGCCCGATAATCGTCAAAGATCTGGAGTCGGCACTAAAGGCGATCCAGGTCATCGTCACTCAGGGTGAAGGCATTCGCCATGAAGTCTATGACGACGACCACGATTATTTCGACCAGCCGGAACAAGTGGCCCACTTCTTTCGTTTTCGAGAAATCCAGTTCGGCCGTCACTATCAGTCAGGAGACAACCCCCGTAAGCCGCCTACAGGCTCTGCGTTTGAGGTTGACTACGGCGAGGTCTATCCGATCAAGGCCAACCCTACGTCGGCTGATTACGCCACCGACCCTGCCATGGCGACACTCAATGATGAGTTCAATCGACTCTATTCGTTGATGCTGTATCAGATTGCCGAGGCGCTGAACGGTGCATCCGACGCGATGTATACCGCCATCCTGAACAGCATGCACGACATGACTGCGACTGCCAGGGAAATGGTGACAAAGCCTATCGCCAATGACCCGCAAGGGCGCAACGGCGCTCCTTCCTTCGAGTGGGTCGAACCTGCTGTATGACTGAAAAGGATAAAACCATGATTACTCTGATATCCCGTTGGCAACTGCTGGATGGCTGCCCGACAGAATTGAAACGCGAACTGGACAGTCTGGCTGACAAGGTCAAAAAGGCTGAGCCTGATACGTTGATGTACCTGGTTAATCTGCCCGCGCCTGGGCCACTCGACGCGAGCAACAAGCCGATCGAACCGCCGCCATCGCCGATACCGTTGGCAGCACAGAATGAGGTCGTTTTTCTGGAAATCTGGGAGTATCAGTTTTTTTGTGTTCGGGCTGGTTAGGGCCTGCCGTCAGGCAGGCCCTTGTTTTACCAGCTCGG
>NZ_LKBW01000071.1 GCF_002699855.1 Pseudomonas amygdali | reverse complement strand
CAGGATGCAGGCCGCCAAGGCAGCGTAAGTGGATAATTGTCCAACCTTCGGGGGGCATACCACTCCAGCGTGGGAATGCCGTTCCCGACGCTCTGCGTCGCACGATAGTCTGGATTATCAGTGGTGCTCACGGGTGGCGCGGAATTTCACGTCGGGCCAGCGTTCTTCCATCAGTGCCAGGTTCACGCGGGTAGGGGCGAGGTAGGTCAGGTGACCGCCGCCGTCCACTGCCAGGTTTTCCACAGCCTTGTTCTCAAACTCTTCAAGCTTCTTCTTGTCGGCGCAGTCGATCCAGCGGGCTGACCAGACGGTGATCGGCTCGTAGGCGCACTCGACCTTGTATTCTTCCTTCAGGCGGCTGGCGACCACATCGAACTGCAGCACACCGACTGCGCCGAGGATGATGTCGTTGCTGCGCTGCGGGAAGAACACCTGCGTGGCGCCTTCTTCGGCCAGTTGCTCAAGGCCCTGACGCAGTTGCTTGGATTTGAGCGGGTCATTCAGGCGCACGCGGCGGAACAACTCCGGGGCAAAGTGCGGAATGCCGGTAAAGCCCAGCGCTTCGCCTTCGGTGAAAGTATCGCCAATCTGGATGGTGCCATGGTTGTGCAAGCCGATGATGTCGCCGGCGTAGGCTTCTTCCAGTTGCTCACGCTCGGAAGAGAAGAACGTCAGCGCATCACCTATCCGCACGTCCTTGCCCAGGCGCACGTGGCGCATCTTCATACCCTTGTCGTAACGGCCGGAGCAGATACGCATGAACGCGATGCGGTCGCGGTGCTTGGGGTCCATGTTCGCCTGGATCTTGAACACGAAACCGCTGAATTTCTCTTCGGCCGGTTCGACGGTGCGCTCGTTGGCCACGCGTGCCAGTGGCTTGGGAGCCCAGTTCACCACGGCATCGAGTACATGGTCGACGCCGAAGTTGCCCAGCGCGGTGCCGAAAAACACCGGGGTCAGCTGGCCGTCGATGAATTCCTGCTGGTTGAACTCGTGGCAGGCACCCTGCACCAGTTCCAGTTGCTCGACAAAGCGGTCGTACTCGTCACCCAGATGGGCGCGGGCATCGTCCGAATCGAGCTTCTCGATGATTTTGGTTTCCGTACGCTCGTGGCCATGACCTGCTGTGTACACAATGATGTAGTCGTCGGCCAGGTGATAGACACCCTTGAAGTCCCGGTAGCAACCAATCGGCCAGGTGATCGGCGCAGCCTTGATCTTGAGTACGGCTTCGATTTCATCAAGCAGCTCGATAGGGTCGCGGATGTCGCGGTCGAGCTTGTTGATGAAACTGACGATAGGCGTGTCGCGCAGGCGGCAGACATCCATCAGCGCAATGGTGCGTGGCTCGACGCCTTTACCGCCGTCGAGGACCATCAGCGCCGAGTCAACGGCTGTCAAGGTGCGGTAGGTGTCTTCGGAGAAGTCTTCGTGACCCGGTGTGTCGAGCAGGTTGATCATGTGCTCGCGATACGGAAACTGCATCACGGATGTGGTGATGGAAATACCGCGTTGTTTCTCCATTTCCATCCAGTCGGATGTGGCATGACGGTCGGATTTACGCGACTTGACCGTACCGGCGATAGAAATGGCCTTGCCCATCAGCAGGAGTTTTTCCGTGATGGTGGTTTTACCCGCATCCGGGTGGGAAATAATGGCGAAAGTGCGGCGTTTCGCGACTTCGGCGGCCTGTTGGGTCATGGGAAATCGCCTGAGACGGTATTGAAAAAGGGCGCAGATTATAGCTCAACTCGCGGCAATAACCGAACCGTTCAGACAATAAACGATGGCCAGATAATGTCTCGTGTGGGAACCTTTCAGGTCGTGGAGACGTCCACTCCCCCGTCAAGGCTCGCAACGAAGCCAACGCAAGGGGCTGATTCATCAGCATGTTGGCTTGACGAAGCTGCGCTTATGGCTTGTGTTTTCGCCGAGGTTAAACCCTTACCGGCGACCCACCCGCTGCTCTTCGCGAACGTTATTGCCGGTGTCCTTTGCGGACGCCCTGGTCAACGCGTTCGCCGACTGAAATAAGGAGTCCGCCTGTGGCTAATCGCTATGGCAAGGGGCTATTGGGAGGTGCGGTTGTGATCGCACTCCTGGCCCTGCTGATCCACTGGATCGGCATCAGTACTATCAAGCAATACCAGGATGACCTGCTGTTCTACCTTCAGGCTCACCTGATTCTGGTTCTGGTTTCAATGTTGGCGGCCCTGGTGGTCGGTATCCCCGCAGGCATCGCCCTAAGCCGCCCTAGCATGGTTGGCCGCGCCGAACGTTTCATGCAGATCTTCAACATTGGCAACACCGTTCCTCCTCTCGCCGTTCTGGCCATTGCCCTCGGGATACTCGGGATCGGCAGCGGGCCTGCGATCTTCGCGCTGTTCCTCGCCTCTTTGCTGCCCATCGTGCGTAACACCTATGAAGGCCTGAAAAACGTTCAGGGTTCACTCAAGGAAGCTGCGGTCGGCATCGGCATGACCCCGCGTCAGGTGCTGTGGCGTGTCGAGTTGCCGAACGCCGTGCCGATCATCATCGGTGGTGTGCGTGTTGCGCTGGCGATCAACGTGGGTACGGCGCCTCTGGCATTTCTTATCGGTGCGAACAGCCTCGGTAGCCTGATTTTCCCTGGCATCGCCTTGAACAACCAGCCGCAGCTGGTGCTGGGTGCCGCGTGTACCGCTTTGCTGGCGCTGCTGCTTGACGGGCTGGTGACACTGGCCAGTCGTCTCTGGCTGGAACGCGGTCTGGCTCGTTGAGCGAAGGAATTATCATGAAAAGAATATGCTTGTTTTTAGGCTTTTCCTTGCTGTTTCCGGCATTTGCCCAGGCAGCGGAAAAGCCGTTGTTGCGCGTCGGCGCTCGTGTGTTCACCGAGCAAACCATCCTGTCTGAACTCACTGCGCAATACCTGCGTACAAAGGGTTATGACGTTCAAGTCACCGGCGGCCTGGGCAGCAGCCTGGCGCGTAGCGCGCAGGAAAGTGCTCAACTGGATCTGATCTGGGAGTACACCGGCGTATCGCTGGTGAATTACAACCACGTTGATGAAAAGCTCGACAGCGAACAAACCTACGCTCGGGTGAAAGAACTCGACGCGAAAAAAGGCTTGGTCTGGCTTTCCCCGTCGAAATTCAGCAACACCTATGCCTTGGCGTTGCCGCAGAAAATCGCTGACAAGTACCCACAGGTCAACACCATGACCGACCTGACCAAAGTCCTCAAAGACGAAGCCAAAGAGGGGCATCTCGTAGCGCTGGACACTGAGTTCGCCAACCGTTCCGACGGTCTGCTCGGCATGGTCAAGCATTACGACATGAATCTCGGTCGTGAGAACACCCGCCAGATGGACGCGGGGCTGGTTTACACCGCGCTACGGAACGGCCAGGTGTTTGCGGGCCTGGTGTACACCACTGACGGTCGCTTGAACGCCTTCAAGCTCAAGGTGCTGGAAGACGACAAACGTTACTTCCCGGACTACACCGCCGCGCCGGTGATCCGTCAGGATTACTTGGACAAGCACCCGGATATTGCCCCGTTGCTCAAGCCTTTGGCTGATCTGCTGGACACCCAGACCATGATCGACCTCAACGCCCGCATCGATGTTGGTCACGAGAGTCCATCCAAAGTTGCCGCAGATTTCCTGCGTCAGCACCCACTTAACTAAGGACGGAGACGACATGAGTTTTTTCAACGTTTTCTCCCAGATCGACTGGGCTCAGGTGCTGCATCTGACCACGCAGCACATCACCCTGGTCGGCATTGCCGTGACCCTGGCCATTCTGGTCGGCGTCCCGCTGGGCGTACTGATGACCCGTTTTCCGGCACTTGCCGGCCCGCTGCAAGCCAGCGCCACCGTGCTGCTGACCGTGCCATCGATTGCCTTGTTCGGCCTGTTGCTGCCGTTCTACTCCAAATTCGGCCAGGGCCTTGGCCCGATGCCGGCTATTACCGCAGTGTTTCTCTATTCGCTGCTGCCGATCATGCGTAACACCTACCTGGCCCTGACTGGCGTAGAACCGGGTATCCGCGAGGCCGCCAAAGGCATCGGTATGACCTTCGGCCAGCGCCTTCGCATGGTTGAACTGCCTATCGCCGTACCCGTAATCCTCGCCGGTGTGCGCACCGCCGTGGTGATGAATATCGGTGTCATGACCATCGCCGCGACCATCGGTGCCGGTGGTCTGGGTGTACTCATTCTCGCTTCAATCAGCCGCAGCGATATGTCGATGCTGATCGTCGGCGCGGTACTGGTCAGCATTCTGGCCATCATCGCCGACCTTCTCCTGCAATGGCTGCAACGCACGCTGACTCCAAAAGGATTACTGAAATGATCGAACTCCAGAACCTCTCCAAGACTTTCCAGAGCAACGGCAAAGAAGTGAAGGCTGTCGATTCGGTCAGCCTCACGGTCAACGAAGGCGAAATCTGCGTCTTCCTTGGCCCTTCGGGCTGCGGCAAGAGCACCACGCTGAAAATGATCAACCGCCTGATCATGCCGACCTCCGGCAAAGTGCTGATCAATGGTGAAGACACCGCTGATCTGGACGAAGTGACCCTGCGTCGCAACATCGGCTACGTGATTCAGCAGATCGGTCTGTTCCCGAACATGACCATCGAAGAAAACATCGTGGTGGTGCCCAAGCTGCTCGGCTGGGACAAGCAGCGTTGCCATGACCGTGCCCGTGAACTGATGAGCATGATCAAGCTGGAGCCCAAGCAGTACCTGCATCGCTACCCGCGTGAATTGTCCGGTGGTCAGCAACAGCGTATCGGCGTGATCCGTGCACTGGCTGCAGAAGCACCCTTGCTGTTGATGGACGAACCGTTCGGTGCGGTCGACCCGATCAACCGCGAGATGATCCAGAACGAGTTCTTCGAGATGCAGCGCGCGCTGAACAAGACCGTGATCATGGTCAGCCACGACATTGATGAAGCCATCAAGCTGGGCGACAAGATCGCCATCTTCCGTGGCGGTAAACTGCTGCAGATCGATCACCCGGACACCTTGCTCGCACATCCGGCTGACGACTTCGTCAGCAGCTTCGTCGGCCAGGACAGCACCCTCAAGCGCCTGCTGCTGGTCAAGGCCGAAGATGCAGCCGACAACGCGCCGTCGGTCAGCCCGGAAACCCCGGTGGCCGATGCGCTGGACGTGATGGACGAAAATGACCGTCGCTACATCGTTGTCACAGACAGCGAGAACAAGGCAATGGGCTACGTACGTCGCCGTGACCTGCATCGCCAGCAGGGCACGTGCGCGCAGTTCCTGCGTGAGTTCAACGCAACCGCCGCTTACGACGAGCACT
This sequence comes from Pseudomonas amygdali, assembly GCF_002699855.1. GTDB lineage: Bacteria > Pseudomonadota > Gammaproteobacteria > Pseudomonadales > Pseudomonadaceae > Aquipseudomonas > Aquipseudomonas amygdali. The sequence continues at coordinate 5,327 of NZ_LKBW01000071.1, read as the reverse complement.
TGCGCATCCTGCTGTCGCGCATGTACGAGTTCAACCGCGCCTGGCTGCCGGTGCTGGACGCCGAGAACGTGTTCCTGGGTGAAGTGACGCAAGAGTCCATTGCGGCTTACCTGAGCTCGGGCCGTTCGCGTGGTATGAAGACCAGTATTGTTTCGCCTGCGGATCAGGTTGCTTCCTGATTTTTGGCATTACCGCCAGTCTTCGTGACTGGCGGTAGCCGTTGCCACTCGTTTCTCCACGTTGCAGTAGCCGTCTTCATCAAATTTCTTGCTACTGATCCTGCCTCTCCGTTTGTTCAAGCTGGAAGGGCACGCCTTACCGTCAGTGATCCCGGATGAATGGAGGTCGTTGACGTAAAGTTCGTGCTGCTCTCGCTGCGTTTCTGCCTGTGCAGGCTACTGGCATTTCTGTCAGTAGCACTTTGGGCAGCGGTTGATTTAGTTTCTTCTGGCCGAAGCGCAGCGAGGTATTGATGATGAACGAGCTTTGTCGATACAGGTATGACCCTTTGGATCGCCTTGCAAGTCTGACTCCTCTGGCTCAGGCGATGAGGCAGCGGTTCTATGGCGGCCAGCAGTTGACAACCGAAGTGCTTGATGGCGAGCAGCGCACACTTTTTCGCGTGAGAGGAATGCCTCTGGCGCAGCAGACCCTTGCCAATGGAAAGCGCCTTGTTGTTTTGGATGCTGCAGATCAGCAACAAAATGTATTGCATGCGGGCGGTATCGAGCAGAGAACGGCTATTGCCTACACACCTTATGGTTACAGTGAAAAAGCTGCGAGAAACCCAGAGGTACCGGGCTTCAATGGAGAGCAGATTGACACAGTTACCGGCCACTACCTGTTTGGCAACGGTTACCGGGCCTACAATCCGGTCTTGATGCGCTTCAACAGCCCCGATAGCTTCAGCCCTTTTGGCGAAGGCGGGCTTAATGCCTATGGCTATTGTGCGGGTGACCCGGTGAACCGGAGCGACCCTGGCGGGCATATGTTTGTCGACATTAGTAAGTTACTCCACCGGGCACCAGGTACGCGGCTGATGAGAAGTATAGCGAGCCAAGCGTTAGGAGGTTCCAGAAAGCGCGGAGTGCCTGCGATCAGAAATAAGCCGTCCAAGGGCATTTTTCGCAAACCAGATGCCGTTCTTGCCGACATGCCACCGCACATAAAAGAAACGATTGCGGGTGCTTTGCCCGGTTCTGACGCCGCAAACCTGGCACGCACTTCCAAGGACTTCGAAAGCGTGGTGATGGCTGCTTCAGCGCGTCAGTTCAATGGACTGAATATCCCCGACCTGGCTTTTCAACCGTGGTTGAAAAAGCTCGACGAAATCCATCACGGTGAGGTGACGGGTATTGCGCCGATGTTCCTAAGTCGCCAAGGTATTCCGTTTTCCTATGTGCAGGCCAATCTGATAAGAGAGCCTCGATTTGTATGGACCACAAGTCGGATATGGTCCGGGAAATCGCCTCTTCAGAGAGTCGGCTATCAAACACCTCCAGAAAACGCTGAAATTCGGCTTCAGGTTGCGCAAGTTCTGGCGATGAGTGGCGGTGGAGTCTGAGCGCTACTGATTTCTTGATAGACCCTTGCAAGCGAAAAGGCTTTACCGGTTTATCGCGCCGTGAGGAACATCTGCCTGTCATGCAGGTCGGTTAAACAGGTCCTTGGGAAGGCAACTCAAGCGCTCTGTGCAAAAACGCGACATTTTTTGTTGATATCCGGCCCCTCAGGTCCTAAAGTTCGCGCCGAACGTCCATGCTGGAAACGATCCATCCGGCTCAAGTACTGACGACGAGACAGCAAGGCCAGGAAGGCAGCCCTTCAGGGCCTTTTTGCTTTCGGCGACATGCCTTGGGAAGTAGGCGAACCAAAGTGGGGATACGGAGGGCGTTCATTTGCACCCATTTACCAATACCGCTTGCCATCAGGAGTTCCAGCAGCATGTCGATCAATGTCGAAGACTACTATTCAGCCGAAACCTTCAAGAAAATGAAGGCGTTCGCTGACAAGCAAGAAACTCCGTTCGTGGTCATTGATACCGCCATCATCAGTAAAGCCTACGACGACCTGCGTGCGGGCTTCGAGTTTGCCAAGGTCTATTACGCTGTCAAAGCCAACCCGGCCGTCGAAGTCATCAATCTGCTCAAGGACAAGGGTTCCAGTTTCGACATCGCGTCGATCTACGAGCTGGACAAGGTCATGAGCTGTGGCGTTGGTCCGGAGCGCATCAGCTACGGCAACACCATCAAGAAATCCAAGGACATTCGCTATTTCTACGAGAAGGGCGTGCGTCTGTTTGCCGCCGACTCGGAAGCGGATCTGCGCAACATTGCCAAGGCTGCGCCGGGTGCGAAAGTCTACGTGCGTATTCTGACCGAAGGCTCGACCACCGCCGACTGGCCGCTGTCGCGCAAGTTCGGCTGCCAGACCGACATGGCCATGGACCTGCTGATCCTCGCTCGCGACCTGGGTCTGGTGCCTTACGGCATCTCGTTCCACGTCGGCTCGCAGCAGCGCGACATCAGCGTCTGGGACGCTGCCATCGCCAAGGTCAAAGTGATCTTCGAGCGTTTGAAAGAAGAAGACGGCATCGTTCTGAAGCTGATCAACATGGGCGGCGGCTTCCCGGCCAACTACATCACCCGCACCAACAGCCTGGAAACCTACGCTGAAGAGATCATCCGCTTCCTGAAGGAAGACTTCGGCGATGACCTGCCGGAAATCATTCTCGAGCCAGGCCGTTCGTTGATCTCCAATGCCGGTATTCTGGTCAGCGAAGTCGTGCTGGTCGCGCGCAAGTCGCGCACCGCTGTCGAGCGCTGGGTGTACACCGATGTGGGTAAATTCTCCGGCCTGATCGAAACCATGGACGAAGCTATCAAGTTTCCGATCTGGACCGAGAAGAAGGGCGAAATGGAAGAAGTGGTCATTGCCGGTCCGACCTGCGATAGCGCCGACATCATGTACGAGAACTACAAGTACGGTCTGCCACTCAACCTGGCCATCGGTGACCGTATGTACTGGTTGTCGACTGGTGCCTACACCACCAGCTACAGCGCAGTGGAATTCAACGGCTTTCCGCCATTGAAGTCGTTCTATCTGTAAGCGTTGTCCTGATATGAAAACCCGCGAGTGATCGCGGGTTTTTTTTGCGTTTCATCCAGGGTTCAGACAGCCAGATCCTGCCCAGTGTCGAACGCTTTTGAAAGGCGTTGGATTTCCCGCACGTTGACCAGTAGCAGTCCCGTCTCCAGGCGGCGACGCAAAGGTGTTTCAGCTTTGCGTACGCCGATAATGCTGCCTACACAGGCCCAGAGCAGTGCCCACATTCGCAACAGGTAGGCTCCCAGATTTCTGGCGGCCGTGTAAGCGCGGATGTACCAGCCCAACGCTCTGTACGCATAACCTTGTGCACGAAACAGTCGCTCTTGCGCGTCGATCGCATCCTGCGTACCGAATGACAGGGGCAGGGCGTTTGCCAGGTTTTCCCGGTGAGGGTCGCCCGGCTTCAGACCGAACTTGCGGCTATAACGCGAGATGGCGTCGTTCAGGAAGTCGATAAGTCGCGGCAGAATGGTGCAGATACCCAGGGTCAGTTTCTGTACTGTCTGTTCCTCATTATCGAACTCGCTCTCGAACGCTATCAGCCGATCGCCTGCGGAGCCCCTCAGGTGCTCGGCCAGCTTGTAGTCCTGCGTTGCACTTCCGGAAAACTGTGTGAGCTCTGCCGTCATGGCGTCGAGTCGTCTGTGCATCGCCATCAGCTTGGGCAGAAGCGCCGACCAGCCAGACCAATCCCTATTGGCCCTTTCAAGCACATTGCGTAGTTCGGGAATGGGATAGGTGCTGTGTCTGGCCAACGGCACCTGATCAAGATGGACCTTGAACGAGCGGGTCAATGCCGGAAGCCTCTGCAAAACCTGCAGGTAAGTGGTGAGGTCCTTGAAGTCGCTCTGGTACAAGAGTTGTCCTGTCATGCTGGGCCCTTGAGAATTGATAGCTGTTTGGCTGCCGTTTAACGGCAGCTGCATAAACGCAGGTTGCAAGGGCGTACAGGCCATTACCCTTGCAACGTGGCCTGCGGTGGCGTCAGCGAATGCGGTTCAAGTAGCCGATCAACTGTTGGCCGGATTCGATCAGGCGCATGCTGCGTTGCCTGTCATCGGATGCACCCTTGGTGTTGACGACCAGAAAGCTGTCCAGAGTGTTTTTGATTTTCTGGTATTGCTCGACATAAGCGGCACGCTGCTCGTCAAAAGCGTTGAAGCATTCAATCAGCTCAATGCGCTGTGCGAGCGCCATTTTTTCCTTGTCCATGCCTGCCAGTTGCTGGGACAGGGCATTGATGCGCTCGCGAAAACCATCACGGCGTTTGATCATCGCGATGAGGTTGATTCCCGCCTCACCCTTTTCCAGGGTCGCCTTCATTTGCTCGAGCGCCAGCATGATCACTGCGAGTTCAGGGGGCTGCATTCCCAGGCTGAGCACCTTGTCTGCATTGATCAACGTGTCCTTGGCAATACTCGTCGCGCCCTTGCTTTCCAGGGCGTCAATAGCGGTGCTCAGCACTTGACGCTCTTCGTTCAACCTCGCCAGGGTGGTGTGTAAAACGTCGAGTCTGGTGCCTGCGTTTGCCATGTCACCTTGCAGACTCTGCCCAAACTCAGCGGTCTGCTGTCGATCAATACCTTGTGCCATGCCACTCAGAGCACTGGCCAGTTGCTGGGCTGTGGCAGTGGCATTGTTCACGAGGCGCTGACACTNGGGTTGAGCGTACTGCCTCAGCAGGGCGGTCTTCGACTCGATATCGATGATCAGCCGTTCAGCGTGTTCTCCGAGGTGATGTTGTTCAGTGATGGCCAGGGTGTTCAGGCGTGTGAGCTTTTCATAAAGGTTGGGCAGGTATTGGGTCTTGGCAAACAGAAGGTCTGCCTTTATCAGGCTGTTACGCATGAGGTGAAGACTGCGAGTCATGATATCGCGGTCGGGTACTTGACCAGTGAAGGCTGTGTCATTGGGCGTGAACGTATTTTTCATTGTCGAGTTATCCATAAATCCGTTTATATTCTTCATCCGCTTCCTTGAACACATTAAGCAAGGCGTCCGAGTCGACTTCGATGGTCTTCCAGGGGTGAACGACTTGTCTGAAGTGACTCATAAACTGCCGTAATGACAAGGCATCGTTTATCTCGGACGCCGATACTGCAGACGCCTCAATGAACAGAAACAGTTTGTTCCATACGGTAATCAGGTTTTTAGGAGACTGTCAGAAATTTTGTGTTCGGGCATAACATGTAGCTAGAGGTGCATGTATGCCGACCAAA
>NZ_LKBW01000070.1 GCF_002699855.1 Pseudomonas amygdali | reverse complement strand
TTTGGTCGGCATACATGCACCTCTAGCTACATGTTATGCCCGAACACAAAATTTCTGACAGTCTCATGAACAGTTGAACTCGGCGGAACAAATACGCCCCTAGTCTTGAGCGAATGTTTTTTGGCACCTGCGGTACGTTTTCCCCACGCGGTGGTCTGGTCCTGATTTTCGCAAGCAAGGCTCCTCTGTCGTCCTGTTGATAAAGGTCACGACGCCGAGCCCTCAGCACGCCTCTTGCCGAGGCGGCGAACATCCAGGAAGGATAATCATGATTCTGGTTACCGGTGGTGCGGGATACATTGGCGCTCACGTTGCGCTTGAATTGCTTGAAGAGGGCCACGATGTCGTGGTGCTTGATAACTTGTGCAATAGCTCGCTAGAGACATTGAGCCGGGTGGAAACACTCAGCGGGCGACAGGTGGAGTTCATCCACGGCGATGTACGCAGCAAAGCGACGTTGAACCGGCTATTCGCTCGCCACCCAGTGAAAGCTGTGGTGCATTGCGCCGGGCTCAAAGCAGTGGGCGAAAGCGTCAGAGAGCCGTTGCGCTATTTCGAGACCAACGTGAGTGGCAGCGTAAACCTGTGTCAGGCGATGGAGCAGGCAGGCGTGTTCAACCTGTTGTTCAGCTCATCAGCGACTGTATACGGCGACCGTGAGCAAATGCCGCTGGACGAGAACTGCCCACTGGGTTTGCCGACCAATCCTTACGGGCATTCCAAACTGATGGCCGAGCATGTGATGAAAAGCGTCGCCCGCTCGGATCCACGCTGGTCCATCGGGCTGCTGCGATACTTCAATCCCATTGGCGCCCATCCGTCCGGCTTTCTGGGCGAGTCGCCCTGCAACACGCCAAATAATCTGCTGCCCTTCCTGCTGCAGGTCGCGAATCGAAGACGCCCTGCCCTGCACATTTTTGGCACCGACTACCCGACGCCGGACGGTACAGGTGTGCGTGACTACATTCACGTAATGGATCTGGCCGAGGGCCACTTGAAGGCGCTGGACAGAATACGCGGCCAAAAAGGCGTATCCGTCTGGAATCTGGGGACTGGGCAGGGTTATTCAGTGCTTGAGGTGGTGCACGCTTTCGAACGTATCTCCGGCAAAACCGTGCCTTTGATCTTTGAGCCGCGCCGGACCGGAGACATTGCGGTGTGCTGGTCGGATCCGGGGAAAGCATTGCGTGAGCTGGATTGGCGCGCCAGGTTCAACCTTGATTCGATGCTCACTGACGCCTGGCGCTGGCAGTGTATGAACCCACAGGGTTATATGCCGACAGCACTGGTCAGTTGAGGTGCGGCCAAAGGTGTAAAGTGGCGGGGAATTACCCTCGCAGCAGGCTGCTGTGCGCTAAAAATTGGCCGGTGTGTTGGAACTGATGATCTCGGCCTCGTCCTGGCCAATGTTGCGGAAGCGGTGTGGCAAGGTGGTCGGGAAGTAATAACCGTCCCCGGGACCGAGAATATTGACCTGCCCATCGATGGTCAGCTCCACGGTGCCGCGCGTCACCAACCCGCACTCCTCGCCTTCGCTGTGGACGATGGGCTCTTCACCCGAGTCTGCGCCCGGCGCGTACTGCTCACGCAGAAAACGCATCTGGCGGCTCGGCAGGGTTGCGCCGACCAGCAGCAGGCGAACACCGTTACGCCCCAGGTCAGGCTGGTCACCGGCGCGGAATACATACTGATCCTGCCCCGGTGGCTGGTCGAAGGTGAAGAAATCCGCAAGCGTCATGGGGATGCCCTCAAGCAGCTTCTTCAACGAGCTGATAGAGGGGCTGACACGATTTTGCTCAATCAGGGAAATCGTGGCATTGGTCACACCACTGCGTCTGGCCAGTTCACGTTGTGACAGCTTGTAGCTTTCACGCACCAGTTTGAGTCGTGCTCCCGTATCCATAATGGCCTTGTGCGAAAGATATCCGATGAGTGAAGCAAAGCCCAGGAGGAATGGATTGTCCATCGCCCAGGCCGCAAAGCCGGATATTAAATCACGTTTGTCAGCAACACTCAGCAGCTCATCGCACTAGCTGCCCTGACGGTTCCGGGCATACGCCAGGCAGGCTTCACGGAATGCCGTGAACAGGCTCAGCGACACAGGGTTGTTCATGAACTCCCACTCCGGGTGCCACTGCACGCCCAGCACAAAGCCTGGCGCACCGGGCAGGGAAACCGCTTCCACCAGACCGTCGGGTGCCAGTGCTTCCGCGCGCAGATCCGATGCCAGACGATCGATTCCCTGACTGTGCAGGCTATTGACCTCGAACCCCGGCGCAAGCCCGAGCGCCTCCAGCAACCCGCCAGATTGCACCTGCACCGGGTGTTGCGGCGCGTACTGCACGGCCAGCACATCGCTTTGCGGCTCACGGTGATCCAGATAACCGGGCAATTCCTGGACCCGCTGATGCAGGCTGCCGCCCAGTGCAACATTCAGCTCCTGAAAACCACGGCAGATGCATAACACCGGCACACCCTGGGCGATGGCGGCCCTGAGCAGCGGTAATGTTGTGCGATCCCGAAACACGTCGTGGGCAGTGCCTTCCACGCTTGCCGGGCCGTTGTAATGATGCGGCTCGACATTGGACGGCGAGCCGGTAAACAGCAAACCGTCCAGTGAGGCCAGCAACTGCGCAGGCTCGGTGGGCACGTCGAGCGCGGGCAGAATGACCGGGACACCCGCAAACGCAGCCGCCTCGACATATTTATCGCCTGCGGTGTGAGAGGAGTACTTGCCCAACTGCTGACGGCAGGCAGTAACGCCGATCAAGGGAGGTCGTGACATACGTTGAGTCCTTGTGAATCTGGTGAGCCAGCACGTCAATATGACGCTATCCAGGCGGGATAAAACCAGTCTAGGATACTCATCTGCGCAACAAACATAGGCATTCAGGCAAAGGAACAATGCAGCGATGCAATATGAAATCACCCATGCCGATCTTGCCCTGGTATTGGCGCTGGTACGCGGCCGGACCTTGGCGCGTGCTGCAGATCTGCTGCACGTTGATATTTCGACAGTGTTCCGCTCGATCCGACGTCTGGAGTCAGCCCTCGGTGCTGCGCTGTTTGAAAAGAACCGCCGCGGCTACATTCCGACGGATACTGCCCAGGCCATGGCCGAGCAGGCTGAACACGCCGAACAGGCACTCGCCGCTGCCCGTATCGCCTTGCAGCAAGGCGAACAGGTGGTCAGCGGTACGGTACGCCTGACGTGCACTGACGCGGTATTGCACAGCCTGCTATTGCCAACGCTCGCGGACTTCATGCCGCAGTACCCTGCTCTCACGCTGGAACTGGCCACCTCCAACGCGTTCGCCAACCTCAGCCGTCGTGATGCCGACATCGCGCTGCGCCTGACCAATACCCCGCCCGAACACCTGATCGGACGATGCCTGGGCAGCGCGGACTACTTCATCTGTGGTCGCCCCGAATACCGCGATGCGCTGACACACAGCCCTGCCTCCATTCCCTGGATCAGCCCGGACGACTCGATGCCCGACCACCCTTCGGTGATCTGGCGTAAACAGGCATTTCCGGCGGTGAGCCCACGCTATCGTTGCAGCAACATGTCGGCGGTCTCTCAGTTGGTCGCTGCCGGTCTGGGCGTGGCGGCCTTGACCGATTTCACGATTCAGGGCCTTGCCTCAGTGGAAAGGTTGAGTGAACCACTGCAAGGGTGCAGCACCGATCTGTGGCTACTGACGCGTCCCGACTGCCGGGCATTGCGCTCTGTGCAGACCCTTCTGGAAGCACTCGCCCCCCGTCTGCGAGCAGCATTGCTGGTGTCCAGATGCGCCTGATGGCCAGTCTGTGGATCCATTAAATAATAGTTAATCAAATTAATCATTGGATTAATCTTGATCCTGTGGCATTAATAATCACGAGGAAAACAACATGATTCATTCTGTGGATCCATAAGACCAATAATCGAACCGTGGAGAACCGTCATGCACCCAAAAAATGCGTGGTACGTCGCCTGTACAGCGGATGAAGTCGCCGACAAGCCTCTGGGCCGGCAGATCTGCAACGAAAAGATGGTCTTCTATCGCGACCAGAACCAGCAAGTTGTCGCCTTGGAAGATTTCTGCCCGCACCGCGGTGCTCCGCTGTCGCTGGGTTATGTCGAGAACGGCCAACTGGTATGCGGTTATCACGGGCTGGTGATGGGCGGCGATGGCAAGACCGCCGCGATGCCCGGCCAGCGTGTTCGAGGCTTCCCCTGCAACAAAACCTTCGCCGCGGTCGAGCGCTACGGCTTCATATGGGTCTGGCCTGGCGACCGGGAAAAGGCCGATCCGGCGCTCATCCACCATCTGGAGTGGGCGGTCAGCGACGAATGGGCCTACGGTGGCGGTCTGTTTCATATTCAGTGCGACTACCGCCTGATGATCGACAATCTGATGGACCTCACCCACGAAACCTACGTGCATGCGTCGAGCATCGGCCAGAAGGAAATCGACGAAGCAGCGCCTGTCACGACAGTCGAAGGCGAGGAAGTCATTACCGCGCGCCACATGGAAAACATCATGCCGCCGCCGTTCTGGCAGATGGCGCTGCGTGGCAACAACCTGGCCGATGACGTGCCAGTCGATCGCTGGCAGATCTGCCGCTTCACCCCGCCCAGCCATGTACTCATCGAGGTAGGCGTAGCACACGCGGGCAAAGGCGGCTATCACGCGCCTCACGAGTTCAAGGCATCGAGCATCGTTGTCGACTTCATCACGCCAGAGACCGACACCTCGATCTGGTACTTCTGGGGCATGGCGCGCAACTTTAACCCGGCTGACGAGCAACTGACGGCCACCATCCGCGAGGGGCAGCGCAAGATCTTCAGCGAAGACCTGGAGATGCTTGAACGCCAGCAACAGAACCTGCTTCAGCACCCGCAGCGCAACCTGCTCAAGCTCAACATCGACGCCGGCGGTGTGCAGTCGCGCAAAATTCTGGAACGCTTGATCGCTGCCGAACGAGCCAGCACAGCTGAACAGATTCCAGTAATGGCCACTAAATGACCGCCTGCTGCCAGCCCGAATGCGTTGAAAACAATCAGAAGTGACCCGTGCTGCGGTCACCCGAGGACATACCATGATCGACGTGACCGTGTTATCACGTAACGATGAAGCGCTGGATATCTGCAGTTTCGAGCTAGTGCGAGCCGATGGCGAGTTGCTGCCGTCTTTCACGGCAGGCGCACACATTGACGTGCACTTGCCTGACGGGCTGATCCGCCAGTATTCGCTGTGCAACGCACCGAACGAGCGTCATCGTTACCTGATTGGTGTCCTCAACGATCCGGCTTCACGCGGCGGGTCGCGCAGCCTGCATGAACAGATTCAATCAGGCGCGCAACTACGCATCAGCGAGCCGCGCAACCTGTTTCCGCTGGCCGGGAACAGCCGTCGCACGCTTCTGTTTGGGGGCGGCATCGGCATCACCCCCATTCTGTGCATGGCTGAACAGCTTGCGCTGGAGGGTGCCGATTTCGAATTGCACTACTGTGTTCGTTCCGTCGAGCGCGGCGCGTTTATCGAGCGCCTGAAGCGTTCATCATTTGCCGACCGGGTCACGCTGCACCTTGATGAACAGCCCACTACCGCGCTGAATGCTGCCAATGTACTCGCCCAGCCGCAACCCGATACCCATCTGTATGTGTGCGGACCGGGTGGTTTCATGCAACACATCCTCGACAGCGCCCGTGCTGCCGGCTGGTCTGAAGACAATCTGCACCGGGAGTACTTTTCTGCAGAGCCGGCGGACACCAGCAATGACGGCAGCTTTTCTATCGAGATTGCCAGCACCGGCCAGGTACTTGCCGTTCCTGCCAACAAGACGGTCGCCCAAGTGCTCGAAAGCCACGGCATCGATATTCCGCTGTCGTGCGAACAAGGTGTGTGTGGCACATGCCTGACGCGCGTCCTCAAGGGCATTCCGGATCATCGGGATCTGTTTCTGACTGAAGACGAGCAGGCGCTCAACGATCAGTTCACGCCATGCTGCTCACGCTCGAAAACCCCACTGCTGGTGCTCGACATCTGATCAGTTCGAGCGCTGGATGACCTTCATGCGTTCGTTCAAACCGGCACCGAAAATCTCCGCGTAGCGCAGGGTAGCATTGGCATGCTCACGCATGATCGCCTCGGCACGAGCGCCCTGCCCGCTCACTAACGCATCCACCACCGCATGATGCTGCATGTGGGCGAAATTGAAGCGCCGGTATTCGCGAATCAGGTTATCGCGATCCACTGCCAGCGCCGTCACCGAGGCAAAAGGCAGATGGTCGTTGCGTGCCAGCGCATCGGCAATGGCGCGATTACCGCTGCCCGCCACGATCACTCGATGCAGGCGCATATTCATGTCGTGATAGACCTCAAGATCGTCCTCAGTGACATAACCCTTTTCGAACAGCGCATCGCCCTGCACCAGGCAGGCTTCAAGCTCGTCCCGAGCCTCCTGCGCCAAGCCACGTTCGGCCATCTGCCGCGCCGCCAGACCTTCCAGAACACCACGCACGTCGACCGCACCGGCGATTTCCATCGGCGTGATCGAGCGCACCTGAAAACCGCGCCCGCCAAAGGGCACCAGCAGGCCTTCCTGCTCCAGGGTACGAAACGCCATACGCACCGGCATGCGCGACACGCCGAACAGCTCGGCGGTCGGCACTTCCATCAAGCGCTCGCCGGCCGCCAGCTCGCCTGACGCAATCATCTTGCGCAACGCAACAAGAATGGTCTGCCCGGGTTTGCTCATTGACAGGATTCCGTGGAGATCGAAAAACGCATCTTACTCCACGTACACAGGGGAATGGTTCAAGCGCAGTCGATCAGATCCGGCACGAGGCTGCATAACCGAAGGTGCGCTCCTCATCCGGCGTTTCGATCCACACTAGGGTTTGTTCAAAACTGATCGGTGGACTGTAGAAATAACCCTGCACCATCGTGCACCCAAGGCTGGTCAGTGCATTCAGCTCATCCTGCGTCTCGACGCCTTCAATCACGCAGCCAAGAGACATGTCCAGACTCAAGGCAACCAGCGATTTCACGATCTTGTAACTCGCCGGATTGTCATGCACGCCAGTTACAAAACTGCGGTCAATCTTCAGTTTGGTCAGCGCCAGCGCGTGCAACTGACTGAGGCTGGAGTACCCGGTGCCAAAATCATCCAGCGAGATACCGCAACCCAGTTGCCGAAACTGTGCAATAGCCTGCTGTACCTGGGCAATGTCCTGCATGACCGCCGTTTCGGTGATTTCCAGATCGAGCCGTGAGGCATCGAAACCGCTGTTTTCGATGATCTCGACAATGGTACTGACACTTTCCCAGGTCGCGCAGTCGTGCGCCGACAGGTTGAACGACAGTCTGATGGGCGCCGGCCATGACAAGGCCCTCTTCAATGCATGAGTCAACAAGGGTGCGGTGAGCTTGTTGATCATGCCGATTCGCTCGGCAATCGGAATGAAATGCGCAGGCGATACCGAGCCCAGTTCCGGACTTTTCCAGCGGGCCAGAGCCTCGAAAGCCACCGTTTCGCGTGTGCAGCTTTCAATGATCGGCTGAAACAGCACGTAGAACTCGGTCTCCAGATTGGCACGCCGCAATGCCTGCTCGGTTACGCCATCGGCGTGCAACTGCTCGCGGTGGCTGGCGGAGAACAGGCAGGTAGTTCCGGGGTTATGGTCTTTGCCCTGATAAAGCGCGTAGTCGGCAAACTCGAACAGTTGGGTGGCATTTTCTGCAGTGGCCGGAAACGTAGCGAAGCCCAAAGTTGCGCCAATCTGGATGGACATATCCGACAGCTCGAAGCTTTCATGCATCAGTTCACACAGGTGTTTACCAAACGCCAGCAATGCATCGTTGCTGATATCACCCTTGATAACCAGAGCGAACTCGTCACCGCCCAGTCGCGACACATGCACTGTATCGCTGGAGGCACTGGTCAAACGTTCGGCTACCAGCAGCAGCAGACGGTCGCCGGTACGATGCCCATAAAGGTCATTGACTGGCTTGAACCCGTCCAGATCCAGCACGCCGACCGCCAATCCGGTGCGCTGCGCCAGCGCCTCCTGCAAGGCCGTGTCCAGTGTCTGAAAGAACTGTCGGCGGTTCGGCAGCCCCGTCAAACTGTCCTGATTGGCCAGCAGAAGGTTCTCATTGCTCAGTTGCTCGGTTCTTATCTGCACATTCACCAGGCTGGTGAAATCGCGGTATTGATACTGAAGAATGATCAGCATGCCAATCGACACCAGCACGATGTTCACTGCTGTGGCGATGAAAGTAATGTTGTGCGTCGACGCGAAAAAAATAACAAACGCAGTGTTGACCACAACTGCAGTGGTCAACGCCGCAGGCCGCAAGTGCATCATGCAGAAGATGCAGACAATCACGGTGATGCCCATGAAAAACGCCACGTGCGCCTGGGCATAGGCATCGCCATAGGGATAAAGCGACAGCGACCAGGCGGCGAAACCGGCAGCGATCACGCCTGCCAGTCCGTTGGTCCCGCGCAGCGTCGCCAGAATGGTGGTTGGCGCGGGTGGCGGCCGGTTTACCGTGAGCAGCCACTTGCGCGCACGAATAGCGCAAACAATAGTGAGCAGCGCCGGAACCAGCAGGGTCAGCCACATCGGAGCAGTTGCCCAATGGGTGAATGCCAACGCCCAGGTGTAGACCAGCAGCACGAAATACATCAATGGCAGCTGTCGGGACAACGCAACGTATTGGGCCTGCAACAGCCTGGGATTATCAGCGGGTACAGACATCACGGTGCGCAAGGCACTCACTAGTTTTTTCAGCATCGCAAGGCTTCTCTGTCACTACAGTCAAAGCACACGTGGCTTGCTGCTCNCTCTCGGCAGGTGTGATTAATTCTTTACGGTAAAACCGATCCATGCGTCGGTTTAATGGAAATAAACAGGCGATACCCTTTTCGAGCAGGTGCTCGGGTATATCTAAAACCCTTGCAACCCCCCTCTTTTCAAACGTCCCCTATGGGCAGGGAGCATTACCATGAACAGGAAAGTCATTATCGATACGGACATGGGCTGGGACGACGTACTGTCCATCGCCTACCTGATGAAAAGGCCGGACATCGACATCATCGGTATCACGGTCACTGGATGTGGCGAAACGGATCTCGGCTGGGGCGTCATCATCGCGCAGCATTTACTGGGCATTGGCAACCGTCTCAGTACTGTTGTGGCAAAAGGCACCGATAAGCCACTTGAATACGACAACCGGTTTCCACAACCATTCAAAAACGATATGAATGACATCATGGGCCTTCTGGGAACGCTCAATCCGGCTGCCTTGCCGGCGTTATCAAACCTTCCCGCGTGGGAGTTCATGTATCAGGCCGTGAAGAACAGCCAGGATAAAATCACTGTTCTTTCGCTGGGTGGCTTTACCAACATTGCGAAGATGCTCTCACTGAGTAACCAACCCGCAGACTTCCAGATGATCGAGCAGATCGTCGCCATGGCTGGAGCTGTCTATGTTGACGGTAACGTCGCCGCCTTGAACGGCGCTCAAAAGGAATGGGATCAGGGTGAGGCCTACAGCAGTAACCACTACGCAGAATGGAATGTGTTCGTCGACCCTGTCGCGGCCGATACCGTTTTTCAGTCGAGCCTGCCATTGACCCTGGTCCCGCTGGACGTCTGCAACCAGGTTATTCTCGACGCGAGCTACTCGCAAAAGATTACGGCGAGCGACCCTGTCGCCACGCTGGTCAGGCAAGTGCTTGAAACCAAATCAGGCACGCACGCCGAAGGTTATCCGGTACCGATATTCGATCCGCTGGCAACGATGCTGATGGCAGGCGGTATTGAAGCGACGAAAATTGATGAGCAGTTTCTGTCCGTCAACACGAGCATTACACCGCAGGACAATCACTGCGGACAGATACAACTACAAGGCAGCGGTTCGCGAACCATCACCTACGTGGTGGGTGTGTCGCAGTTCGCGTTCAGCGCGAATTTTGCTCAGGTCATCAACAACCGGACATGAACCAGGCGCGACCTAGACTCAGTTCGCCGCCACCTGAGCCCTATCGGCTTGCATAACCAGCGCTTTGAGCGATGCATCGAATTGTTTCAGCTCATTGACCTGCAGCTCACGCTGCTGGTCAATCTGTGCGGCAATCTCTGGAGCAGCTTTGCCCTGCACCCAGACCGAGGTCATCTCCTTGACCACCTCACCTTCTGCCTTGCCGATGTATTGCAGATTGGTGTCATAAAACCGGGCCATGAACCGCGCTTCGACCTGACTATTGCGCTTGCTTACCAGACGGTTGTAGGTATCAAGCATCACCACCACGTCGGGGCGCGCTTTCATCAGCGCGTCGAGGTTGTCGTAAACGGTCACCGAGGCGAATTCTTTCTGCAATGAGCCTACCAGCCAGTCGGTTGCCAGTTTCGGGTCCGAACTGCTGATGAATGCATTGCGGATACGCGAATCGAGCGCGCCGTTCTGTCCGCTCCTGAGCGCTACCGAGTGATAGTTGTTCAGGTACTGGAGGTTACTGACGGTGTTTTCGCTGTACAACACCCCCACTGACTGAGTGTGTTGCAGACTGGAGGCGCTGTCGGCCACCGGCATGAAGTGGCAAGACTGCTCTGAGACCGTAGAGACTGACGAGACGGCAGCATTGGCTGGCGCAGTGAGCATCATGCTGGTGCTTAGGG